>JAXDQV010000039.1:0-7809 GCA_034667645.1 Chthoniobacter sp.
GAACCGACAAGCTGGCCCTGGAAAAGATATGAATCTGTCGAGAAGTCGTTATCCCTGAGTCCCGGCTCGGTCGCGCCGCCGTTCTCGCTGTTGTCAGCAAAAATAAAGGCACCGAGGTTGAGCGACAGATCCCATGGAAGTTCCGCGGGCTTGGCGGCAACCACTGCCTTGCCGTCTTTCGAAAAGCCATCCTTCGAGAAGCCACCTTGCGGAAGTCCCGCAAACAGTTTGCTGATGCTGAACGTCGTGACTAGGCCGTCCGGATTGATGTCCGGATCCCAGACGAGATCCGTTGTGTAAAACGGGTTCGCCTGTTTGCCGACGATGATCGTCGCCCAGTCGGTCGCTTTCCAACCGAGATAGGCCTTGCTGATGAAGATGCCGTATTTGCCGAAGCCGCTGCCGAGCGTCTGGTTCGCGCCATCCGCAAGCGGAGTGGTCGCCAGACCCACGCCGCCGAACCAGTTGTCGGCGAGCTTGAACTCATCATACAGACGCAAGCGAAAGCGCCACATGGAACGCTGGGCACCGTTTGGACTCCGGTCTTTGTCGTGCGGTGTGCCGACGCTGTGCGAACCGACTTCCGGCGGATCTACTTGGAAATCGCGGCTGTCGTATTGGTAGCGCATCCGCAGATCGCCGCCGATTTTCATTTCCTTGACCCATGAGCCGACCGCGATTTTGCCGGAGCTGGTCGAGACCTGTTCCTTGACGAGATCCGCACGGACATCCTCGGCTTCCTGTGCGGTAACGATCTTCTTTTTCACGAGCAGGTCGAGCAAAGCGCCATCCTGCGCGTGGACTTCACCTACGGCCACGCACAGCGCGGCAACCATCAGTTGTTTAAACATTCGTTTTCTCCTTGGTTATGGTTGATTGGTTTTGCGCTGGGGATGGAAAGGTTCAGTGGTTCAAAATTCTGATCAGCAGCCCGAGCGTCAGCGCGAGCAGCAGATAAAAACCGGTTTTGTAAAAAAGGATCGGGTTGCGCTCGATCCACGTCGCGTCGCGGTGGTGGAAGGGCTCGACTTTTTCCGGATGCTCGAGATCGAAAAGCAATTCGGAATAATTCTGGTGGCGGCGCTGCGGATCGGCGCTGACCGATCGCAGCAGCAGCGCCTCGAGCCACGGCGGAACATTTGGATTCAAAACGGCCGGGCGTTTCGGAGCGTGAAAATGCGGTGTCTGGAAACGCTCGATCTCGCCGTATGGAAACGCGTTCGTGGCCGCTTCAAAAAGCGTCACGCCGATCGCAAAAACCTCCGTCCGCTCGGAAATGGGAGCTTCATGAAATCGCTCGGGAGCAAGGTAGCTGGCTGTTCCCGCCCGCGTCGTCGTGGAAAACACCTCCGTAGCGCTGCCAAAATCCACGAGCTTGAAATGCACCGAATCGTAGCCGCTGAGGACGAGGATGTTCTCCGGTTTGATGTCGCCGTGAACGAGGTCGAACTGCAGAAGATATTGCGCGGCGTTGAGCAGAAATTTTCCCAACGCAATCGTTTCGTCCACGGAAAGCCGGCGCGATCCGAGTAGAGTTTTCAAGCTCGGCGCCTCGATGAATTCCATCGCATAGCAGCGCGTCGTCGCATTTTCGGGAACAAATGCTTTCACAAAAAAGTCGGCATCGAGCCGGGTGGCGTTCCATGTTTCCTTCACGAACTGGTGCAGCACCGCTTCATTGTCGCGCGCTTCGGCTGGCGCAAATTTGAGGGTGAACCGCTGGCCATTACGCGTGGCGAGCCAGACGCAGTCGCTGTGCTGGAAAGGCTTCGCGAGCGTGAAGCCGTCGAAGACCTCGCCCCGGTTGAGGGACGTCGGAATCTCGAGCGGCAATTCGCTCACAGCTTTCAGTTTACCGGTTTCTGCGACCTCGAGCACAATGGCGCTCATGTCGTCCCGCGTTTCCGAGTTGGCCAGGTTGTGCGCGTTCGTGACGAGCGCGCGAGCTGCGCAACCGCGCCCCAGCCTGGTCTTGAGCGTTTCGTCGTCGAGCACGTTTGAAACTCCGTCGGAACAAAGCAGCGCCACGTCGCCGTCGGCGAGACTCATCTCAAAGCAATGCGGCTCGACCTCCGACGCCAACCCGATGGCGCGATTCAGGACGTGCCTGTATTCATTGCCATTTGCGACGTGGTCGCGGGAAAGCTGCGAAAGCGCGCCGCCGCGCGCGAGATAGACGCGCGAATCACCGACGTTGAGACCGTAAAGTTTATCCCCTTCAATCACTGCGACTGAGAGCGTCGAGATCAACTCAGGCGCGCCGAATCGCGCGAGCGAATCGTGATACAACGTGTGGTTGATGAGCCTGGTGAATTCTGCGAGGGCCTTCTGCGGCGGCCACGTTGAAGGTCGCGCGCGGTAGTTTGCCATCAGCGACTGCACGATTTTTTGCGAAGCCTCGCCTGCTTCGCGCGAAGCGCCGGCGCCATCCGCCAGCACCGCGATCACCGTTTCGTCGCGGCTCTGCACGGCGAACGCGTCGTGCGATGGCGCTTGCGAAGATCGCGGCATTCCGAAGCTGGTGGCGTTGATTTTCAAAAACGTCGGCAACTCAAATGCGAGCTTGTGCGAGCGCGCCCCAAGTCGTGCGCCAGCGTGTTTTCACGAGACCTAGGCCGAACACCGCGCAGACGCAAAGCGCGGCGAAGATCGAGAAACCCGCGAGATACGAACCGGTGATGCCTTTGGAAAATCCGAGCGAACTCGCGAGATAAAATCCGCCGACACCGCCGCCGGCTCCGACGAGACCGGTCATCACGCCGATGTCTTTGCCAAAGCGCTGCGGGAGCAATTGGAAGACGGCGCCGTTCGCCATCCCGAGCGCGGCGGAGGCGACGAGGAGGATGCCGAGGTTCAAATACAAACTGTGCGCGATGCCCGCCGCAACAAGCGCGACGGCCGCCGTGACGTAAAAGCGATACAGCGAACGGATGCCGCCGATGCGGTCCGCGATCGCGCCGCCGACGGGACGCAGCAATGCGCCACCCGCCGTGCAGATGGCCGCGAAATCGCCGGCATGAACCGGCGGCAGGCCGAACTCGCTTTTAAAATAGAGCACGTAGGAACTCGCGAGTCCGACGAAGCCGCCGAAGCTGACCGTGTAGTAGAAACAGAACCAGTGCGCGTCCGCCTGTTTGAGCAGTTGCCAGTAATCGGCGAGCTTTTTGCGTTTCACATCAATCGCGGCTTCGCGCGAAAAAATCATATAAGCGAGGAGCACGAGCACCGCGGGAATCAGCGCCAGGCCGAAGACCGCACGCCATCCGTAGGCCGCGGCGAGACGCGGCGCAAAGAGCGCGTCGAGCACGGTGCCGACATTGCCCGCTCCAGCGAGTCCCATCACGACGCCCTGCATGTTCGGCGGATACCACCGGCCCGCCTGCGGCAGCGCGACGGCGAAGCTCGCGCCCGCGAAACCGAGCACTGCGCCCATGAACAAAGTGGCTTCGGACTTTTGCAACCCAACCAGCCATGCGGCGGCGAGACCAGCCATGACGATGAGCTGCGCCATGATGCCGGTGTTTTTCGCTCCAATGCGATCGACGAGCAAACCAAGGGCGATGCGCAATGCAGCCCCGGAAAGGATCGGCACGGCCACCATCAACCCTTTTTGCTGCGCACTGAGATGCAGCGTCTCGCCGATCTGCACGCCGAGCGGACCGAGCAGCGTCCAGGCCATGAAGCTGAAATCAAAGTAGAGGAATGCGGTGAGCAATGTGGGCCAATGGCCCGAGTTTTTAAGGTCGCTGATTTTCATTTTGGCTTAGTTGTTTGATTGCACGAGGTGTCTGGCTTTTTCGAAAACGTCTTCACGAAAGGCGTCGCGACCGGTGTTCGGAGTGATCACGGCGGCATCGTTGATCACTCCGCATCCCTGGAGTTCGCTCAGAATCCAGTTCGCCTTTTCAGGCGACGGCCGGTTGGCGTCGTGACGCGAAAAAACGTTGAAGTCGGGGGTTTTCTCGACCCGCCCCTTGGTAAAATGAAAGCGGTCGAGCATGCTCATGCGCAGCGCTTCAATGGGTGCTCCGACGTATTGCGGCTGCGCGAGCGTCTCGACGATTCGCTCACGATTTTCCGCGCAATCGCAAAAGGCGCACGCCTCCAGCAAGGCGGCAATCAGGGCGACATGCTCGGTGGCCCGCACCTCGGCAAAACGTTTTTGCACGAGCAGGATCTTCTCCGGATGCAACGGCGCGAGATCTTCGCTGGTGGCAGGGCACCATCCGGCGCCGCGCATTACGGCGACGGAATTCCACGGCTCTCCGACGCAGTAGCCGTCGATGTGACCTGCCTTCAGGTTTGCGAACATTTGCGGAGGCGGCACAACGATCAGCCGCACATCGCGGTCGGGATTGATGCCCCCTGTCCGCAGCCAGCGGCGCATCAGGAAGTGGTGAGAGGAAACCTGGGCCGCTACTCCGAACGAGAACGGGCGCTTGCCGCGGGACCGCGTCACTGCGGCGCCAAGAGTTTTCGCGTCGGTGACGCCGCGGGCGATGAGGCGATTGGAGAGGGTGATGGCGTTCCCGTGCAGGTTCAGCACCAACCCGGTGAGACATGCCTTCTGGATGCAGCCAAGGCCGAGGTTGCACGCGAAAACCAGACCCGCCACCGCATGCGCGGCTTCGATTTCGCCATAGATGATTTTGTCGCGAATGGTCGCCCATCCGACTTCCCGGCTGAGTTCGACCCGCACACCGTATTTCCGAAAAAGACCGAGCTCCTGAGCCATGACGAGCGGGGCGCAGTCGTTCAGCGGCACAAAGCCGATCCGCAGCACGCCCGATTCTCGAAAATTGAGAGATGTTTTTCTGGTCTTCACGCTCGCGAAAGTGAACGACGGCGCAGTTAGCCGATGACGTGCCACTTCCGGCTGAACGCAGGTATGAACGTTGCGAAACCTTTTAATCCACGGTATGAATTTCATTCATAGTGTCTGCCACCCTTGATTCCAGGCAGCTTCGCGCGTTCTGCGCCCTCGCCGAGACCGGCAGCTACACCGAAGCAGCCCGACAACTTTCCCTCACCCAATCCGCCGTCAGCCACGCCATGAAAGCACTCGAAAGGGACATCGGCTGCCGCGTTTTGCGCAAAGCTGGCAAAATGGTGACACTCACCGAGGCCGGAGAAGCGCTGCTGGTTCGTGCAAAAAAGATCGTGACCGAGATGCAGCTGGCACGTGACGAACTCGAGCACCTCGGGCAATGGGGCCGCGGCCATCTCCGGCTCGGCGCGAGCACCACCGCATGTCAGCACCTCATTCCAGCCGTATTGCGGGAGTTCAAGGAGAGCTATCCGCAATGCGTCATTACAATCCAACCTGGCGACGGACCGGCGACTCTGGATGCCTTGCGCGCCAATCAGATCGATCTCGCGATCAGCCTCCAGCCAAAGCACGAACCACAGTTCGATTTCCGCCCGCTTTTTACCGACGAGCTGCAGTTCATCGTCAGCCCGCTCCATCCGTGGGTAAAAGGCGGCAAGGCGATCCGCGCCGAAATCCCGCGGCAAAACTTCATCCTGTATGACAAGACGAGCTTCACTTTTCAGATGATCGATCGCTACTTTGCCGCCGACCACGTCGCGCTTCGCTCCGAGATCGAGCTCGGCAGCATGGAAGCGATCAAGGAGCTCGTGAAAGCGGGTCTCGGCGTCAGCATTCTCGCGCCGTGGATCGCGCGGAACGAACTGGCGGAACGTTCGCTGGTGGCGTTGCCATTGGGAAAGCGAAAGCTGCGCCGGCACTGGGGAATCGTGCACTGGAAAAACCGCCGTTTGAGCCTGCCCGAGGAGACTTTCGCCAACCTCTGCAAATCGGTCGCGGAAACCTTCGTGCGCTGACTCCGCCGCGGCTCGACAGCGGGTCCTTTCCGCGTATCTTCTGCGCCTCTGCCATGAACAAAACACGCGTCGTCCTCGGCATGAGCGGCGGAGTCGATAGCTCCGTCGCCGCCTACCTGTTGCAGCAGCAGGGCTACGACGTGGTGGGTGTGACGATGAAAGTCTGGCCGCAGGATTGCATCTCGCGCGCAGAGGACAAGTGCTGCGGACCCTCGGCGATCGCCGACGCGCGCGGCGTGGCACACACGCTTGGCATTCCGCATTACGTCATCGATGAAGCGGTGCCGTTCGAGAAGCTGGTGATCGATTATTTTGCGAGCGAATACCAGGCTGGGAGAACGCCGAACCCCTGCGTGATGTGCAACGAAAAGCTGAAGTTCGGAAACCTATGGTCCAAGGCGCATTCGCTCGGCGCAGAGTGGATTGCCACGGGCCATTACGCGATCATTGAACATTTTAATAACGATGATGGCACCGCGCATGCCGTTCTGCGCAAAGGGCGCGACGCGCGGAAGGATCAGTCGTATTTCCTTTTCAGCCTGCGGCAAAAACAGCTTCAGCGCGCTCTTTGCCCCTTGGGCGCGATGTCGAAGCCGGAGATTCGCGAGATCGCACGCAATCTGGGGCTGAAAGTCGCAGAGAAGGCGGACAGCCAGGAAATTTGTTTCGTGCCCGGCAACGACTACAAGGCATTTTTAAGAACTCACTTCGCGGGAAATGACGGCGCGTTTCATCCGGGCGGCATTTTCGACAAAGCCGGCACGTTCCTGGCAAAGCACGACGGGATCGAAATGTTCACGATCGGCCAGCGCAAAGGCCTGCCCGGCGGCTCGCCGGCACCGCGCTACGTGATCGACATCGACCCCGAGACGAGCAGCGTGATTGTCGGCGACGCCGAGGATTTGGTGTGTGACGAATTCGAGGTCAACAACGTGAACTGGCTCGACGATGAGCCCGATGAACCTCGCGAGATCAACGTCAAAATCCGTTACGCACATGCAGGCACGGAGGCCACGATTTTTCCCGGCGACAACGGCACCGCGCACATCCGGCTGCACGAGCCGCAGCGAGCAATCACTCCCGGTCAGGCCGCGGTCTTTTACGATGGCGACGTGGTTCTCGGCGGCGGCTGGATCTGCCGCCAGCAAGCCGCCAGGCCAAACGTGTTCAGTGGCGCGCTTGTCTGACTCGCATCGGGGACGATCGCGTCAGGACAGCCGCCTTTACGCGGTCGACACAGAAGTTAGTATGTCGGCCAGTGAAAGCGAAATTGATGATTGTGCTCTGGGCTTTGACCGCCAGTTTGCAGGCTGCCGAGGTTCGGTCCGGCGACCGGATAATCGAGGACGTGAGTGAAACGACGAGGTCTCTCACGATAAACTCACACGGGCAGTTGAAAGCATTCCACCTCCCGCCCAGTGCCGAAATCACGGTCAACGGCAACAAAAGTTCCGTCCATGAACTTGCCGCTGGCATGCGAGTCACGGCCTTTACCCTGAGCGACGCGAGCACGATCAGGAAGCTGGATGCCCTCGGCTCTCCCAAGATCGACGAAGCCGCTCTCGCGAAGGCGAAAACTGACGAGCTGGTGCGCCACCTCTCCGGAACTTATTGGTCAGTTTCACCACTCGGAAAAGTAGGGCCGGAGAAAGCTTGGTGCTGCCTGAACGCGGATGGCACCGCGGTGGCGGGCTGGCACGAGATGCGACGGGAATGGAAAGCGATCGACGCCTCAACGATCAGAATTCAAATCCTCGGCAGTAATCTCCCGCTTATGGCCCGTTTTGATCCAGACCTGACCAGTGCCACGACACGCCTTATCGTGCTGAAACGCATCAGTTCGCCGGACCAATCGATGAAAGATAAAGTGGCTCGCGGATTCGCTTCACCGACTCCGAATAGTCCGGCATCGCCAGGCGATCCGGCGAAAGAGGGAAACTAGTTTTTCATGTCGGAAGATGCGTT
>JAXDQV010000040.1:0-9607 GCA_034667645.1 Chthoniobacter sp.
CCGTTTCCTTTTTGTTAAACAAGCGGTCGCGGAAGACAAACGCGAGAATCCCCGCCACCACCATCAGCGCCAGCACCGCCAGCATCACCGCGCCGATGAAGTGCTGCTGCTCCGCGCTTTCCACGACGACACGTGTTTTTTTCCGCGGCTTCTCGGCCGCTTCCAGCAGTTGCGCCCGTGCGTAATTCAAATGCTCCAGCAGCTCGTCGTAGGTTTGGTAACGCTGCGCCGGATCCTTGTGCAGCATGCGGTTGATGACGTAAGCCGTCGCGCTCGACACATCGGGCGCGAAGGCCTGCAGGCTCACCGCTTTGCTTTTGATGTGCTTGAGCGCCACGAGTGAAGCCGACTCCGCCTCGAACGGCGGCCGTCCGGCGACGGCGTGAAACAGCGTCCCTCCCAGCGAATAAATATCGCTGCGATAATCTTCCGGCTCCTGGTTCAACTTTTCCGGAGCTACGTAGTAAGGCGTGCCCCAGACTTCGCCACGCTCCTCGGCCTCATGTTCAGCCAAAAGCGCGAGGCCGAAGTCCACAATCTTCGCCGTGTGCGCATCCGCGAAAAGAATGTTGCCCGGTTTGACGTCGCGATGAATCAGCCCTTTCTTGTGCGCCGCCTGCAACCCCTGCGCGATCTGGAGGCCGACTTCGAGCACCTGCGCCTCCGCCACTCGTCCCTGCAAATTCATCAAGTCGTCGAGCGAGCCTTTATCCACCGACTCCATCGCGATGTAAAACAGGCCGTGGTCGGAGCCGAAGGAGAAAACCTTCACCACGTGCGGATGATTGACCGACGCCGTGATGCGCGCCTCGCGCTCGAACTTTGCGAGATACTGCGCGTCCGCACTGTATTCGCGGCGGACCACTTTCAGTGCGACCACGCGGTTGAGATTCACGTCGCGGGCCTTGTAAACGGCGCCCATTCCTCCCGCGCCTAGCACCTCGGTCAGAGCAAAATTCTTCAACTGCGTTCGCGCACGCATCAGTGTGCCGCACATCGGGCAGTGCACCTGCGCGAATGGTTCCTGGTCGCTCACGTCGAGCAGGCCGGAGCAGTTTGGGCACGGCTGCAAAACACCGCCTTCCTCGCTGACCGGCCTTTCCTCCGCCGCTTTTGCGTCGCTGTTTTCCTCCGCCGTCGCTCCGGTCTCCGCGATATTTTCCGGCGCGGACGCGGAATCGTCGGGATCCTCAGGCATCGGGCCGTAAGCTAGTTTAGCGTTTGCCAATTTCCAATTTCTAACTTTCAGTCGCCGCCATGCCGGAGTTCCGAGTCGAGAAAGGCGATTCCGGCCAGCGCCTCGATGCGTTTCTCGCGCAGAAAATTCCGCGTCTTTCGCGCTCCCGCATCCAAGCTTTGATCAAGACCGGGCACGCGCGGATGGACGGCGCGGCGCAAAAGCCCGGCGCAAAAGTGAAACGCGATCGCGTGGTCAGCATCGAGGAGCCGGAACCGACCAACTCAACCATCGAGGCGGAAGACATCCCGCTCGACGTGATCTACGAAGACGACGAAATCGTCGTAATCAACAAACCACCTGGACTGGTGGTGCATCCCGCCGCCGGTAACGCCGCGCACACTCTCGTCAACGCCTTGCTCAATCACTGCCGCTCCCTTTCCGGCATCGGCGGCGAGCGGCGCCCCGGGATTGTCCATCGTCTCGACAAGGAAACGAGCGGCTGCATCGTCGTCGCAAAAAATGACGCGGCACATCAGTCGCTCGCGCGCCAATTCGCCGCCCGCACCGTCACGAAAATCTATCTCGCACTCGTGTCGGGTCATTTGAAAACAAAGCTCGGAACGATGGACGCCGCGATCGGGCGCCATCCCGTCCATCGAAAACAAATGACCGTGCTCGCGCGGGGACGGGCGGCGAAAACGGATTACCGCGTCGTGCAGGAAATCGACCCGGCGTCGCTGGTGGAATGCCGGCTGCACACCGGCCGCACGCATCAGATTCGCGTCCACCTCAAGCACCTCGGGCATCCGGTGCTCGGTGATAAACTCTACGCGCCAAAGCTCGCGCGCGGTTTCCCGCGGCAAATGCTGCACGCGTGGCAGCTCGGCTTTGCGCATCCCGCCACGAAGCTCCCGGTAAAATTCACTGCTCCGCTGCCGGATGATTTTGTAAAAGCGGGTGCTGCCGTGCTTCCCCATGACTGATTTTCAAAACGCGCTCCAGTTTGTGCATGACTCGCTGGCGCGACTGCGGGAGGAAGGCGTGAAGATGCGGGCATCCCAAACTTCGCTTGAAATGCTGCGCCGCCCGGCGCAAACGCCCGTTAACAAACCGGCCACGAATGTAAAACAGGCCGGCGGATCGGACAAAGAGGCTCGGATGAATCCGTTGCGCGACCGCGCCCTGGTTTGTGTGAAATGTCCGCATCTCGCGGCCAGTCGCACGCAGGTGGTTTTTGGCGTGGGAAATCTGAATGCGGAGCTGATGTTCGTTGGCGAGGCGCCCGGCGCGGATGAAGATTTGCAGGGAGAGCCGTTCGTCGGAAAAGCGGGTCAGCTTTTGACAAAAATCATCGAGACGATGGGCTTCGCACGCGCTGACGTTTACATCGCGAATGTCCTGAAGTGCCGCCCGAACATGCCGGTCGGCGAAAGCGGAAACCGGAAGCCGACCGTCACCGAAATGGAAACCTGCCTGCCGTATTTGCGCGAGCAGATCGAAATCATCCAGCCGCGCGTGCTCGTGGCGCTCGGCGCGGTCGCGATGGAAGGCCTGCTCGCCGCCGTGGAACCGATGCACAAACTGCGGGGGCGGTGGCATGATTTTCACGGCATCCCGCTCCGCGCGACGTATCACCCCGCCTATCTGCTGCGCAACCAAACATTGGGAGAGCGGCGCAAGGTCTGGGAAGACATGCTGCTCGTGCTTGAGCGCCTCGGAAAAACGGTCACGGAAAAGCAGCGTTCGCACTTTCTCCCGAAATAATCCGCGCCGCGCGGGCTGCGGAATTTTGCAAGACGACGGCCGGAGCGCTCCGGTAAGCTCGACTGATGAATCGTTTCCTCCCGCTGATTCTTGCCGCTCTTGCTTTTCCCTGCATCCCGTCGCGTGCCGCCGATGAGCAGCGCATTGATCGGGAAGCATTGGTGACCCGGCGCAATCCCGTGTTGCATCAACTCGATGCGACGAGCCCGCTCAGTGTGGGCAACGGCGAGTTTGCTTTCACCGCCGACGTGACCGGCTTGCAGACCTTTACCGAGCCCTACGAAAAGGAAACGCCGCTCTGCACGCAATCGCAATGGGGCTGGCACAGCGCGCCCAATCCCGAGGGCTACAGCATGGAGCGGTATAAATATTCGATGTATGAAAGCCACGGACGGCAGGTGGGCTACGCCAACCACAAGAACGGCGATCCGGCCGGGACCTGGCTGCGCAACAATCCGCACCGGATGCATCTCGGCCGAATCGCGCTGCAATTAACAAAGCGCTCCGGCGAAGCGGCGACCCCGCAGGATTTATCCGCGATCGAGCAGAAGCTCGACCTGTATCGCGGTTCGCTGCACAGCGAGTTTCAGTTCGACGGCGAAAAAGTGCGCGTCGAAACGATCTGCCATCCCGAGCGCGACCTGATCGCGGTGAGGATCGAATCTCCGCTCGTCGGCGACGGGCGGTTGAAAGTGGAGCTGTCCTTCCCCTACCCGAGCCCGAAGAAAACGGCGGCGGATTGGACGCAGCCCGGTGCGCACACCACCACGCTGGCGCAGCCGCAAAAAGGCCGCGCCGATTTTACCCGCGTCATTGACGACACGCATTCATTTGCGACCGCCGTTTGGAAAACGCCCGCGAGCATTGCAGCGGGCGAGCCACACCATTTCGTGCTCGCGCCGAACAAAAAGGAAGGCGCGCTGGAGTTCGTCTGCGCGTTCGCGCCCAAGGCCATCGCGGGAGACCTGCCGGATTTTTCGGCGACGAAGGCGGGTGCGGAAAAGCACTGGAATGAGTTCTGGACTCGGGGAGCGGCGATTGATTTTTCCCACTGCACTGATCCGCGCGCGCAGGAGCTCGAGCGGCGAGTAGTGCTCTCGCAGTATCTCACTGCGATCCAGTGCGCGGGATCGCTGCCGCCGCAGGAGACGGGGCTGACGTTCAATAGCTGGAACGGGAAATTTCACCTCGAAATGCACTGGTGGCACGAAGCGCAATTCGCGCTCTGGAACCGCATCGACCTGCTGGAAAAAAGTCTGCCTTACTACAATGCGATTCTGCCGGTGGCCCAGGCGAATGCGAAGCGACAGGGTTATGCCGGCGCGCGCTGGCCGAAAATGGCCGATCCTGCAGGCAACGATTCGCCGTCGCCGATCGGGCCGTTCTTGATCTGGCAGCAACCCCATCCGATCTACTACGCGGAGCTTTGCTGGCGGGCGCACCCTGGCCAGCGCACGCTGGAGGCGCAGAAGGATGTGGTGTTTCAAACCGCGGAATTCATGGCGTCGTATGCGGCCTTGGAAAATGACCGATACGTGCTCGGTCCGCCGCTGCAACTCGCGCAGGAGCGTTTTCCGAAGGACACCACGATGAACGGAACCTTCGAACTCGCCTACTGGCGCTGGGCGCTCGAAACGGCGCAGAAATGGAAGGAACGGCTCCATCTGCCACGCGAGGAAAACTGGGACCACGTGCTCGCAAAGCTGTCACCGCTGCCAGTGAAGGACGGACTTTACGTCGCGGCGGAGACCGCTCCGGATACGTTTGAGAAGTTCATGACGGATCATCCTTCGATGCTCGGCGCGCTCGGATTTTTGCCCGGCCCGGGAGTCGATTCGGAAACGATGCGCGCGACATTGCACAAGGTGCTGGCCGACTGGCATTGGGACGACACGTGGGGCTGGGATTGTCCCATGGTCGCGATGACCGCGGCACGTCTCGGCGAGCCGGAAACCGCGGTGAGCATGCTGTTGCGCGATACGCCCAAGAACGGCTACCGGCTGAACGGACACAATCCGCAGGCGCGGGAGGATTTGCCGATCTATCTGCCGGGAAATGGTGCGCTCCTCGCCGCAGTCGCAATGATGGCGGGCGGCTGGGATGGAACCCCGGGCAAGGACGCGCCGGGATTTCCCAAAGACGGAAAATGGAACGTCCGCGCCGAAGGATTCGCCCCGATGCCCTGACGTTTATTCGCTCGTCTGCAGGCAAACACTGATCGTCGTCCCCACGCCGAGTTTCGTGTGGAGATGAAGCGCACCGTTCGCTTCTTTAACGAGACGTTTAACAATCGATAGTCCCAAGCCCGTTCCCTTGTCGGCGGATTTCGTGGTGAACTGCGACTCGAACATTTTCCGCACGAACTCCGGCTGAATGCCCGGGCCATTGTCCTGCACGGAGATCGCCAGGATCGGAGCGCGATTCAGAAAGCCCTCGCGGTTGATGAATCGCTCCTCGTCTCCATCCGTGAACTGGCTGACATCCAGCGGATAAATGAGCCGCTGCGCGCGAATCTCCACGCGATGGGGCCGATCGGTGGACTGCAAGGCGTTGATTGTCAGGTTCAACAGAATCTGCAAAAGATCGGTGCCGTTGATTTCGGCAAACACATCTTCCGAAAGATCGTGAATGGTCAAATCGTTGCCGTGCGTATTCGGATGCCGCACCAGCAACTCCTTCAGATCGCTGAGGATTTGATTGATGCCGACGCGCGTTGGTTCGCCGGAACCCTCATGCAGAAAAGAGAGGTATCTCCGCGAGATTTCGAAGCAGCGGCCGACCTGCCCGGTGAGGCGGTTGAGGTCGCCCTTGATGATTTCCAATTGCTCACCTTCGACAGTCTCGGAGTTTTGCATCGAGCGGTTGATGATGTCGATGAAGCCGGAAATCACCGTGAGCGGCCCGTTGATGTCATGAAGCACGCTGGCGTAAATCTCACCTTTGGCGCGGTTCATCTCGCCCTTCATTTTTTGATCTTCGATTTCCTTCTGCAGCTGCTTGAGCGTCTGGTTTGTCGCCTGCAAATTGAGCGCTGCCTGGTGCTTTTCACGAGCCTTCGCGACCGCCGCGCGCATCGTGGGAATGTCGAACGGCTTGTTTAGATAATCCGAGGCGCCATAGCGAAGCGCCTGCCGCGCCGTCTCGATCGTTTCATACGCCGTCAGCATGATCACCTCGATGGTCGGATTCATCTCCTTGATCTGCCGCAGCACTTCCACTCCCGACATTCCCGCCATCAAAATATCGAGGATCGCGACGTCGATCGGCTGCTTCCGCGCATGCTCGAGCGCCTGCGCCCCGTCGCTCGCGAGCAGGACGTTGTATTCGTCCTTGAAGATGATTTTTACGGACTGGCGCGGCCCTTCCTCGTCATCCACCACCAGCAAGGTAGGACGCCCGCCGGCCCGCTCGCGTGAAGGCGGGTTAGAAGTGGTATCCAACGGCGAAGGTAAGGGCATGACTTAGAAAACGATAACGCCCATCCGCCAGAGTGTCGTTATCGATCGTGCGGGTCGGCCCGTAGGCGAGTTGGTAGGCGAAGTCCCAGGTAAAATCATTGACGGTCTGGCCAAAGCCAGCGGCGAAAATGTGACGATTGGAGTCTGGCACGGCTGGGTTAAAACTTTGGCTCGGCACGGAATTGAGACTGTAGGCATAGCCCGCGCTGGCACGCAAACCGTGGAACGGAAAATAATGCGTGGCACCGAATTCGAAGATCCATGAATGCTTCCAGTTGAACGGCAGATTAATGTCCGGGCTATTCTGCTGATGCAGATGGACGTCGTTCAAAACGTCCCAGTCCGTCCAGTCCACATCCGCCTCGAAGTTCCACGCCGGCGTGGGCCGGAATGAGTAGCCGGCCATCACGAATTGCGGGAAGCGGAATTTTGCGTTCGCGTCCTGTTCAGGCCCGAGCGTCTCCGGGAAACCGCCCGGCGGCACCCCTTGCGCTGCCAGGCCCTCGGCATATTGCGCTTCGATGCCCGCGATAATTTGCGCCTTGGCGGCGGGAGGAAGGGGCGCGGCGCGGACCTGAGCCTCGGCGACATCCACTTTCTTTCTCGCCTCCGCCACCAGTTCATTGCCGTGGCGGGCGTCCGCACGCTCCTTGTCCGAAAGTCGAGCGGCTGAGTGTCCGCTGAAATCAACCGTCACACCGCTGTGATAGTTCAGTCCGAATGAATGTTGCTCCGTCGGCTTCCACAAAACCCCCGCCGTGAATCCAGCGGTCGTGCCCATCCCCTTGAACTTGAATTCGTCGCCGCCGCCGAATTCCGGCCCGAGAATGCCCTGCCGCAAATCCACCTGCACGGAGTTCAAGGTGGCCCCGAAAGCCACGGAAAGTGTGCGCGTGACTTGCAGAGCGATCACCGGGTTGACCGTGAAGAACTTGATCTGCCCGAATTTCGCAAGCTGACGAAACGGCGTGCGGTCGGGATATTCGAGCTCGAGTCCATACGGCGTGTAAGCCCCAAGCCCGAAAGTGAACGGCCCGACTTTCGGCTTGTAAGTCAGAAACGCCTGAGGCGTGAACAATGCCTTTTCATGAGAATCGAACCCATCGGCATGCTCAGGAGTGGCATGGACTTGCAGCCCGATGCCATAGACGCCGAGTCGCGCGCTGAGTCCGTCGATTTGTGTAATGCCGGCGGGATTGAAATAGATCGCCGACGGATTGTCCGCCGTCGCCGTAAAGGCCTCCGCGCGCGCGGTCGCGGCGGGATCTTGATCCACAATGCGAATGCCAAGCGCGCAGGCGATGGAAGGGACAAGCGCGAGGACGAAGGCGATGGAGAGGGGGTGACGGGGCATCATCGCTGGCTTTTTTAGAAGCAGCGCGCTTGTCAAACAACCTTTTAATGTCCGATGTCGAAGTGGAAGCATGGGCTGGATTTGCGGGCTCTAGTTGTGTTCGCTTAATGGAAGGGAAATTCGCACGACGCCGGGGCCGCGCTCGGACGCCTGAATGTCGAGATGGCCGAGGTGATCCTCAATGATTTTGCGAGTCACCGTCAGGCCGAGGCCGAGGCCGACATTCCGCGTGGAATAGAATGGCTCCTGCGCTTTTTCCGCGGTCTCACGCGTGAAGCCGGATCCGGTGTCGGATACTTCCACCCGCAGCGAGTGCACGTTATCTGTGCTCTCCTCGACGATGCGCACCGCGACGTTCGGGTCTTTTGGATTTGCCTGCAGGGCGTTCAGGATCACTTCACAAAACGCGTGCCGCAGCGCTTTTTTGTCGCCGGCGATCATCCACCGCTCGCTCGCCTTGGCCAGTTCGCGCTCCGGCATCGTGCCGCTGTGATACGAGTGGGCATCGCGAAAGGCGTCCGCGATTAAATCGGAGACGCGAATCTGGTCCCCAAAATCCGTCTTGTCGCGCGCCAGGAACATCATCTGGTTTGCCAGCCGCGAGATCCGCTTCACTCCGCTGGAAAGCGCCACGGAAAGCGATGCCTGAAAATCCGGATCCTCTCCTTTTTCGAGCAGCAGTTGCTGATGCGTGGAAATGGGAACAACGGAATTTCCGATCTCGTGCGCGAGGTGCTCCGCCATTCCGGTGATCAAGCGGAGGCTCGACGCTTCGAGTTCGAGGCGCTGCGCGCGCTCCATTTGCGTGATGTCTTCGATGATGAGAAGCGCGGCATTCGGATTCGGGGAGTTCTGCGTTCGGAAGGGGGTGACCGTGACCTGGAAGACAATCCCTCCCAGCCCGGGAAGCTGATATTTAAAGGGCGGAAGGCCACTGCCGGTTTTCATCACGGTGAAAACTTTGCTGCCCAGCTCCTGCGGGAGATCCGCAAATTCGAGCTGCAGTTTTCCGCTTTTTCCGGTCAGAAAAATCCGCCGCGCCGAGACGTTGGCGTGCAGCATTGCCAAGCTCGCGCTCACGACCAGGCAGCCGCTGCCCAGCGTGCCGAGAATGTCCGCGACCATTGAGTGATTGGCGACGAGCTGATCGTGCAGCCACGAATTCCGAATCGCGAGACCGACTTCTTCGAGCATGTGAAAGATCATCGACAGCTCCTCGTTCGTGTAAGGTTCGCCTGTTAAACGTTCGTCAAACACCGCCACGCCAATGAGCGTTTCCCGATCGAGGATCGGGATCGCGACCTGCACACCCAGCAGCTGAAACTCCTTCACGATCTCGCGATTCGACTGCGCCTCCGGGCTCGTCGCTTTCAAAATGCGACCCTGCCGGCGCAGGCAGCCGCCGATACCCGCATTGAGCGAAAGCGCGAAGTGCTCGAGAAATGATTGCTCCAGCCCGATGGCGCACGCGGAACGGAGCCAGCGGTCGTCTTGCGAATGCGCGCTCTCGCTGAGCAGACTCGCCGGTTTGCGCAAAAAAATGACAGCGCGGTTCACGCCGATGATCTCGCGCAGCAGCAGTAGAAATTGCCGGAGCAGCGCCTCCGGATTGAGCGAATGGATGAGCACGCTCGAGAAATTCCGCAGCGCTTCCAGCGCGCGGAAATGGTCGGACGAGATCGGCGGCGGACGCAGCAACGGCGCTGTTTGCGCGGCGGGAGCGGCCCCGGCCTGCTGCTCGCGTGCGGCAAAAGATCGATCGAGAAGCATCGTCAGCAACTTCCCGCGCACCGGCTTGGTCAGCACATGCTCGACGCCGAGCAGGTAGGCGTCCTCCTCCCACTCCCACTG
>JAXDQV010000041.1:0-8280 GCA_034667645.1 Chthoniobacter sp.
AAAGCGTCGGCCCGAGGTGATTGCCTTCGGCGGTGAGATTGTAAACGACGTCGAGAATCACCTCGATCCCCGCCGCGTGCAGGTTCTTCACCATGCCTTTGAACTCCTTCACCTGCTCTCCGCTCACGCCACTCGCGCTGTAGCGCACGTCCGGCGCGAAGTAGCCGATCGTGTTGTAGCCCCAGTAATTGCGCAGTCCCTTATCGAGCAACGTCTTGTCATTGACGAACTGCTGGACCGGCAGCAACTCGACCGCCGTGACGCCGAGTTTCTTCAGGTAATCGATCGCGAAAGTGCTGCCGAGCGCGGCATAAGTCCCGCGGAGTTTCTCCGGGATGTCGGGGCAGCTTTTTGTAAAGCCGCGCACATGCACCTCGTAAATCACCGACTCGGCGAGCGGTATGTCCGGCGGCGCGTCGCCCTGCCAGTCGAACGAGGGATCCACGACGACCGATTTCGGAATGCCCCACGCGTCGTCGCGGTAGTCGCGCGTCAAATCCCCTTTTTCGTCGCCGATCGTGTAACCGAACATTTCGTCGCTCCAGTTGATGGCTCCCGCGATGGCCTTGGCGTAAGGATCCATGACCAACTTCGAGGCGTTGAAACGATGGCCTTTTTCCGGTTCATACGGCCCGTAAACCCGGTAGCCGTAGAGCTGGCCCGGCTTCAGGTCCGGTAAAAACACGTGCCAGACTTCGTCCGACTGCTCGGTCATCCGAATGCGGATTTGTTCCGTTGGCGAATCCGGGCTGTCGAAGAGACAGAGATCCACTCCGGTCGCGTTCTCCGAGTAGATCGCAAAATTTACGCCGTTGTTTTTCCACGTCGCACCGAGCGGATACGGATGGCCGAGCCAGATTTTAAAAGAGGTCATTCAGGGTTGGTTTAACGGAGCAATTCGTCTGCGAGTTCATATCTGCGTGCTTGGCATCCGTCGCGCAGATTTGCACGGGAGCTTCGCAGCCGGGACCCATTCAATCCGGGAACATCTTGCGCAGAATGGCGTCCAGCCGCTCGATGTTCACCGGCTTGATCAGATGATCGCTGAACCCCGCTCGTTGCGAATGCTCGATGTCGCTTTCCATGCCGAAGCCGCTCAAGGCCACGCCTCGCACGCCGCTCCCGAGCGCTCGTATCTTTTCCATCAGCTCAAAACCGGTGCCGTCCGGCAGCCCGAGATCACTGATGAGCAATTCAAATTCCTCGCGACCCGCGAGTTCCAGCGCCTGCGCCACGCTGTTCGCGGTTTTCACGCGATACCCGCGGCGGTCGAGCAACATTTTCATCCCGATGCACGTGTCCTCGTGGTCATCCACAAGCAGGATTTTGTGCTGGGTCGGACCGCCGGCGAGGGTCGGGTGTCTCTCGTGATTTTCGGCCGTCGTCGCGGCATCCACCGTATCGAATTCCACGCAGAAGGTCGCGCCCAGCCCGGGACCGTGGCTGCGCACGGAAAGCTTGCCGCCATGGGCCTCGACCATTGCCTTTGAAATGGCGAGCCCGAGCCCGAGCCCGCCGAAACGCCGCGTGATCGCGCTCTCGCCCTGCTCGAATGCCTTGAAGATTTTCGTCAGTCGCTCCGGCTCGATGCCGATGCCGGTGTCGGCCACTTCGATGACGATCCGTTGCCGCCCCACATTGTGCGAAGTGATCGTGATGCTCCCGCGCTCGGTAAATTTGACTGCGTTTTTGATCAGGTTCCAGAGCACTTGCTGAAAGCGCGCCGGATCGGCTTTTACATGATGATCCGAGGCTTCGAGTCGCACTTCGACTGCCAGCTTTTTGGCTTCGATCTCCTTTTGGCAAATCTCAATCGCGCGATGAATGGCCCGATGCGCATTGACCACCTCCGGCGTGAGCTGAAGCTTGCCGTGCGAGATGCGCGTGATGTCGAGCAGGTCGTCAATGAGGCGCGCCTCGAGCTCGACATTGCGTCGGATGACTTCGAGCGCCTTTTGCACCAATGGATCGGCGGGCGCGATCTTTTCCAACTCGTGCACCATCGTGATCACCGGCGAGAGCGGGTTGCGCAACTCGTGCGAGAGCAGCGCGAGGAATTCGTCCTTCGCGGTATTGGCCGCGATCAATTCCTTCCGGATGGAGATTTCCGCGGTGTTGTCCGCGATTAAAAATAGAATTCCGTGCATCCGATGCTCTGCATCCTGCAGTCGCAGGAGATTGATCGTGAGAAAATGGGTGACTCCGTCGCGCGCCGTCACTTTTTGCTCTCGCGCCTGAAACGGCGCGCCTGTGGTGGCCACGCGATCGATCACCTCATCCACGCCCAGATGCACTTCGGTCGCGCGCAGGTCCGCGAGATCGCGCTCGGGCGGAACGCCACCGATTGTCTGCGCGAGCTCGAGAAAACTTTGGTTCGCCTGCAGGAACTTTTTATCCACGGGATCCACCAGCGCAATTCCGAGCGGCATGTTCGCCAGAATCTTTTCGTTGAAAAAAGTCTCTCGCGCCACACGCCGATTCGCCTCGAACTGCTTCGTATAAAGCCTGCTGACGAGCCACGCCGCGGCAATGGAGCCGATGATCAGCCATCCACCGATCAGCGACATCTTGGTGACAAGGTCGTGCACCGGTTTGTAGGCCACGGCGAGCGGTTGTTCGATGATCGCGGTCCATGGAGTCGGCTCGATCGAGCCAAAGCTGACGAAGGTTTTGTCAATTTTCAGATGATCGTGCGCGTCTTTCAGCGCCTTGAGAAAAGCCGTATCCGGCGCCTCCGTGCTGTCGTTGGGCAGGAAATTTTCACCGAAAAAACGACGCCCGTTTTGGACAAGGACTTGCACGCGCGTTTGCTCACCGTAGTTGAGTCCCGCCAGCCGTTTCCCGATCCGTTCGACCAGCACGGTCGAGCCCACATAGCCGACCACCTCGCCCGACTGCGCCCGCACCGCGGCGACCAGCGCGGCCGCCGGCCGATGATCCGAGGCGCGCAGATGCAGCCCGGAAATAAAGGCGCCACTCGCCTGCCGGGCGCCCGGCAGCCATTCCTTTGATGCGAAGTCCTGACCGCTCGACGCGCTGGTGGCTGGGATCGAGGCGATCAGTTTCCCTGCGGGATCGGTCAGAAACATCCCATCGATTTGCGGGTGCGAATAAAAAGTTTCCGCGAGCCAATCCTCCGCCGAGGCGTCTCGGAAAGGCCGCAGAACCATTCGCTGCGTGAGCGGCAGATTTTGGTAATATTCGACGACATCGGCGGTGCGCCGAATATCCGAGCCGATCTGGCCGGCGAGAGACTCGACGAGCGTGTGGCGATCAACGACGATTTTGTCTTCGAGAGTGCGGGAGAGGATCGAGTAGGCGACGAGCGCCATCAGGATCGCGGGCGCGCAGCCAGCGAGAAAAACCGCGATCGAAATATCGAGCGGCTTGAAGCGCCCCTCGGTGAGGTGGGAAAACACAAACTTAAATCGGAGCCGGCGTATTCAGTTGCGCTTGCCAGATCCAGCTCCACGGAATCGCGCCGAAGCCGAGAATCCAATCATTAAAACGCTTCACGCTCCAACCTTCCCGCACCACGAGCTGGGCGTGGAGTTTTTCCAGCTCCAGCCGGCCCAGTAAATAACTCATCGGAACGGTCGGCGCGCTCGAATACCAGTTCACGTCGCATTCGGCACGATTTCGCGTAAAACCGACTCCCTCCACCAAAAAGCGCGCGGCGCTGGCGTGGGTCATTTTCCCGGAGTGCAGGCCGCAATCGATGACGATGCGATGCGCGCGCCAAAGCGCATCGGAGAGTTGCATCAGGCGCGCGTGCGGAGCCTCGTAGATCTTGAAATCGACGCACATTTTTTCGCACCAAAGCGTCCAACCTTCGTAGAAGATGGAATGCGAAAACAGGCGGCGCAGCTTGCTGCGATGCTCGTTTTGAATCACGAACTGCACGTGATGCCCGGGATACCCTTCGTGGGCGCAAGTGAGCTCGAGACCGAAATGTTGACGCACTTCCGCCCTGCGTTTCGCCGCGTCGGCCTGCTGCGCGCCAAGGTCGTTCACCCAAAAAATTCCCGTCTGATCTTTCGCAAACGGTCCGGGCTGTTGATAGGCCGCGGTCGGAAACTGATGGAGCAAAAATTCCGGGACGCGCATGATTTTTAGTTTCTCGCCGCGCGGAAGGGTCAGGAGGTCAGCCGCTGCAAAAGCTTCGCGCATTTTGCGGGTCGAGTTCTCGTATTCGCCGAGGAGACTTTCATTTCCCGGGCACCATTTTGTCGCTGCAGACTCGATGATTTCCACGGCTGATTTTCGCCCGAACCTCGCGGCCTCTGTTTTCAGCTCCGCGCGTAGTTTCGCGATGAGGCTGTGTCCGATTGCTTCCGCTTCGACGAGCGAGTAGGGAAGCCCGAGTCGCTCGCGCATGAGATACTCGAACGCGTCTCTCCCGATGGCAAAGCCGCCGACTTTACCCGGTGACTTGTTCGCGATCGTGTGCGCGTAGTTTTTGAAAGCCGATCGGGCTCCGCAGAAAAGTTCTGCCGTCTTTTCAGGACGATCGGAAATCGCCGTAAGCTGCTTTTCGAGCGAGCTGAGAAAGGGCTCCGCGCCATTGCACGTCTTGACCGCAAGCCGTGTCCAGAGTGGGACCGGCAGGCGCACGCACGCCGCCCCGGCGGCGAGGAAGTCCGGCAGTTTGGCCAGGCGACTTTCAATAGCCGGGCGAACATGCCGCAGGTTTTCGGTGTTCCGCACCACCAGTCCAAAGATCGACTGGATCGCGGCGTCGCAATGCAGCTGTGGATTCGTGCGCCAGACTTCGAGCTCGGCGTGGTTGAGAACGCCCGTGCGCAGCATCGCCAGGAAACCGCGGCGATCGAGCCAGTCATCTCCGCGGAACGCGTGATCGGACAACCTTTCGACGGCGGCCAGCGTTGTGCGCAAGAGTTTCGCAAAGCAGCGGTGGACGGCGGCGTCGTTCCGGCCGAGTTCAGCGTCGTATTCTTTCAGGCCGAGCTCGCTCGCTTCCTGCGGAAAAAGTGCGTTGGATTCCTCAAGGAACCGATCTGCGGCGGCGCCGAACGCTCGAATCTCGCTGCCGTTAGCGCTGTTTGTCATCGGCTATCTTGTGCCGGAGCTCCGTGGATTTTGCACGGTTTTACCGTCGGCCGAACAGGGGAGAAATGCACTTGACCCTTCGGCAGAATCGAGCATTATTCCGCGCAAATTGGGCGGGAAACCGCCCTTCTTGCTTTAAAACTACTATGCACGGAAGCTCAACACACCTAATTTGGACACTTTGCTACCTCGTCGTCCTCATCGGGCTTTCGGTTTATGGACTCCACCGTTACTGCATTGTTTACCTGTTTTTAAAGCAGCGGAACAATCCTCCAAAGCCCGCCGGCAGCTTCAGCACGCTCCCGAAGGTGACGGTTCAGTTGCCGATTTACAACGAGCTCTACGTTGTTGAGCGGCTGTTAAACGCGGTCGCGGCGCTCGATTATCCGCGCGACCTTCTGCAGATCCAGGTGCTCGATGACTCCACCGACGAAACTCAGGAAATTAGTTGTGCGACGGCGGAAGATCTCCGCGCTCGCGGTTTCAATATTCAGGTGCTGCAGCGGACGGATCGGTCGGGATTCAAGGCTGGGGCGCTCGAGGCAGGCCTGACTACCTGCGAAGGCGAGTTTATTCTGATTCTCGACGCGGATTTCGTTCCCTCTCCAGATCTGCTGCGCAAAACGGTCCAGCATTTTACCGACCCACAAGTGGGAATGGTGCAGACGCGGTGGGGACATCTCAACCGCACTTACTCTCTTCTGACGCGCGTGCAGGCCATGTTTTTGGACGGACATTTGCTCCTCGAGCAAACTGCGCGAAGCCGCAGCGGCCGGTTCTTTAATTTCAATGGCACAGCCGGCTTGTGGCGGCGGTCATGCATTGATTCGAGCGGAGGATGGCAGCACGACACGCTGACGGAGGATCTCGATCTCAGCTACCGTGCACAGCTTAAGGGCTGGAAATTTGTTTTTCTCGCTGACGTGGTCACGCCGGCGGAGTTGCCGGTGGAAATCGACGGGTTTAAGTCACAACAACATCGCTGGACGAAAGGATCGATCCAGACCTGTAAGAAAATCCTGCCGACGGTGTGGAAGAGCAAGCTGCCGCTGCTCGTCAAGATTGAGGCAACGGCCCATCTCACCTCGAACTTTACCTATCTGCTGCTCGTTTTCCTGTGCATCCTCCTGCACCCGTCCACGGGCGGGCTGGGCGAGGGTATCTGGCGGACGGTATTGCTCGACATTCCAATTTTTTGCGCAGCCTCCCTTTCGGTGGCGGTATTTTATTTCTGCGCCCAGAAAGCGCTTTATCCCAAAACCTGGTGGAAGGAAATGCTGTTGCTTCCGCTACTGCTGGCCCTTGGCGTCGGACTTGCGATCAACAACGCGAAGGCGGTCCTCGAAGCTGTGTTCAACCACTCGTCGGACTTTTTGCGCACGCCGAAGTTCGGGATCGAAAATCGTTCGCAACAGTCCTGGCGCACCGCCAAATACGCATCCATCAAAACAGCCGTGCCGCTGATCGAACTGGCGTTCGCCATTTATTTCACGGGGATTTTGCTGGACGCGCTTCTGACCAGGCAATGGCTGTCGCTGCCGTTTTTACTGATGTTTCAGGGCGGTTTTGCCTACGTGGCGTTTTCCTCGATTGCACAATGGCGGCCGCGTTTTCAAGAAAGAGAACAGGAGCCAAGCGAGGAAGAAGAGGCCGTTCCAGCGTGAGGGCTTTCCTCGGCGAGTCACTGGCTGGCACACCCCTTGCTAAGACTTTATTCTCATGATGCAAATCCGCCTCGCCCTCTTCGTTTTATGTCTGTCAATCACCAGCACAGCCGTGTTTGGTTATGAGATCGAGCGCGAGATCGTGGTGAGTATTTCGGATCAAAAACTCGCGGTGGTGGAAAACGGGAGCGCAATCGCGCAATACTCTGTTTCCACCTCGCGCTATGGCTTGGGGGACCGCTCAGGGAGCTATGCAACTCCCGTGGGGGAACTTCAGGTTGCCGCGAAGATCGGCGACGGCGCCCCAATCGGCGCGGTTTTTAAGAACCGGCATTTTACGGGTGAAGTGCTCCGGCCAAACGCTCGTGGTCGCGATCCAATTGTCACTCGAATCCTTTGGCTTCGGGGCTTGCAAGCCTGCAACAGCAACGCGTTCAGCCGCAATATCTACATCCACGGCACTCCAGTCGAACGCCTGATCGGGCGCCCGGCGAGCTACGGGTGCATCCGCATGCGTTCGCGGGACGTCGTCCAGTTGTTCAATATGGTGGGGGTCGGTGCAAAAATTGCCGTGGTGAATGATTCGATTCATCGGGCAATGCTCGCCGAAACTTCCGGCCACGTTCGCCTCGCTGCGAACTAACGCTTCTCGCCGAAAGCTTCGGCCGGCCCCGCAGGAGAATCCCGCGCACTTTCGTGTCCAAAATCAGCGTTTGAGCGGGTTCCACAGCTATTTTCTGTGGCGACCCGATTTTTCTTGCGGCCACAATATGTTGTGGCTAGCCTTCCAGACTTGCGGATATGATGTGGTTACCGACACGGTATTCACTGCTTATCCACTAGTTATCCCCCAAAACACGCCACTCGAAAGGACTCTCCATGATTCAACTCAAATCCGGCGTTCGCGCAGAACGCCTTCTCGTCAATGCCCCCGCCCGCCGGTTGGGAAAGGGACTTAAAATCAATCGCGTGTTCAGCGACGAGGTCATCCCTCCTTTTGACCAGATCGAATGGGAAAAGCGGACTGCCGAGATCACTGACGACAGCGGCAAAACGATTTTCAAGCAGGAGAACGTGGAGGTGCCCAAAAGCTGGAGCGCGTTGGCCACCAAAATCGCGGTTTCCAAGTATTTTTACGGCGATATCGCAAACGGCACCGACCCCTATCGGAACGGTCGCGAATCGTCGATTCGGCAGCTGGTGCATCGCGTTACCCGCACCATCGCGGACTGCGGGGCAAAAGATGGATATTTCGCCAGTGCCGCCGACGCCGAGCGCTTTTATGACGAATTGACCTGGCTCTGCGTGAACCAATACGGCGCGTTCAACTCGCCCGTTTGGTTTAACGTTGGCCTCTGGCACGAATACGGAGTCGGTAAAAACGCCGGCGCGGGAAATTACTTCTACAATCACGCGACCGGTCAGGCCGAGCGGGCCCGGACGCAATACGAATACCCACAGGGCAGCGCCTGTTTCATCCAGTCGGTGAACGACACGATGGAGGACATCATGCGGCTCGCGCAGAGCGAGGCGATGCTTTTCAAAT
>JAXDQV010000042.1:0-4138 GCA_034667645.1 Chthoniobacter sp.
ACTACACCGCACCTATATTTCGGATGTGGAGCGTGGTGTGCGGAATGTGTCAATCGAGTCCATCGCGAGACTTGCGCGCGCTCTCGAACTCTCCGTTTCGACGCTTTTCGACCGTGCAAACCATGGAGCACCCGAGGCCGGTAAATTTGAGCGTCTCGTGGACATTCTTCTCGTGGAGGACAACCCGAATGATGTCGCGTTGACCCGGCGCGCTTTTAAGAAAGCCAAAATCACCAACCCGATGCATGTCGTCCATGACGGCGCGGAGGCACTCGATTTTATTTTTGCACGCGGCCAATACACCAGCCGCCGCGAAGGTCGCCTCCCGGGAATCATCCTCCTTGATTTGAACCTGCCGGAAATCGGTGGCCTGGAGGTGCTGCGGCAAATCAAAGCTGATCCGCATACGCGGAACATCCCGGTGGTCGTGCTCACCGTTTCGGACCGCGACCGGGACATCGCCGCGTCCCGGCGGCTGGGGGCGGAGTGTTACCTCATAAAACCGGTTGGTTTTCGGAATCTCAGCGACGTGACTCCGGATTTGCATCTGGAATGGGCGCTCGTGAGGCCGTCGAACGGCGGCGGAGGAACGATCGAGGAGCATGGAGCACGAACGCGCTGACTTTTTTTTCTGACCATGGACATTGTGGATAAGACGATGCGCGGAGAGATCACTGCCGGCGGACGGACGGATGAAATCTTTCGCCTCGTGGGGGAGTCCATGCCGAACGCCATCGTGCTGGCGGATGCAGAGGTGCGCATTCGGTTGGTGAATGCAGGCGCGGAGAAAACTTTTCGGCTAACCCGCGAGGAATTGATCGGTCGGGCCGTCGAGATGCTTTCGTGAACGAAAAGTCCCGCGCAATCTCAAAATATTTCCGCGGCAAACTCCTATCATGAGCAGCGATCATCAAAACGACAGTATCAATGTTGCGCGAACCGAGCAGACTGAAACGCGCGTGGAAAAAGCGGAAGCGCGAGCGAAACAGGCCGAGGTGCGCACAGAACAAGCGGAGGCGCGGACGGAACAAGCCAAGACGCGCACAGAACAAGCGGAGGTGCGGACGGAACAGGCAGAGACGCGGACAGAGCAAGCCAAGACCCAGACGGAGCAGGCAGAGACACGAATGGAAAAGGCGGAAATGCGGACAGAGCAGGCAGAGGCGAATAATCAGCAGGGAGAAATAGCTGCGATACTGCTGGCGGCGATTGTCGAATCTTCGGACGACGCCATCATCGGCAAAGACCTGGGCAGCATCGTCACCACCTGGAACAAGGGCGCGGAAAACATTTTTGGTTATTCTGCCGGCGAGATGGTGGGAACTTCCATCCTGCGGCTGATTCCAACCAACCGGCACGATGAGGAGAACTACATTCTGAGGGCGATCAAGCGTGGCAAAAATGTGGAACACTTTGAGACTCAGCGGCAAACCAAGGACGGACGGCTGATTGAGGTCTCGATCACGGCCTCACCGATCAAAGATGTCACCGGCAAGGTCATTGGCGTGTCGAAGGTGGCGCGCGATATAACGGGGAAGAAGCATGCGGAGGCTGCGTGGTGGACGAGCGAGTTGCGCTACCGCACGCTCTTCGAGCATGCGCCGGACGGCATCCTCATCGCTGATCCCGAGAGCTACTACCTCGACGCCAATGCGAGCATGTGCCGGATGCTCGGCTATACCCGCGACGAATTGATTGGCCTGCACGCGTCGGACATCGTTTCGCAGAAGGAGATCCAGCACATCGGCCCGGCGTTGACCGCGATTAACGCCGAGTCCGAATACCACCAAGAATGGCAATTGCGGCGCAAGGATGGTTCGGTCTTCGAGGCGGAAGTGATAGCTACGGCGATGCCCGACGGAAACCTCCTGGCGATGATCCGCGACATCACCGAACGCAAACGGGCGGAGGCTGCGGCGGCGCTTCTCGTCGCCATCGTCGAGTCGTCCGACGACGCCATCATTGGAAAGGATTTGCGGGGAATCGTCACGAGCTGGAACGTGGGGGCGGAAAAGGAATTTGGCTATCCGGCTTCCGAGATGATCGGACAGTCGATCACGCGGCTGATTCCGCCGGAACTCCGGGAAGGGGAGGAGAAGATTCTTGGCAGGATCGAGCGGGGCGAAAGCGTGCGGCCCTATGAGACGCGGCGCATGCGCAAGGATGGCAGCATTTTCGCTGTCTCCCTGACACTATCCGCGATCAAGGACGCGGCGGGGCAGATCGTCGGCGCCTCGAAGGTGGTGCGCGACATCACCGATCACAAGAAGGCCGAGGAAAAAATTCGACACCTCAACACCGAGTTGGAACAGCGCGTAATCGAACGCACTGCCGAACTCGAAGCCGCAAACAAGGAACTGGAGGCGTTCTCTTATTCCGTCTCGCACGATCTGCGCGCGCCGCTGCGCGCCGTGGATGGCTTTTCGCAAGCGGTGTTGGAGGATTACGGCCCACAGTTGCCGGAGGAAGGCCAGCGCTATCTGAAGACTATTCGGCAGGGAGCGCAGAAGATGGGCGTGCTCATCGACGACTTGCTGACTTTCTCCCGACTCAGCCGCGCCCCCTTGGACAAACAGGAGGTGAATACCGACAAACTGGTCCGCGCGGTCCTTGATGATCTCAGTTCGCAGCAGGAACGGCGGCAGGTAGAGCTCCGCGTCGGAGAATTGCCCATGTGCGCTGGTGATCCGGCTTTGCTTAAGCAGGTCTGGATGAACCTGCTCTCGAATGCCTTGAAATACACGCAGAAGCGCGAAGCCGCAGTAGTGGAAATCGGGTGCGAAGCCAAGCCCGAGGGCAAGGTATATTTCGTGCGCGACAACGGCACGGGCTTCGACATGCGCTACGCGGCCAAGCTCTTTGGCGTCTTCCAGCGACTACACCGCGCGGAGGACTACGAAGGCACGGGCGTCGGCCTGGCCATCGTCCAGCGAATTGTTCACCGCCACGGCGGAAAGATCTGGGCTGACGCCGCCATTGATCGTGGCGCCACCTTTTACTTCACCCTCGAAGGAGAAACAATGCTATGAGCGAAACGAATTCCGTCGAAATCCTGCTGGTCGAAGACAACCCCCAGGACGTGGAACTGGCGCAACGTGCTTTGCGCAAAGCCAATCTCACGAATCGCATCCAAATCGTCCGAGACGGCGCGGAAGCGCTCGATTTCATTTTCTGCGAGGGCACGCACGCCGCGCGCAGGATCGAGGACACGCCCAAGGTGATCCTGCTAGACCTGAAGCTGCCCAAAGTAGACGGGCTGGAAGTGCTCAAGCGGATCAAGGCCGATCCGCGGACCCGCGCCATCCCGGTGGTCATGCTGACCTCATCGAAGGAACAGAACGACGTGGTGGAAAGCTATAAACTGGGCGTGAACAGCTACATCGTGAAGCCGGTGAATTTTGAGGGCTTCGTCGAGGCCGTGCAGCAACTGGGCATGTATTGGCTGCTGTTGAATCAACCACCGAAGCTACAGGAATAGGAATGTTACGACCGTTGCGAGTCCTGCTCGTCGAAGACCGACCTACAGATGCGGAGTTAGTGGTGCGCGAGTTGCGACGTGCGGGCTTCGATCCCAACTGGAGTCAGGTGGATACCGAGGAGGAGTATCTCAGCCAGCTCAGTCCGGACGTTGACCTCATTCTCTCCGACTACACGATGCCGAATTTCAGCGGATTGCGCGCGCTTGAGTTGGTCAATCAGAGCGGCCTGGATTTGCCGTTCATCATCGTGTCAGGGAGCATCGGAGAAGACATCGCAGTGTCAGCCATGAAGCAGGGCGCAACAGATTATCTTTTGAAAGATCGTCTTGAGCGCCTCGGCCCGGCGACCACGATGGCGCTGGAGCAAAAGCAGCTTCGTGACGAAAAGACACGGGCCGATGCCGCATTCGAGCAACTCCAACGTCAGCATGAATTGATTCTCCAGTCCGTCGGTGACGGCATTCACGGTATGGATCTGAATGGCAACATCGTCTTTGAAAATCCCGCAGGAGCGAGGATGCTTGGCTGGGAGATTGATGAACTGGTTGGCAAGCCCGCGCATGAGACTATTCATCATTCGCATCCAGACGGCTCTGACTTCCCAAAGGAACAATGCAGCATCTACGCTACCTTTTGCGATGGCATTACGCGGAATGTCA
>JAXDQV010000043.1:0-4271 GCA_034667645.1 Chthoniobacter sp.
TCTCGCGCGAGTAGTGCAACATCAATTGGGGACGGGGCACCTTGCACGCAAAGGCTGGTTTGTGCCGAAGCCCAAGCCACATGCGTCGGCGCTGACATCATTCACCCAGCTCGGGGGCTCCATGGGAGAGAAGGAATGGCGGAGTCTCTCACTTTACGATGAACTCACCCCGGTGCATGAAAACGTGCGGCAGTTCTTTCGCCGGACTGACGGGATGCGTTGCGTTTTGATACCCCCGGCTCTGGTCGAGTTGGGAAGCACTGCCCCGGACTCCCTGCCGGATCAAGGCCCCCGGCATACAGCCAATCTCGCGGGTTTCCTTATTGACGCGGAACCGGTCTCAACCACGGCGTATGCGCGTTTCCTGAATTCAACGGGCGCTTCCCCTGAAGCAGAGAAAACTTGGTGTGGAGTTGATTCGGACGACCGACGGAAAGTGCATTTCCAACTCGAGCGAAATGGAAAGATGTGGCGACCGAAGCCGGGAACCGAACGTCAACCAATCGTTCTTGTCTCGTGGTTTGGAGCGACTGCTTATTCTCTCTGGGCCAATCGGCGTGAGTGGAAGGAATCAGCGCCTTTCCTGCCGACCGAAGCCCAGTGGGAATACGCAGCCCGCGGAGCAAAATGGCAGCTCTTTCCATGGGGCTCGGATCCGTGCATGCCTGATCGCGCGGTGGTCGGCCTGCACACTGCGCGCGCAAAATATTCAAACCTGCTGCCTCTTGCTGACGTTTCAGCCGAGCTTGGACTTTCACCGTTCGGGCTTCGCCATATGGCAGGCAATGTGTGGAACTGGTGCCGGGACTGGTATGCGCCCGATTTCTATCGGAACCCGGAAGCAACCGGCCATAACCCTGAGCAACCGAAAAACACCGGGATTCGCAGCGAGCGCGGAGGAAGTTGGATTGGACCAGGCGCGCTGGCCGCTTCGTCTTATCGCCGCGGCCGACCGCCGCATGCGCGAGGCCGCTGTCTGGGATTTCGCTGTATTGGTCATCCGCCCGACATGGCGCGGAGGTGACGTTCGAATCACCTTCGACTTTTCATGGGAATCGCGACTTCATGGAAGGACACGACCTCCTTGTCCGAACTATTAACGCGCGCCCTCTGACGTGGCTGTTTCTCGCTGTGCGCGACGTGTTTGGTAATTGACTTCACGCGGGCAACAAGCACGGTTTCTACCGTTCGCCCGCAGCCGCACCACAGCGCCATCTGCCGAGAATCAGCCGGAATCCGATGATCCGAAGCCGCTGCTCAATGCCGTTCTGAGCGAAGCTTTCCACGCGCTGAAGATCCTGCAAACGGATGGAGTGTTAAATCTCCTCGGGTATCAAAATTCCCACCTCCGACGCGCACTATTTCATCGACTACGATAACAACACTTCGTTTTGGCCGGATCGCGCGGCCATAACGACTCCAGATTTCACCTTTCTCGAATATCTTTCCCGGCTCAATCGCCGTTTCCGCGAGGGTATCCATTCACTCCGGCGCTGGGGCTCGATAGCCTTCAACAACGTCCCCGCCAATCGAAAGCTGCTACTTCAATTCACGGGGCCTTCGGACCGTTGGAGGCCCCACAGGTCGGCTCATCACGAATCTTTTTTTCGTCCAGGACTTCCTCGATCTGCTCGGCCAATTTCCCCGGTTCCGTAACCTCCTTCAAAGCACTGACTTCTCGGTTGCTATGCGCGGTCAGTCCCAGCTTTTCAGAAATCGCGGTGAGCATGCGCAGCATCTCGGTGTTCTCCTGTTCTGAGAGCAGATTGATCTGTAAATCCAAATGGCTGCGACGTTCGTCCTCCCGGGACTGCCGATTCTCGGAAATCAAAATAAAGAATGGAAACGGATCTAAAGCCTGGCTGCCCATGCCTCTGTTTATGCCGATCCAGATGGCAAACCAGGCGACATGCACCCACAGAAAAGCCATTGAGCCGCAGAATTGGGTAATCTTATCCGCGATGCGGTCGCTGATGGTTTTGGGTGCATGCGCCGCCTTCTCCAGATCGGCGATCGCTTTGACGTTACGCGCCGTCAGTTTCTCGGCGGTGCTGGTTTCTGAACTCTTGTTGGAGGAATAGCTCATGGTTCACTTTCGCCGGAAGTGGCCCGTCCGGTTGCCGTTAAACTGCCACCAGCGACGATCCGATTAGTTTTCGCCGCGGGACAGAACTTAAAAAAGTGTTACTTCCCGGACGATGATAAGCACCTCCTCCTGTTTGGCATACCCAATGAACGGCGTAGGCTTTTGCCCAACGCCTTCTTGTTGAGTCACGAACCGATGCTTCATCATCGCTCTACACTCCTTGGAGCCGCTGGATAGTTCGCGCCAATTACCCACACCTTGGCCCGTTTTCGCTTCGATCGGGAGATCGGCCGTTGGACAGATGAAGACTTATGGATTGCGGCGGCTCGACGAGATGCGTGGGGCCAGCGATCTGGATGTTTCGCAGCATTTCTATCGACGCCGGTCATAACATCTCGGCTGATCGATTCGGGCGCTGACGCGTGTTTGGTTTGCGTGCGCCTGCTTGTCTCGTCCCGAAACGTCACCTATAATCTTTAGCATGAAGATCGCCGTAGGTGTGGGGCTGTTGCTAAGTTGCACCGCTTTCGCGGTGCCGGACCCATACATGTATAAAATGTATGCCCGGGATGTTCCGGACCATCTGGCGACAAATATCGCGAAGACGGATCCCGGAGCGATTATCGATTTCGGCAACCTTTCACCCAATGGATTCGGCATCCCGCTGCTGCTTCAATCGCCGGGCGATCCAGAATGGGGCGTCTCCACGTTGACGATTCTCTCGCTCAAAGGCGCGACGCTGGAGCCGGGCAATGAATGGTATCCCGACGACCAGCACCCCGAAGCCATAGAACACCTGCCTTTCACAATGCGTTTTCACAAAAACGTGTGCCATGCGAGTTTTCACCTGCGGATAAAAGTGAAACCGCTCAACCGAAATGGCCATTCAGAGCCGGTGCAGATCCGGTTTCATTCGCGCATCGAGTTCCGCGGCTTCCCGCCGGGCAGCGGCACGGATGCAGTAACCGACCATCCCTTTACCGACGACGAAATTATCACCTACACACTGCCAGTCAGCGACGTGCCGGTGCTGAGTATCGCATGCACGGTGAATACGCCGAACCCCGGCGAATTTCGCGCAGGCGGTTCGGGCCAGTATCTCTTCAATGCGGAGGCACCGGGCGCGCAGATGGAGGATTTCACGATCAAGGCCCGCGCGCCGAAAGGGACGGCCATCGTGCCCAATACCGTCGCTCCTGCCGGCTTTACGCAAAGCGGCAACGAGCTGACCTGGGTGCTGCCTGGGCCTCTTACGAAATTTTATGGAGCGTTCGGCGTGAGGGTCAAAGATAGGCCAGGCACCAAAACGGCGACTGCGAATTTCAATGCCGCCGCGCGTGTGCAGGATTTTGCGCGGGCCGGCGCGAAGAGCTCCAAGACGCCGATCAGGGCTTTCGATCGCGGCAAAATTGATTACCAGGCAGAAAACGGACTGAACGGAGAAGTGAAAGTGGGCGAGGAAGTGTTCTTTGAATGTTCCGATTGGGACCCGGAGGGCGGCGATATTCTAGTGTCGTTAAACGATGTGGGTCTCACCATCGTCCCGCTTTCAGCGCCCTTTGGCACCTTTGTTGTCCCGCCGTTTCGCGATCCCGATCTTGAGCATGTGCTGACCGCGCAGCAGAAGGGAAAACCGGTCGATCAAGTCGTGAAAGGCAAACCCGAGGCTGTAGCGGAAGCCTCCATCGGGAGCGTGGTGATCGTGGACGAAAATGCGACGGCACTACGGCGCCTCGCCGAGGGCGGGCAGACTGCCGTCGGGGAAGTGAAGACGGAGGGTGGCGCCTTGGACAGCGGCTCGCAATTTGGCCTGCTTCGTATCGATTCGGCTACGAGTGCAGTGCTCCTTCGCTTTCTCGCAGCGTCGGATACGCGGCTGCTTTTCGCGCGCGGCGGCGATGTCCGCGTTTATGGCGCGATTCAGGTCGGCCAGTTGCGCGTTGACACCGGCGGGCGAAAGAAAATCGCCCTGAACTACACGCCAAACGGTGATTTCTCAGCCTACAACACGAAAGATCAGGCGACTGGCGACAACGTGATTGTCGGCATTACCACCGGCGCGAGAACAATCCAGGGCCCTGCTTACGCCACAAACTGGACGCACACTGGCAACATCAATCTCGACGGCGGCATTCTCTTTATCGAAGGCGATACGGTGATCACTGGGGACGTTGCCGGTCAGGGC
>JAXDQV010000044.1:0-5187 GCA_034667645.1 Chthoniobacter sp.
AGCTGCTCCTTCGGCCGCGCATTCAGCGCGGGAAAAGCGCCGACCACGCCCGACACGCATTGCGCGATGACGAGATCGGGATTGGAGATGATGAAGAGCGGCGCGCCGATCACCGGCAGCCGCAGGCTTTTCAGGATTTCAGGCTTCGACATGGCTCTGCCCCTCGGCCGCCTCGCGCCGACGCGTACTCTTCAAAATCGCGCTCGCCTTGGCAACCAGGGTGCCTGCTTCGTCATGCACGTCGGCTTCGACAAACACGAGCGAGCGGCCTTCTTTGACGACGCGCCCCTCGGCGAGGAGCGTGCCGCGCCCGGGCGAGATGAACTGGGTTTGCATGTCGAGGGTCATCACCGCGCTCTTGTTGCTTCCCGATCGCGCCGCGGTCCCGACCGCGACATCCAGAAGCGTCATGGTGATCCCGCCATGCGCAATTCCTAGCTGGTTCATATGGTGATCTTCGAGCTTCACCCGCAGCCGCGTTCGCCCCGGCTCGGTGGACATTGGCTCGATGCCGCAGAAATGCACGAACGGGATGTGGGCGCCGAAGATGTCGGGCATGAACGAAGCGGCTCCTCGCGGGCGATCGGGTCCGCGAAGCTAGCCGCTCGGATCGAAATCGCAAGAGAGCCGGATGAGATGAGCTACGGCGGGTTGTGTGCGCGCTAGTGCGCGACGCTGCTCAAGCACTCTTAGGGGTGGATTGGTCGTCAAGTGATCGCTTGTTTGGAAGTTCCTCCTCCATCCAGCACGGCGCCCTGATCGGCGTGTCGTTGCTTGTCGTTCCCGGCGCGGCGCCGCTGTCATTGCGAGCGACCCCGGATTAAATCCTGGGAAGCGATCCAGTGGACCTATGGATTGTTTCGTCGGCTTCGCCTCCTCGGGAATGACATTGATGCAGCCCCGCTGGCGCGGGACGAACTAACCGGGCCGCGTAGCGAAGGTTACTGGCGCATGGTCGAGATTTCCGCCTCCGGCCGTGCCGGCACGCCGGACGAGGTTGGAACTGTGGGCGCTTCTGATGGGCCCGGAGCGAAGGCCAAGCCCTTATGAAGCGAGCGGCGCATGTGTTTGGCACGAGCCTCTATTTGTAGCGATCCAACCAGTATTGCGGAGGAGTGAGCTTATTCTGATCATTCACATCGAGTAGTTCACAATTTTCACGGGCCGGACACTTCGCAGAAGCTCGACACTCGGCGATCGCACATTGGCCCGCTTCTTCGGCACTGCTCGGATGACAATCACCGGCTCCAGTAATGAATTGGAACCGTCGCTTATTCCCATCACCTAATTTAACTCGTAGCGGGGTTGTCTTTGTCCAATCTATGCATACCGCGATGGCCTTAGGCCGTTGAGCGTCGCTGTAAACTTTCTTGAACAGTTTACCTTTGAATTGAGGCTTGCCGCGGGTAATTAGCTCCTGACCAAGGTAAGTCATTATACCCTCGTATAAATTTTCCTTTATATCTTCGGCACTCACAGCTCTTCCACCTGCCGCGGTCGATCTCCTCTCTTGTATGTAACAAATGTTGGTGACGGGTGCCTTTATCTCAGAGTTGTTAATATGCATATTGCAGCCATTTTGCGTCACTTCCGCCAGAACTCCGTTCGAGAGGAACATGATTGCCGCGAAGACGAAAAGGGCAGTGTTTGCTTTCATCAGCGCTGCGCGGAAGCTAATGGGCGCCGGTAGGACATGGTCCATTAAGCACCGAAGTAACCGATGAATTATTGATGCTGACATTACAGCCAGATTGATAAACCGACGTGGTATCGGCGCGGTTTTCGGGCTCCTTTGAAGTCTGCTCGTTCGATGGCAGGGAATGTTGATCCGCTGGAGCACCTTGAGCAGTTTTGACGTAAGGTCGTTCGATTGCAGGACCGGAGTAATACCACGTGTGGAACAGGGTGAGGGCTGCAATAAGCACACCGCCCGCGGCAATGTAGGTGGATATCCAACGCGGAGACATGGTTCGTCCCGTTCCCCCTTCAATCCCAGGATGCGTGGAACTATGCCTCTCTTTTTTTCTGCCGTAAAGGACTACCCGTGCAGCGGCCTTTGACGAAGAGCCGAATCGTTAGGTATCGCAGCAGTGTCAAACCTTGACCTTCCTGCTAGAACAAAACAAGAATCCGCTCCTAAAGCGGTGGCCATGGACTGGGATCGGCGAAGCATAGGTGCGGCGGTGGCGCGTCCACGTTCGGTGCGCCCAGGACTGGAAACTATGGAGCGCGCCTTCGCCTCTTCTCAAAGAGTATGGAAAGAGAGGCCGGTGCTCAGAGAGCTGGCTGACCGGAACATGCTAGCGCACTCTGGATGTTCCAATCACCGGCTCACCAGTTGTTCCAGAGACTCTTGGCAGCATTCAGAAATTTGTTGCAATTCGCCGCGCGCCAAGTAACCGGTGAATAGTCATTCAACAAGTAAAATTGTTCATTCGCGCAAACAAACTTGCTCCTGTCCGCTTCGCAAGTCCAATTGAAAGTATTGCAAAAATTCTGGGTCTGAGGGCCACCGAACTTCGCCGCGGGCACGTTGTAGAGCATCCCTTCGAGAAAGTAGGAGGGCGCCACGCCTTCTCCAAGAAGGCCTCGATCTATCATTTTGTTGCGCATGTTTTTGTAGACGCGCACGGTGCGCTTGAACCACTGGCTTGTGTTCTGGTGCTTCGTAGTGCAATTAACGGAGTGCTGTTTTGGGAAATTGTCGATGCGCGTTCCGTCCGGCATGAAGAAGCAAATGCCCTCTACGTATTCATACGGGCCCGAATATTTGCGCAGCACCGCACACGGGAGAACGTCAGCGTCTCGCCGCGCGCCTTCCTCCTTGATGAAAATGGCCTTAGTCCCCGGCCGCACTGCCGTTCCATATTTTTTGACGAGCCAGGCTGTAACGTCCCTCTTAAAGTCATCTAAGTCATAAGTCGCGGGAGTAATATTGCTTTGCGCCGTCGAACGGTCCGTCTCTGTGAGGAAGCTTAGGTCGTAGTAGTACGTGGAATTTAGCCGCATAACGATGTCTACGTCGCTGTCAGCGAAGATGTTCGTGTCGTTCGCATAGGAACCTTGCAGAAAGGCCGTATAGCTTTGGTTCGCGTAGGGTGCCAATCCATTTTCGAGAACCGTACGAATTGTATCGCCAGTAGCCTTCGACTGCTGGATCGAGCCCTGATGCGACCACGTTTCAAGCTGGGATTCCGGGATGGCCATTCGCGAACTGCTCCTATAGTAGAAAGTCTCTAAGCGCGGGCTCGCGACTTGCGAAAGACTCACTACCGCGTTGCCGCAGGATGTTGAGCTTGTGCAGGTCATGTTCAAACAAATCGGTCGCCATTTCTGGCTTCTCGAACTTGTCATTAATGCGAATAGTGCGGATTTGTTTGAACAAGATCGTCTGCAGCTGATCCATTGACTGAGTGTTGATCTCTAACGTCTTCTGCAGGAGCTGGACACCGAGCAGGTATTTCGCGAGCCACATTTTACTCGGAAAGCGCGGTTTTGGTTCCGGGTAGACGCCCACGCCCACGCTCACGACCCGCAAACTGTCCTGCGGCTGCTTGATCGCCATGATGGCATCGGCAATCGCATAGAGTGTCGGATTATTCGCACAGTATCCACCGTCAATTAGTTCGATGTGGTCACCGGCCTCAGTAACCACCATCTTGCGCAGAAAGAACGGAAATGCCGAGCATGATGCCTCGACCGCATCAGCAATGGTGCATCCGAAGCCAGGAGCGAAGGTGCCTTTACGGCCGTGCGCCTGCGCGATACTTCCCTTGAAGATCATGGGTCGCTCGATGACCCATTTCGTGGTGACAATCCCTACGGCAGTTTTCACCGCGTCAAACTTGACGTCGGCGAACACCTCTTTGGCGACCTGATGGAGAACCTTGGACCGCTCAGCCGGCTTCTTTCGCGCCGTGATGCGTGGCACGTGCGTTTCATACAGCGCCGAAATTTCCTTCACGGAATGACCGAGCGCAATCAGTGCTGCAATGATCGCGCCTGTGCTCGTGCCGAAAACGAGGTCAAATTTCTCATGGAGGCGACATTCGATCATTCCCTCGATCTCTCGAAGGACCCCAAGCGTGTAGAAGCCTTTGGCTCCTCCTCCGTCGAGGCTCAAAATTCGGTAGACCCCGCCGGGGGGCGCTTCGGGCGAATCAGGCATAGTGTCTTCTTGCGACCCTAGATATAAGGCACTCGGCGGCTCAATGAGAGGTGCCCTTGATCTCTCAATCCCCACTGTTCACAATTTATTCCGATCGGAGTTGAAACCGTCAACGAGGCGTAGATGCTCGGCTACCGCGGCGGCAGTGGGCATCTGACGGTTCGCCGCGGCGACCGCAAATCCCAATTGCCGATGCACGGCTCCAAGAAGGAACTCGGAACCGGGCTCGTCAACAAAATCCTCAAAGACCTCGGGTTGAAGTGATGCAGTTCCCTCTCGTGCTTACGCCGGACGATAACGGCACGCTCATGGTCACCTGCCCGTTGCTGCCGGAAGTCACGAGCTTCGGTGAAGATCATGACGACGCGCTCACGCATGGCCGCGACGCGGTCGAAGAGGCGATCGCGGCGCGTATGGCGCGGTGGGAGGACATCGCCTGGCCGCAACGTCAAGACATGGTGCCGGCGTGCAAAGAGAATCGGGCCGTCGCGCTTTCCATAATGGTGTCGCTGAAAGCGTCTCTATATGCCGCGTGCAAAGCCGCCGGGGTCTCCCGCGCCGAACTCGCCCGGCGCCTTAACTGGCATCGCGAGCAGGTCGACCGGCTTTTTCGCCTCGATCATGAATCGAAGGTCGAGCAGATCGAAGCCGCTTTCGCCGCGCTCAATCTTGAAGCCGACGTCGAGGTGGAAATCAGCCCGATCGTAGATCGGGATGGCACGCGCGCTCGCGGCTGAGCAGAAGCGCGGCGCGCCCTTGCCGCAGGGGGTGTCATTGCGAGCGCAGCGAAGCAATTCAGGGGCAAACGCGTCCACGATTGCAGCACTTGCTGGATTGCTTCGTCGGCTTCGCCTCCTCGCAATGACAAAGTAACGCGTTATGCACCCTTCGTAAGCAGCGCCTACCTTGTCATGCCACCAAGAATGCCGCGCAGCACCGCGCGGGTGATCTGCGTGCCGGCCGAGCGCGCCGCCGACTGGATTGCCGAGCGCATGACGAGCTCGCCCGTCGACATGCGC
>JAXDQV010000045.1:0-4601 GCA_034667645.1 Chthoniobacter sp.
GAGCGCGTCAAGCAGCGGGCGCCGCGCAATCTCTCGCTGCATGCGATCTATCAGCGCGTCTATCCCGACGGCGCGCTCGCGGGGCACATCATCGGCTACGCGGGCCGGGCGGGCCGGACGCCGGATGGACCGATTCAAAACAACGAGATGCTCTGGCCGAATGCGGAGGGGCGCGAGGGACTGGAGCAGACGTTTAACGATCAGCTCACGGGCAAACCGGGGCAGTTGAACATCGCCTTCGACGCCACCGGACGGAAGGCATCGGAGAAAATCGCGATCCCCCCTCAGCCGGGCTACAACGTCGTGACCACCTTGGATGAAAACATCCAGCGGCTGGCGGAGGAGACTTTATCCAAAGGAGCGAAACGCGGCGCGCTGGTTGTCCTCGATCCGAACAACGGCGACGTGCTCGCGATGGCGTCGTGGCCTTCCTACAACCCGAATCTGTTCGTTCCCTCCATCACGCCCGAGGCTTTCAAGGCGTTGCAAGACGATCCGAATGTGCCGCTGCTGCCCCGCGCCTATCGCTCAGCCTATCCGCCGGGCTCCGTCTTTAAAGTCGCCGTCGGCCTGGCGGCGCTCGAGTCGCACAGCATCAGGGCGGACGACGAATTCAACTGCCCAAAGGCGATGGAGATCGGGAACACGACGATGCACAACTGGAAGAAAACGGACTCCGGGATGCTGAACTTCCACGACGCGCTCGCGCAATCCTGCGACACGTGGTTTTACCAGGTCGGGATCAAGACGGGAGCCCAGCCGATCATTGACTGGGCCGTGAAGATGGGGTTCGGCTCGAAGACCGGGATTCCACTCGCGAGCGAGGCCGAAGGACGCGTGCCCACCAACGAATACATGAAGAAAATTTACGGCCGGAGATTGCTCGACGGCGACGTGGCCAATCTTTCCATCGGCCAGGGCGACCTGCTCGTGACGCCGCTGCAGATGGCGCAGGCGATGGCCGCGGTCGGCAATGGCGGCACGCTTTATCGCACCCGGCTCGTGCAGCAGGTGCAAAGCATCGACAGCCAGATCGTGACGGCCTACGAAATTGGCGCGCGTGGCACGCTAGATATTGATCCGAGGATTTTGAGCGAAATGAAAAAAGCGATGGTTGCCGTTGTTTCCAGCCCGATGGGGACGGCGGGAAAAGCGGGAGTAGACAACGTGGACGTAGCGGGCAAAACGGGAACGGCCCAATGGGGTCCGAAGAAAAAAGAGCGCAACGCGGCGTGGTTCGCCGGTTTCGCCCCAGCCGACAAGCCGCGCTATGCTTTTGCCGCCCTTTACGAGAGTGAGATCAACCAGAGCGCGCACGGCGGCACCTACGCGGCGCCGATGATCGGCAAAGTGCTCGAAGAGCTTTTCAAGGGAGAAACCAAGGGCAAGCAGCGCGCGAAGCGTTCCCGCCGCGCGGAACCTGAGGCGAAGCCGGACGAGCCCGCAGACTGATGCGCGACTTTTCGCCAGATCGCTACGAGACGATGCGCTACCGGCACTGCGGAAAGTGGGGCTTGAAGCTGCCCGCGATTTCACTCGGCGCATGGGAAACCTTCGGCGGTTATCGCGGCGAGGAGACGGCGCGCGAATGCATGTTTCGCGCGTTCGATCTCGGGATCACGCATTTCGATCTGGCGAACAACTACGGCAAGCCGCCGGGAAACGCGGAAATTCTCGTCGGCAAAATTGTGCAGGAAATGCCACGCGATGAGCTGATCATTTCGACCAAAGCCGGCTATCAGATGTGGCCGGGGCCCTACGGCGACTGGGGTTCGCGCAAATCGCTGCTCGCGAGCCTCGACCAGTCGTTGCAGCGGCTGGGGCTCGATTACGTGGATATTTTTTACTCGCATCGGCCCGATCCCGACACGCCGCTGGAGGAGACAATCGGCGCGCTCGAAACGGCGGTGCGCTCCGGCAAGGCGCTCTACGCGGGCGTGTCGAATTATTCGGGGCAAAGGACAGGCGAGAGTTGCACACTCGCGGAGCGGCGCGGCTGGACGCCGATCTCCATTCATCAGCCGCGCTACCACATGTTCGCCCGCGACATCGAAACGGATCTACTTATGGCCGCGCAGGAGCACGGGTTCGGCATCATCGCCTTTTCTCCACTCGCGAGCGGTTTGCTCACGTCGAAGTATCTGGACGGGATTCCGGCCGATTCGCGCGCAATGCAGGATGCGATCGCCTCGCCGCGCCTCCAGACTCAACTCGCCGACGGCACCATGATCCAGCGGTTGCGGCGGCTGAACGAAATGGCGAATGCCCGCGGCCAGTCGCTCGCGCAAATGGCGATCGCGTGGATCCTCCGGCTGCCGGAAATCACCAGCGTGCTGGTCGGCGCATCGCGAATGCAACAAATCGAGGACAACGTCGCCGCGCTCGCGAACCTCGAGTTTTCCAGCGAAGAACTCGGGGAAATCGACGCGATTGTCGGTCGCTAAGACGAAGCACAAGCGACGCCGCCCGGTGAACAGGCGGCGTCGCGTTGATTTGCTCTTCGTTGGACGAACTTAGGTCGTCGGGACGGTCGCGATCGTCTGCAGGATCCGGCTCGCGATTTTGTAGGGATCGCCTTGGGAATTCGGACGGCGATCTTCGAGGTAGCCCTTGTAGCCGCTGTTCACGAAGGAATGCGGCACGCGGACCGAGGCGCCGCGGTTGGCGATGCCGTAGTTGAATTTGTCGATCGACTGCGTCTCGTGCAGTCCGGTCAGGCGGAGATGGTTGTCCGGGCCATAAACAGCGATGTGCTCATTGCGGTATTTTTCGAACGCCGCCATCAGCTTCTCAAAGTATTCCTTGCCGCCCTTTTCGCGCATGTATTCGGTCGAGAAGTTGGTGTGCATTCCCGAGCCGTTCCAGTCGCCGCGGATCGGCTTGCAGTGGAACTCGACGTCGATGTCGTAGGTCTCGCACAGCCGCATGAGGAGGTAGCGAGCCATCCAGACGTCGTCAGCGGCTTTTTTCGAGCCTTTGCCGAAGACCTGAAACTCCCATTGGCCCTTGGCGACTTCCGCGTTAATACCTTCGTGGTTAATCCCGGCGTCGAGGCAGAGATCGAGGTGTTCATCGACGATCTTGCGCGCGATATCTCCCACCGCGCTGTAGCCGACGCCGGTGTAGTATTTGCCCTGCGGCTCAGGAAACCCTTCTCCTGGAAAACCGAGCGGGCGCCCGCCTTCCATCAGGAAATACTCCTGTTCGAACCCGAACCAGGTGCCTTCATCGTCTGCAATGGTTGCACGTGCGTTGGTCGGATGCGGTGTGCCATCGGGCAGCAGCACTTCCGACATGACGAGCGCGCCGTTTTTGCGGGTGGTGTCAGGGTAAATCGCGACCGGCTTTAGGACGCAGTCTGAGCTGTGACCTTCGGCCTGCTTCGTCGAGCTGCCATCAAATCCCCAATCAGGAAGCTGGTCCAGGCTCGGGAAGCTTTTGAATTCCTTGATTGTAGTTTTGCTGCGCAGGTTCGGCGTAGGCTCGTAGCCGTCGAGCCAAACGTATTCTAGTTTAAACTTCTCCATGATGCTGTGGGTTGGTGTCTATTTTTATGCGGACGCGCCGAGCTGACCCGCGGGTGTGTTGTTTTTTACTCGTTATTTCCGATTATTCGACGCGCCGCAGAACTGAGCAAAAAAAATGCCATAGGTCAATAAGCAGGATCGAGACCAACCAACAGTATTTTTTGAAATTTTGGCGCGGCTTCTGCGGCTTGCGCGTTTCCGAAATGCACGAAGTCAAAAACACGCTCAGAGCGACCGTCCGGATTTCCTACGACGGCCGGGTGCTGAAAACTTTTCGCGGTCCCAAGGCGGTTGAGCGGTTCGACAACGAAGTCCGGATTTTGCGCCTGCTCGAAGCGCGTGCCTGCCCGTTCGTGCCCCGGCTTTTGGAAAGCGACCGCTACCAGCTTCAGATCACCACCACCAACTGCGGAAGCCGGGTGGAGCATCTCGACGAAGCTCGGGCAAAGGAGCTTTTCGCTGAACTCGAGACATTCGGCGTCCGTCATGACGATCCGGATATTCGCAATGTGACTTATCGCCAGAGCGACGGGCGCTTCTGTTTGATCGATTTCGAGTTTGCCACGATTCTGCCTGGCTTTGTGTGACGTCGATGGAAACAACGCCGAGCCCCTCGAAACCCGAACGCCTGCGCTGGTCCGGCCATACCGACCGCGGCAAGGTCCGGAAGAACAACGAGGACTCGTTCCTCGCACTGCGCTTTGACGCGCACACGGTGGATTATCTGGGGAAAACCGGAGAGGCGTCTCTGGTCAGCACCGACTTTGTTTTTGCGGTCAGCGACGGGATGGGCGGAGCCATGGCGGGCGAGTTTGCCAGCCGGATCACGGTCGAAAAAATCACCCGGCTGCTGCCCCCGTCTTTTCAACAATCCGCCAGTGGACTCCATGCCGGCTTCGATGACGTGCTCACCGAGCTATTCGATCAAATCCACAAAGCCCTGATGTATCTCGGCGAGAGCTACGAGGAATGTTCCGGGATGGGAGCCACGTTGAGCCTCTGCTGGTTCACACCGCAATGGATGTATTTCGCCCACATCGGCGACAGTCGCGTTTATTATCTGCCGGCACGGGG
>JAXDQV010000046.1:0-23537 GCA_034667645.1 Chthoniobacter sp.
TCGCAGAGATCCACGGCTGCCCCGGCTGCCGCACGTAACCCCAGAATTTGTAGTCCACTTTGTAATACCGGCGCCCGATGAAATAATCACCCGCCGGCTCGGTGGTGATCGCCTTCGTCGCGGCAAGGCGGGAGGACTGGATTCCCTGCATTTCCGCTGTCTGGCATCCCGCAAAGGTGGCGAGTCCGGCGAGGGCGAACAAAAAATTGGCGATCGTTTTCATAAAATCTTACGGCTGCTCAGAGGCCGATCTGCCGGAGCTTCGGCTCGATCCATTCGCTCAACACGCGTTCTTTCAACGACTCAGGCTGCTCCGGAACGTCGAGCAAATGCCAGTGCTCCGTGTGCTCGGTCGATTCGCCTGGGGCGAGGCGGCGCAGCGGGCCGAGAGATTCGAGCTCGAGCATTTCCGAGTTCGAGAACGTTTCGAAATTGCAGCCGCCGTCCGGATAAGCCTCGCCCTCGAGGTGCCCGAACGTTTTCAAAAAAAGCGCATCGCGCATCAGGTAGGCGACCCATTGTTCCTTGTGGGCGAGGCCGAGTTTCGTGGGAAAACCCTCGGCGGTCTGGCGCAGCGTGATCAGCCGCGAGCCAAAGCGCCAGCGCGGATCAGCCATGTCGGTGTAAGGCCAGACGACGAGAATTCGGTTTGGCAGCAAATCGCGCGGATGCTGGCCCAGCGGTGGTTGCGGGATAATCGCGAGTCCTTCCGCGGCCATGACGCTCAGCCCCCAGGTGGCGATCTCGATGGGGCTTTCTCCTTCGTTGGTCGCGCAATGCCGGATCGTCACCTCGGAGCTGCTCGGGGCGAGGGTTACCGTCAACTCCTTTTTGATTTTCCACGGATCGACTCCTGTGTTCAGGAGCCTCAAACCGTTCTCGCCGACGAACTCGTATTTTACCGGCGCATTATCCGGCACATAGCTTAAGACCTCGTCTTCCGGCGCGATCCAGAACCGGTGCCCGCCGCGGATCATCCACTTCTGCTCGCCGCTTTTTCCCATTTGATCAGGAAAATTCTTGAGCACGTTTTCGCCCTGCGGCGTTTTGTAGGAAAGAATGCGCGGGCCGACATCGAGGCTGATCACTAGCTCCACTTGGTCGTTCGCGAGCTGAAAGTTGTGCTCCCAGCCGCCAAATTTGAACTGCTTAATGTGCATCGGTTTGCTTCCGCAGCTTCGCCAGCAGAGCCGGCTGCCGCGCCAGTGCGCTCGTCAATGCCTCGAGCGCGCGCAGCGTGGGCGGGCTGATGTGGTGCTCCATACCTTCCACGTCGTGATAGATGACCTGCTCATCGATGCCAAGGAGTTTGAAAAAATCCGTCAGCAACTGGTGCCGGTGCATGATGTTGCGGGCGAGCGTTTCCCCGGTGGTGGTCAGCACCAGCCCGCGATACTTCTCGTATTTCAGCAGGCCCTCGGCATCCAGCCGCTGCACCATGTTGGTGACGCTGGCCTGCGAAATCTTGAGCGAGTTCGCAATATCGACGACCCGCGCGTAGCCCTTCGTATTGATCAAATCGAGGATGCGTTCGAGGTAATCTTCCACCGTCGAGGAGTTGCGGGTCGCGACGGTTTTCACGGGCATCCAGGAGGCTAAAAATCACCCGCCTTACAGTCAACCAAAACTATTTGTCTATTGACAGAATCATAGGGTGTATCAAATAACTTAGCCTTGCCTAATTTAACGGACGAAAACTCATCACGCGCTGCGGCAGGCTGGCGCAGAGAGGCAGGGCAGGTGTCGCTGCCGGAGGTGCACCGCAGTATCCTGGTTCCGACCACGGCTTCATTTTGGAGAAAGCTGCTCGCGTTTTCAGGACCGGGATTTCTCGTGGCGGTCGGCTACATGGACCCGGGGAACTGGGCGACTGATCTCGCGGGCGGCGCGCAGTTTGGCTACTCGCTTCTGGCCGTCGTCCTGATCTCCAATTTCATGGCGATCCTGCTCCAGCATTTGTGCATCAAGCTCGGCGTCGCCACCGGCCGGGACCTGGCGCAAGCGTGTCGTGATCATTACCCGAAACCGGTGGTCTGGATTCAATGGATCCTCTGCGAGCTCGCGATTTCCGCCTGCGATCTCGCTGAAGTCGTCGGCTCCGCCATCGGGTTGCAACTGCTCTTCGGCATCCCGCTGGTGTGGGGCTGCGTGATCACCTGCGCAGACGTTCTGGCCGTCCTCTTTTTGCAAAACAAAGGCTTCCGCTACGTCGAGGCGCTTGTGATCACCTTGATCGCCACCATCGGCAGTTGCTTCGCGGCTGAGCTTTTCTTTTCAAAACCGGATCTCGGCGGCGTGATCATGGGCTTCATTCCCGGCGCGCACATCGTCACCAATCAGGCGATGCTTTACGTCAGCATCGGCATTCTCGGCGCCACCGTGATGCCGCATAATCTTTACCTGCACTCCTCCATCGTGCAGACGCGCAAGTTCGAGCAGACGCCGGAGGGCAAACGAGAGGCGATCAAGTTTGCCACGATTGATTCGACGGTCGCGCTCATGTTTGCGTTGTTCATCAACGGCGCGATTCTGGTGCTTGCCGCAGCCGCCTTTCACTGGTCGGGCCACCAGGACGTGGCGGCAATTCAGGACGCCTACAAGCTGCTCAGTCCCGTGCTCGGCGTTGGCGTGGCGAGCACGCTCTTCGCGCTGGCGCTGCTGGCGAGCGGGCAAAACTCCACGCTCACCGGCACGCTGGCCGGCCAGGTGGTGATGGAGGGGTTTCTCAATTTTCGCATCACGCCCTGGGTGCGGCGCCTCATCACGCGTTTGATTGCCATCGTGCCCGCCGTCGTCGTCATCGGCATTTTTGGAGAAAGCAAGACGACGCAACTCCTCGTCGCGAGCCAGGTCGTGCTCAGCATGCAGCTCGGTTTCGCCGTCTGGCCGTTGATGCGCTTCACCGGCGAAAAAGCGAAGATGGGCCCATTCGCCAACCCACTCTGGATCAAGCTTCTTGGCTGGACCACCGCGGCCATCATCATCGTGCTCAACCTGAAGTTGCTCGTCGACACGTTCGTGCCAGACACCATCCTCAAGGCGTTCTACGGTTTCCTCGGTCTTTCCGCTGCCTAGCCCGCCACTACCATGTATCAGCACATCCTCATCCCGGTGGAGAATGCGGAGACCGACCAGACCATCCTCGCGCACATCCGCCCGCTGGCGCGTTTGACGGGAGCACAATTGATTTTGGTGCATGTCGCCGATGGCTGGGTCGCGCGGAATTACGAGAACTTCAATCTTCGGGAAAGCGACGAGATCCGCGAGGATCGCCTCTACCTTTCCACGCTCGAAGGCGAATTGCGCACCGAGGGATTTCAAGTGAGTTCCGTGCTCACGATGGGCGAGCCCTCGCGGGAAATCGTCAAGCTGGCGCGGGAACGAAACGTGGATCTTATCGCCATGTCCACGCACGGCCATCGTTTCATCAGCGACCTCCTTTATGGCAGCACCGCAGACAAAGTGCGTCATCAGGTGGAAATTCCGGTCCTGCTGCTGAAGGTCCGAAAGTAACCTATCGCGACGCGCGTGTGATCACGACGCCGCTCGCCTGCTGGTTAAAGCCGAGCACCGAAATCAGTGCCGCATCGGCATCGGAGCGAGCCAGTCCCAGAACGCCGGCAATCGTCTGCTGCAGCGCCCCGGCGCCCAGCGCCTCGCCGAAGTGCGCCTTCGGTTTCAAAACATGAACGCCGGGCCGGGTCAGTTCGATCGCAGCGCTCTCCAGTTTGTCGATGAAGGTTCCGTTGGCCGAGCACACGATCGTCGTCACTTCGTCGTCGAGTTCGCGATGCACGCGCGAGATCGCTTCGCGCGCCTGGCGCCGGTTGAAGAAAGAACCGCCATTGTGAATCCGTCGCAGTGCCACATCACCCGTTCGTCCGAGCACAAGCGCAGCCGCTCCTTCCGCGAGCAGCGTTCCGCGATTTGAGCCGATCTCGATCTGCGGCCGCGAAGTGACGAGCCGCCATTCGCGATATGCCTCGCACAGCACCCAGTCCACTTCCTCGGCGCCGATGACCACGCAATATTCCACCTCCGTGGTGGCCAGCAATTGCTCCGCGAGCTTCAGCGCCGCGACGCCGACCGACGCGTCCCCCACCAGCGTGTAACTCGCCCCGTCGACTCCGAGCAGTGCGGCAAGGTGGCTTGCGGGCGCGTTATAAACCGTCTCAGGAAACAGCAGCGGACTGGCCGAGTTGGCGCCCTGCTTCACGATTTGCTCATAAAATTTTCGCGTGTAAACCACGCCGCCGCTCGCGATGGCGAAAACTACCGCGGTCTTCGCGGCAACCTCCGGCGTCATTTTGATCCCGGCGTTTTCCAGCGCGGCCAAACCCGCTGCGGCTGCAAAATACGAGATCGCGCTCGACCGCCGGAGCCGTGGATTGCGCGCCAACGACTCCACAAGTTTCTGCGGAACCGGAACGTAAAAATGCTTCCGGTCGGCATCGGAACCGGCCAGCTCGCGCGCCTCTGGCAAGTCGCCATTCATGACGCGCTGCCACACCTCATCGAGATCGGCCCCAAGCGGCGTGATCCAGCCCATGCCCTGAATGTGCGCAGTCATTTTTTCATCAGTTCATCCGATGAACGGTTTCGAGAACGATCGTGGCATTCGTGCCGCCGAAGCCGAAGGAATTGGAAAGCGCGCAGTGCATTTCGGCTTCGCGAGCGGCGTTCGCCACGATGTTCAGGTCAAACGCCGGATCGCATTCGCAGAAGTTGATGTTCGGCGGCAAAAACTGCTCCCGTAGTGCGAGCAGTGAAATCACAGCCTCGATGGCCCCGGCCGCGCCGAGCGAGTGGCCCATCATCGATTTCGTGGAGCTAACCGGTGTTTTCGTTTCGTTAAACAACCTGGCAATCGCTGCGCCCTCGGTCGCGTCGTTGAATGCAGTCGCGGTTCCGTGCGCATTGATGTAATCCACCTCCGCCGCGTTTCTGCCCGCCGATGCCAGCGCGCGTTCCATCGCGAGCTGCGGGCCGATGCCGGAGGGATGTGGCTGGGTGAGATGAAAATTGTCCGTGGAAATCCCGTAGCCAGTGACTCGACCCAAAATCGTCGCGCCTCGCGAAACGGCCTGATCAAAGGCTTCCAGCGCGAGCAGCGCCGCGCCTTCGCCGAGCACGAGACCAGTGCGCGCCTTGTCGAACGGCCGGATTTTTTCCGAGGTCGAGGCTTGCAGCGAATCGAAGCCGACAAAGACCATTTCCGAAATCGCGTCATAGCCGCCGCACAGCACGCGATCGCATTCGCCGCTCCGCACGAGCGAAAAGGCGTGACCGATTGCATTGGTGCCTGAAGCGCACGCGTTCGCGATGATTTGCGATGGCGCGGAAAAACCGGCCGCTTCCATCGCGTCGAGCACCGGCTTCTGCGGATTATAATTGGCGAGCCAGCCCGCGCGTTCTGGCCGATTTTCACGCCGGATGAGCGAGCGGAAAAACGATTCGCCGAAAGTCATTCCGCCGCTCGTCGTGCCAATGACGATCAGCTCCGGCGCAAAATCGCGATCCTGCCCGGCGAGTTCTTCGGCTGCCGCAATCATCATTTTGCTCGCGCGATGCAACCGCTTTTGACGACGCGTGCGGACGAAGCAATCAAGCCACTCGTCCTGAATCTGCCCGGCGGTGGACGACCTGCATTTGCTCACATCGAAGGAGGTCACCGGCGAAACGGCGTCATGACCCGCGCGCAGGCTAGCGATGGTTTCGGCACAGTCGCGGCCGAGCGGGCTGATGATACCCGCGGCAACGATCGCCACATCCCGGCTCGCCCGATTTGGAGACATGGGGCAGAACGTATTCTGACGAATGGACGTTTCCAAAATCGAAAATATCTTCGCAGAAAACTTCGCGCGCCGCGGCGAGCTGGGCGCGACCGTCTCGGTCTGGCGTGACGGCCGTGAAATCGTCACGCTCGCGGACGGCTGGCGGGATCGCGAAAGGACGAAACCTTGGGCGCGGGAGACACCGGTTCTCGTTTATTCCGTCACAAAGGCCTTCGCTGCGGCCTCTGTTTTACATTGTTTGGAGACGCGAAAGCTTTCGTTGCACACGCGCGTCGTCGAGATCTGGCCGGAGTTTGGCGCGGCCGGCAAAGAACAAATCACAATCGGGGAGGTGCTCTCGCATCGGGCAGGAATGCCGGCGCTCGCGGAGATGGTTTCCGTTTTCGACCACGCCTCTGTGATCGCGGCGATCGAGAAGCAGCCGCCGATCTGGCCGCCGGGGACTGGGCACGGCTATCACCCGCGCACGTTCGGTTTCTTGCTGGATGAAATCGTGCGCCGGATCGCTGGGCAGACGCTCAACGAGTATTGGTCACAGACTTTTGCCGGGCCTCTTGCGCTCGATGCCTGGATCGGGTTGCCGGAGGAAAAGACTGGCGCTGTCGCGACGATTTACGCGCCGCGATCGGCGCCGCCAGACGACGCGTTTCTGCGCGCGTTTTCCGATCCAGCCTCGCTAACGAACCGCGCGTTCGGCTCGCCGCGCGGGCTGCACAGCCCGTCGTCGATGAACGCGCCCGATGCCCAACGCGCATCGTTTCCCGCCTTTGGCGGCATTGCGACCGGGCCGGCGCTGGGCAAGTTTTTCGCCATGCTCGCAAACGGCGGCGAGATGGAGGGAACGCGTTATTTTTCTGAAGAATCGATCGCCTGGATGAGCACAACGCTGAGCACTGAATTCGACAAAGTTTTACAGATCACCACGGCGTTTTCCGCGGGCTTAATGAAGGATCCGATCACAGCCGTCGGACGGAAAGTGCGGGAGCTGTTCGGGCCCTCGAAATTCGCTTTCGGCCAGCCGGGAGCCGGCGGCAGCGTCGCGTTTGCTGATCCGGAAAACAAAATTGCGTTCGCCTATGTGATGAACCAGATGGAACCGGGCGTGCTGCCGAATCCGAAGGCGCTGCGCATGATCGAAGCCGCCTACGCTTAGCCGGTTTTCGAGAACGGGATTGCTTTCGCAATCATCGCCGATAACTTCGCAAGTTGATGAAACTGCTGCGATGGACGCGCTTTACCTGGGAGCTGGCGACGCTGCCCGAACCGAAGACGTCTCTCGAGTCGCATTACCGCATTCGCATGGCCTCGCGGGACGAGGAGGAAACCGTGCGGCATGTGGTGATGAGCGCGTTTGCACTCGATTCCGCCTGGGCGGACACCTTGAAAAGCATCCGTGAATGGCTCGATGCGCACCTGGATGAAACCTTCGCGCACAAGGGAGTGCAGCACTGCCTGGTCATCACGCACGGGACCCGCATCATCGGCGCGTCTGCCATCACCGCGGAGCCCGAGGCGGAGACTCATCTGCTCACCGGCCCTTGTATTTTAAATGAATACTGCAACCGCGGGCTGGGCTCGCTCCTGTTGCACCAATCGCTGGTGACGCTGCGGGAGTTGGGGCTGGAGCGGGCGCGGGCGATTTCCAAGGACAACGTGCCCGCCTCAAAATTCGTCTTTCCGAAATTCCAATCCGTCTGTGAGCCGATCGATTTCGAGCCGGCGCTGGTCGGTTCGTAGGGCGAAGCGGGCCCGGTTTCGCGCTTGTGAACGAGACGAAATCTTTCTTTTCAGGCTATGAGCTTGGCGAGTTTTACGACGAAATGTTCGTGGCTCCTGGCGAGGTCCGGCCGCATTACGATAAAATCCTGAAGCGCTTTCAGGAAATGGACGCCGGGGAATTCGAGCGCAAGCGCGCGCTGGTGGACAACACGCTGCTGAACCAGGGCGTGACGTTCACGGTTTACAATGACGACAAGGGGACGGAGCGGATTTTCCCTTTCGACCTGATCCCGCGCATCATCCCGGCCACCGAATGGGAGCATGTGGAGCGCGGCCTGGTGCAGCGCATCACAGCGTTAAACATGTTTTTACACGATGTTTATCACGAGCAGCGCATCATCAAGGAGGGGATCGTGCCGGAGGAAGTCGTCCGCAGCGCCGTGCATTTCCGGCCGGAGTTCATGGGCTTCAATGTGCCGCGCGACATCTACATCCACGTTTGCGGCTCGGATTTGATCCGCGACCAGGACGGCAACTATCTCGTGCTGGAGGACAACGGCCGCTGCCCGTCCGGTGTCTCTTACGTGCTCGAAAACCGGCAGGTCATGAAGCGCGTTTTTCCGAAACTGTTTGGGCGTCATCGCGTGCGGCCGGTGGATCATTACGGACAGGATTTGCTGAACCTCCTGCATTACGTCGCGCCGAATGAGATGCCGGATCCGACGGCGGTTTTGCTCACGCCCGGCATTTATAATTCCGCCTATTTCGAACACTCGTTCCTCGCGCGCTCCATGGGAATCGAGATCGTGGTCGGACAGGATCTCACGGTGCAAGACGACCGCGTTTTCATGAAAACCACGAAAGGACTGAAGCGCGTGGACGTGATTTACCGCCGGCTGGACGACGATTTTCTCGATCCGCTCGTCTTTCGCAAAGACTCGATGCTTGGCGTGCCGGGGCTCGTCGGCGCCTACCGGAAAGGGAACGTGAACCTCGCGAACGCCATTGGCACAGGCGTCGCGGACGACAAGGTGATGTATTACTTCGTTCCGAAGATGATTAAATTTTACCTCGGCGAAGATCCGCTCCTGCCGAACGTCGAGACGTATCTGACGATGTTTGAGCAGGACCGGAAATACGTGCTCGAGCATCTGCCGGAGCTGGTGATCAAAAGCGCGAACGAGAGCGGCGGTTACGGCATGCTCATCGGGCCGCATGCCACGCACGAGGAGCACGAGAAATTTCGTGCCGCGATTTTGGAAAACCCACGCAACTACATCGCGCAGCCCGTCGTGCAGCTTTCGCGCGCCCCATCCTTTTGCGATGGCACGATCGAAGGGCGTCACGTCGATCTGCGGCCTTACATTTTATACGGCGAGAAGATCACGATCATCCCCGGCGGCCTCACCCGCGTCGCGTTGCGCAAGGGTTCGCTGGTGGTGAATTCCTCGCAAGGCGGCGGCAGCAAGGAGACGTGGGTGGTGGACGAGGATTGAGCCATGCTGAGCCGGGTCGCTGATTCACTTTACTGGCTGAACCGCTACATGGAGCGGGCAGAAAATAGCGCGCGGATTCTCGACGTGAACCTGCAGTTGATGCTCGATTTTCAGGACGGCAGCGAAGGCATCGAGAAGCGGCAGTGGGAGCCGATCATCGCGTCGCTCGAGGACCAGAAACTTTTTCAAACGCTCCACGACGAAACGAATGCGGAGACAGTTTGCGAGTTTGTGACTTTTGAAAGGGAAAATCCGAACTCGATCTACTCCTGTCTGCTCGGCGCCCGCGAAAACGCGCGCACGGTGCGCGAATACATCTCGAGCGAGATGTGGGAGCAGATCAACCAGCTTTATCTTTACATGAAATCGGACGCCGCGCGGCAGGACTGCGCGAACAGCGGAATCGATTTCTACCGCCGGCTGGTGAGCAGCCTGCATCAGTTTCTCGGCATCACGAACGCGACGCTGACGCATGGCGAAGGCTGGAATTTTCTGCAGGTGGGCAAATACATCGAGCGCGCCGATTGCACCTCGCGCATTCTCGATTTGAAATATCACATCCTCCTGCCGAGCGGAGAGCGCGTGGGCGGCAATGTGGACACCGTGCAATGGATGGCGGTCTTGAAGTCGTGCAGTGCGCTCGAGGCCTACCGGAAACTTTATGTCGGCCAGGTCGCGCCCTGGAAGGTCGCGGAGTTCATCATTTTGCACGACGATTTCCCGCGCTCGATTCGCTTCTGCGTCGATGGGCTCGACACCGCGCTGCACCGCATCTCGGGCTGCGATCGCTCGCATTTTACCAATGATGCAGAGCGGCTCTCCGGCCGGCTTTGCTCGATCCTCGACTACGAAACGATCGCCGGGATTTTTCAGGTCGGCCTGCACCAATATCTCGATCGCATTCAGCTCCGGCTCATCGAGCTCGCGGCCGCGATGACGAAAACATATTGTGAGTGGCTCGAACCCGAGCCCGCCGTCGTCGAGGCCGGGGCGGAGCAAACGCAGACGCAGGGCGCCTAAAGACGTCCGAATTTCGCGCAGGTCTAGCGCGGGAACATCGTCCGCGCATACCAGCCGACGATGTCCCAACCCGCGAAAAGCCAGATCAGCGATCCGAGTGCGAGGTAAGGGCCGAACGGGATTTTCGCGGACCACTCGCGTTTGCCGACGAGGATGGTGAACAAACCGATCACCGCGCCGAGGACCGACGCAGACATGATCGTGAACAACACCGCCTGCCAGCCGAGAAACGCGCCGATGGCGGCGATGAATTTCACGTCGCCGAAACCCATCGCCTCGCGCGGAATGGTGATTTCAGTGACGATGCCCGCGAGGGCGTCGAGCTTGTCGAGCGGGTATTCGTCGGACTCGACGACGACCCGGTCATAGAAGAAGCGCAGAGCGACGTTCTTGTATTTTTTCTCTCCGATCTGCGCCTCGCTGCATTGCATGATGAGCACGTCGGTCTCGCGTGAGAACACGTCGCTCCAGCGCATCGTGTCGCTGCCGGCCTGCAAATCCGCGTCGTCGCCGTCGCGCGTCCACGTGAATTTCTCCGCCTGATCAAAGGCGATCCGCTTTTTCCCGAACACCTTTTTCCCGAGCTCGACCACGCACCAAAGCAGCGCGAAACCAACGGCCGCGCCGAGGACCGACCAGAGGCCGCTCCACAAGCTATTCAGGGGCCAGCCGGCGGGCAGCGAGCCTTGCATCATCGGCGGTATCGCAGAGCTCAGGATAATCCCGGCCACCGCGCCGCCCCAGGTGATTTCGTCCGGGATGATGAAGTGCTCGAAGTCGATGAACGTCGCCACGACGAGGAGACCCACGAAAATCCAGCCCGGCAGTGCGAGCACCCATTCGCCGGCAGCCCAGTATTTAAGCCAGACGGCGAGGAAGAGCGCCGCGGTCAGCAGCTCGACGCCGAAGTAGCGAAAGGCGATGGGCGCTTTGCAGTTCGCGCATTTTCCGCGCAGCGCCAACCAGGAGATGAGCGGCAGATTTTGTGTCCACGGGATCTGCTTTTTGCAGTGCGGACAAAACGAGCGGCGCGGTTCGTTCACCGACAAATTGAGCGGCATCCGGTAAATGCAGACGTTCAAAAACGAGCCGACGACGGCGCCGAGCACGAACGCAAAACTCGCGAAGAGCCAGTAGTAATAAGCCAGAGGCACGGGCGGTGAGTCAAAGCGGCGGCCTCGCGCAAAGTCAAGACTCGCAACGGGCACCGCACCCGTTAAATTCGCGAAATGAAATTCAAAGTTTTCAGTCTCGGTGTTTTTGCCGCCTTCGTGCTTTCCGCTGCTGTCCAGGCGGGCGCGGTGAGGGTCAGCGTGCAGGAAAAAGGCTCCCACTCGACCGATCCGAAGGACAAGAACTCGGTGACGCAGGAAAAGCAGTTGACGATCAAGCTCGACAACCTTTCACGCGACAACCTCGAAGGGTTGAAAGTGAAATACACGTTCTTCGGCAAAAACGTGGAGGGAAAGCTCACGACTCCCCTGAAGTCCGGCGAGACCACGGCGTCCATCCCGCCCGGTGGGACCGTGACGGTGCAGAGCGAGAAAACGACAGCGACGCTGGTAGACAAGCACATGATAAAAGGAAAACTCGTGCCGGCCAAAGGTGAGAAACTTTCGGGTTACGGCGTCGAGGTGTTCAATGGCACGACGCAAGTGGGCGAATTCTACAGTTCACCTGAGCTGAAGCTGAAGGCCTCCGGCTCCGCGGCTCAATAACAGCGGGAAACTCAGAGGCGCAGATTCGGCTCGGCTTTGAGTGCGGGCTCCACCATTTCACAGAGAACGTGCAGCAGGAACTTGTGCGCCTCCTGAACGCGCGCGGTCGTTTGGCTGGGCACGAGGAACTCGACGGTGGCGCGACCACGCAAGCACCCGCCGTCCCCGCCGAGCAGCGCGATGGAGAAAATCCCGGCCGCTGTCGCCTCTTCGACCGCGCGCAGCACGTTGCGCGAATTGCCGCTCGTGGAAATCGCCACGAGGACGTCGCCTTCTTTTCCAAAAGCGCGCACCTGCCGGGCGAAGATTTCGTCGAAGCCGTAATCATTGCCGATGGCGGTGACGAGGCTCTCGCTCGAGGCGAGATTGATCGCTGGAAACGGCTGCCGATCCTCGACGAACCGGCACGAGAACTCGGTCGCGAAATCCGCGCCATCGGCCGCGCTGCCGCCGTTTCCGCACACGAGAAGCTTGTGTCCCGCCGCTAAACACTCGCGCACCAGCGCACCCGCCTCGTCGAGCTGGGGTTCAAGAGTGAAGAGCGATTCCAAGGTCTGGACTGCCGCGCCGATGGCATTTCGGAGAGTGCTCATGCGCGGAGTTTGTAAATCCTTGCGCGTGCCGAAACCAATCCTTTCGACCTCATCCCGCTGTGCAGTGGCATGGATTCTGCCCCATGTGGGCGGGTGTTTACCCGTCTCGTCCGCAAATCCACCCAGACATTTGAGGACGCATTTGATCCGCGCGCGAACGCCTTTTCGTTTCTCCGGTTTGCCCTCGCACTCCTGGTGATCTTCTCGCACTGCCACCCGCTGGGTGGCTTCGGCCCGGAGCCGCTCGCAGCCGCAACCGGCGGAGAGCAGACGCTCGGGCTCGTCGCGGTGGCGCTCTTTTTCGTGTTGAGCGGTTTTTTGATTACCCGCAGTTCTGTGCAGGCGCCTTCCACCGGACGATTCCTGTGGCATCGGTTTCTGCGGATTTATCCCGGCTACTGGGTTTGCCTGATCCTGACCGCTCTCGTCTTTGCGCCCATCATCTGCCGCGTCGAGCATGGCAGCTTCACCGCCCTTTTCGGCATCGAGCGAAATCATCCGCTGACTTACATCACGCGTAATTTCACTCTCCACATGCGCCAGTTCACGATCGCCAGCCTGATGCGTTCCCTGCCGTATCCGTGGATTGTAAATGGCTCGCTCTGGTCGCTCAGCTTTGAACTGGTGTGCTATTTCGCGGTCGCGGTCATGGGCTGGATAGGAATCTTCCGCCGGGCGCGTGGCGCGGTGCTCGGGATGTTCCTGCTCTGCTGGGGCCTGCATCTTTTCGACCTCAAAACGCCCGCGCTCTTTCACCTCTGCCTTCCGTTTTTCGATGACGGACAAGGGCTCCGGCTCTTTCTCTACTTCCTCGGCGGCTCCGTGTTTTTCCTGTTTCGCGAGAAGATCCCGTGCGACGCGCGCATCTTCGCGGCAGCAGTAATCGCATTGCCGCTCGCCACGCGGTGCGGCGGCTTCAGCCTCGTCGCGCCAATCGCCTTGCCGTATGCGTTGTTATGGCTCGCGTTCACGCTACCGCTCAGCCGATTCGATCGCTGGGGCGATTTTTCCTACGGGCTCTACATCTACGCGTTTCCGGTGCAGCAAACGCTGGCGATGTTTCAAGTCCATCGCGCCGGTCTCGTTGCCTATTTTTTACTCTCCACGCTCATCACGCTCGCGCTCGCCATCGCCAGCTACCGGCTGGTCGAGGCTCCCTGTCTGAGATTGAAACACATCGTGGTCGGGCGCCTGTTTTCTCGCGGCTCGGTGCCAATCATCGAAGCGACTTGATTTACTAGCAAAACTGCCCGCCCTCGAAGTTCAGCGGCCGGTGCAGCGGTTGACCTGCGACGGGGGCGCCATCATAGTGCGCGGCTCCGAATGTCGCTCGAACGCACGCGCAATTTTTGCATCATCGCCCACATTGATCACGGGAAGACGACGCTCTCGGATCGGCTGTTGCAGGTGACCGGCACGGTCGCGGATCGCGATGCGCAGGCGCAGCATCTCGACTCGATGGACCTGGAGCGCGAGCGCGGCATCACGATCAAGATGCATCCGGTCGCCATGAAATATCACGCGAAGGACGGGCACATTTATAAACTCAACCTGCTCGACACGCCGGGGCACGTGGATTTTGCGTATGAAGTCTCGCGCTCGCTCGCGGCGTGCGAAGGCGCGCTGGTGATCGTGGACGCGGCGCAGGGCGTGGAGGCGCAGACGGTCGCGAATGTCCATCTTGCGAACAAGCAAGGGCTGACGATCATCCCCGTGATCAACAAAATCGATCTGCCGAACTCCGACATCCCCACGGTGAAGAAGCAGCTCGAGGACATTCTCTCGATTCCCGCCGACGAAGCATTGCTCGCCAGCGCGAAGGCGGGCATCGGCATCGAGGAAATTCTCGAAGCGGTCATCGCGCGCATCCCGGCCCCGCGCAAATGGCCCGACGACAAAGTGCGGGCGCTGGTCTTCGATTCCACGTTCGACGCGTATCGCGGCGTCGTGACTTACGTCCGCATGATGAGCGGCACGCTCCACGCGGGCGACGGCGTGAAAATGATGAGCAACAATCGGCCTTACGACGTGAAGGAGGTCGGCGTTTTCACCCCGAAAATGAAGGCGCGCGAAAAGCTCGTCGCGGGCGACACCGGCTACGTCATCGCCAATATCAAAGCGTCCGCCGAAATCAAAATTGGCGACACGCTCACCGGCACGCATTTCTCCGCGACCGAGCCGCTGCCGGGTTTCCAGGAAATTCACCCGATGGTCTTCAGCGGGATTTATCCGATCAACACCGCCGACTTCGAGGGCCTCAAGGCCGCAATGGCAAAGCTCCAACTCAACGACTCATCCTTTGTCTATCAGGCCGAAAGTTCGGTCGCGCTTGGCTTTGGATTCCGTTGCGGGTTCCTCGGCCTGCTGCACATGGAAATCATCCAGGAGCGGCTCCGGCGCGAATACAACATGGACATCATCGCCACGTATCCGTCGGTGATTTACGAGGTGCACAAAACCAACGGCGAGATGCTGCTCGTCGATAATCCCGAGTTCCTACCTGACCCGAGCGTCATCGACGAAATCCGCGAGCCGATCGTGAAATGCTTTATCATGGTGCCGAACGAATACATCTCGCCGCTGATGCAGCTCATCATGGACAAGCGCGGCGTGCTCGACCACACCGAGACGCTCGACAGCAAGCGCGTCATGCTCACCTGCGTGCTCCCGCTCAACGAAATTCTGGTCGATTTCAACGACAAAATTAAGTCAATCACGCGCGGCTACGGCTCGATGGATTACGAGCATGCCGGTCATCGCGCCGACAAGCTCGTGAAGCTCGACATGCTCGTGAACGGCGAACCCGTCGATGCGTTTTCATCAATCGTCCATCGCGACAAAGCCGACGCCCGCGGCCGCGCCCTCGCCGCGAAGCTGAAGGAAGTCATCCCCACCCAGCTCTACGTCGTCGCCATCCAAGCTGCCATCGGCGGCAAGATCATCGCCCGCGAAACCGTCAGCGCGCAGCGCAAAGACGTCACGGCGAAATGCTACGGCGGCGACATCAGCCGCAAACGCAAACTTTTGGAAAAACAAAAGGAAGGCAAAAAGCGGATGAAGAGCATCGGCAAAGTGAACATCCCGCAGGAAGCCTTCATCCAGGTGCTGAAGTCGAACTAGTGCGCGCAGCTATTGCTTTCGCAGCTCAGTGGCGGTCTCGCATCACGCGATTTCGAGCACGGTAAAGTCGCCGGTGGCTCCGAGTGGAATGCCGACGAGGTCGTTAGACGCGCCGGCGGTGAGCGGCGCGGTGACACTTCCGATTTTCACCGAGCCAACCTCGCGGGCGATGATGGCGAAATGATCCGTGCCACCGACCGTGCCGCGTGCCGCGCCCTTGATCACCACGGAGGCGATTTTCGACGCGCCGGCGTCAAGGTTGATCGCGGTGTCGTCGCCGTTGCCGAAGTTTCCATCCACTGGATCAATGCCGGCGGCAATATTGCTGGCGATAAAGTCGCCGCCAATGGTGATCTTGCCGAGCTGGGCGGCAGCGTTACTCGGGTTTTCATCCGTGCCACCGAAAATGTTGAGAAATTGCACGCCGCCTTTGATGTTGAGGCTGGCGATGGCCAGTTCGTTGTCAACCGAGGCGAGGGCAGAAATTTGAATGGGCGCCGCGCTGGTGCCGAAGACGCCGCCGCCGATTTTGATTTTGCCGATCGTCTCCTCGGCAGTGACCGCAATGACCAGGACGCTGCCGGCATAGATCGAGCCGCCAATCGTCACGCTGCCCAAGGTGCCGTCGGAGTCAATCGAACCGGAATCGCCCGCGCCCCCGCCATGAATGTCCCCCTTTACGGTTACACTCCCCATCGAACCGTCGCTGGCCACCCCACCGCTCGAACCGCCGGAGCCGCCGAAAATGGATCCGCCGACGAAAGCTTTGCCGAGCGAATCCTGCGCTTTGATTTCACCGGAGTCTTCGTCCGAGCCACCGATGATGTTGCCGAGGACCTTCGCAGATGTGATGGTCCCGGCCTGGATGGCACCGGAATTCGTGCCCACCCTTCCATGTAGCGTGCCGGTCACCGTGATGCTCGCGATTTGCCCACCCTCCGCGAAGATACCGCCGCTGTGGTCGCCGTCGCCACCTTCGAGGCTCCCCCCGATTTTTACCGTCCCGATGTCATTGTCGCTGAAAATGCTTCCGCTTTGAGCGCCGGCTCCGCCGAAAAGCGATCCGCCAACCGTTACTTTGGCGATGTTTGCATTCCCACCGGCACCGCTGTCGATGACCTTGATAAAGGCGTCGCGGATATCGCCCTTCACGCTCAGCTTTTCGAGTTTGCCGTCGCAATCGCTCTCGAGATCCGGCGCGCCCGTGCTCGTGCCGAAGCCGCCCAACGACTGCACGGTCAGCGACTTCAGCGCGCTGGTCGCGCTCACGCCGTCGCCGACGGTGATTCGCCCGAGATCGCCCGCGATGCTCACCGAGTTGAGGTCGCGTAGGAGCGCCTTGACCTCGCCGACATTTGCGAAACCGTCGCCGCCGTGAGTCGCGCTGCGCTTTGCGCTCACCGTGATCTTCAAGCCCGCCGTCGTCGCCGCCGGGACCGCCGAGACGTCAATCCGCTCAAGCTGCTGCGCGGCACTGTTATCGCCATTCACCGTGCCGGTGGTGAAGTGAAGGATGCCGTCCGTCGCTGCAGCATCGGTGAAGAGCGGCTTGGAAAGTTTCACCGTCACATCGTCTCCATCCACATCTTGAAAGGTGACGGTGGTTGGATTGAGGAGCGTGGCGGGAGCGATGCGGACCTCGAGATGTTCGATGACGGAGGAGAGTTTTGTATTCATAAACAGGAATGGTTTGCGCAGCCCCTCTGGTAACGGGTTTCAAACTTAGCCACGAGGAAAACCGTCAGTGAGCAAAGCGACTTAAGCCAAGGACTGGAACGAGGGCCAATCGTCACGATCTTACTTGGGCTTCACCGGTCGGAGGAGTCGGAGAAATGTCCGTGCGTTCTTAATCGCGTAGCAGTCCCGGTCGTTATTGAAATAGGCCCAGACACGGGTGGCGCCGCTGGCGCGAATCTTTGCGGCCCATTCCGCCAACTCGGTCCGGGTGTAGTCGTGGCGATACCATTGTTTCGTGCCGTGAAAACGGATGTAGACGTCGTCCGCAGTGCTCACCAAATCGTCGGGTAACTGCGGCCCGCTGCACGAACAAAAGATGGCTCCGTTTGCGCGGAAAGCTGCGAAGACGCTTTCTTTCCACCAACTGCGGTGGCGAAACTCCACGACATTGCGCCGGACGGGATCAAGCTGGGAAAGGATGCGATCCAGACGGGCGCGTGAGTAGTGGAAGCTGGGCGGCAACTGATAGAGGAAGCATCCCATGCGAGCGCCGAGCAGGTCAGCGATGTGGCCAAAATCTTTCACCAAGGTCTTCGTGCCGCTGAACCGCTTGACGTGAGTGATCAACTCCGACGCTTTGACGGTGTAGATAAATTTTCGGCGGCCCGCCTGCCGCACCCATGACTGAACGGCAGCGGTCGTTGGCCAAGAGTAGAAAGGGGCGTTGAGTTCGACAGTTTTGAAGTGCCTGGAGTAGTGCTCGAACCATCGGTTGGTCGGGAGACCGGCCGGATAGAAATCGTCGCGCCAATGCCAGTAGAACCATCCCGAGCAACCCACATGCCCCTGCAGCTTAGATGGTAGTGCAGGTGCACTGGTTTGTTTGCTGGCGTCACGCTCCCATGCGAGCCGTGCCGCGTGCATTTTTGCGGCCCGCCCGACATTCTCTTCTCGCTGCCTAGCGCGTCTCGCCTCGCGTTTGGCGCGGCGTTCCTCTCGCGTGAGCAGCGGTTTCACCGAGAGCGACGGCATTTGATCAAGTTCACAAACCTGTGCCGTTGTCTTCGACTGGAGTGGTTGTAAGATGAGCGGCGTTCAACTGACCTTGCCGCTGTTCGTGCCGGTGCCGCGGATGATGGCGCCGCCGATAAGCTTGAGGCCGATGTTGCCGGCGCTGATGCTGCCGGACAATTCGCCGGTGCTGCCGCGCACGTCACCGCCGATTTTCAGCACGTCGATGACGCCGTCGGCGACCATCGAACCGGCGAAGATCGAGCCCGCCTGGAGGCTCTCGCCGCCCAGGAGCGAGCCGCCGATGGTGATTGAGTCGAAGTGCGCCGCGAAAAGGCCTCCGGACGAAGCGCCGGAGCGTCCGATGAGGCTGCCGCCGATGGTGACGATCCCCGCGATACCACTCCGCAGAGAGACGCCGCCCGATGCCGCGCCACTGCCCCCGATGACGGAACCTTTGACCGTGAGGCTATTCAGATCGCCCAAGCCCGGGTTATCGATCTCACCGGAGTTGGGGCCATTTCCTCCGACGAGGTCTTTGCCGATAGAAATACTGCCGATATCGAGTCGGGGACTGCTGCCCCCCCCTCCGCCGTAGATGATGTCGAAAATCGATCCGCTGTGAAACCCGCCGCCGCCGATCACCGAGCCACCGACGGTGATCTTGTTCATCTTGCCGGGAGCAATGTTGGTGCTGGTGATTGAGATGCTTCCGCTGGCCCCGCCGGCCCCGCCAAAGATCGAGCCGCCGATGGCCACGCTGTCGATCGTGAACCTGGCCAGCACGGAGCCGGAATAATCCGCCGCGCCTCCGCGGAGATCTTTCTTGATCACGACTTTGCCGAGGTTTGCCGAGGAAAAAGAGCCTGACCCCATTCCCGATCCGCCGGCCAGATCGCCGCCGATGGTGACCCCGCCGATCTCGATCCCGTCCCCCTCCCCAATCAGCCCGCTATGATCGCCAGCGCCGCCGATGACCGAGCCGCCGACGGTGACCTGGGTGATGGTGCCGACGCCTGCCGCTTCGCCGAGGCCCGCGAGGATGGCACCGCTATTGATTCCCACGCCGCCCTGGATCGCGCCGCCGATGGCCACGCCGGCCAGTTCGGCCCCTGCCCCGACGATCCCGCTCCGGTCGCCTTTCCCACCGACGAGGTCGCCCTTGATTTTCACCTTGCCGATCTCGACCAGCCCGGAAATCCGGCCGGATTCGACCCCAGTCCCACCGACCACATCTCCACCGATAATGGCCCTGAGGAGAGTCACGGACAAGCCGGTGGTGCCACCGCTAACGTCGAGGGTGCGATTGCCAATGACCCCACTGGACTCCCCGGCGCCTCCGATAACCGAACCGGCGACCTTGACTTTGGCGATCGTGGCAGCGTGTTGCTGGCCGGCGACGATCGCGCCGCTGAAATCACCCAGCCCGCCATAGATCGAACCGCCAATGGAGACGGTGCCAAGATTATCTCCCGTGACGACATCACCGGTGTATTTGCCCCCGCCCCCGCGCACGTCCCCTTTGATCGCTATTTTGCCGAGGCTTTCCCGGACGGAAATACTGCCCTCGCCGTCCGCACTCCCTCCGATCAACGATCCGCCGATGCTGATCGAGTCAACGCCGCGGGGAAAGTAGAGGTTCACCCTGGACACATCACCCTTCACGACGAACGAGCCGACGTCGCCACGAAGCGTCGACTTGAGGACATAGCCAGCGGACCCGGCGTAGCGGCCCATGGAATCGACGGTCAGGGACTTGAGGGCGACTCCGGTCCCGAAGGTGCCGAAGCCGGAATCGACGCTGCCGAGGTCTCCGGTGATCTTCACGGTGCCGAGCAGGTTCGGCTCCGCTTCGATGTGGCCCACGATGGCCTTGCCGTCGCCTCCAGAGCCCTTTTTCACGGCAACGGTGAGATTGGAATCGGCGAAGACGCCCAGGCTCATGTCCACGGCGAAGACGGTGTGGGCACCGTCGAGCGTGGTCGTCTTGGTCACGAGGGTATTATCGAGCGCGCCGCTGGAGGTGGTGAAAGTGACCTTGTCGCCGTCCACGTCCGTGAGGACGAGGGAGGCGGGAGCGATGCGGGACTCGAGGATTTCAATCATAGGTCGAAGGGGTTGAGATGCGCGTGGTGGGGAAAGGGTGGGTGAGGTTTAGGCGATGGTGCCGCTGTTCGTGCCGGGGCCGGGGATGATGTCGCCGCCGACGACTAGCGTGCCGATGACGCCGCCAAGCGTGACGCTGCCCGAGGCGGTGCCAATGTTCCCGAGCACATCGTGTTTGATCTTCAACAGCCCGATCGAGGTGCCACTGCCGCTGGCGGCGATGGAACCCGCACTCAAGGACTCGCCGCCTTGGATCGAGCCGCCGATGGTAATCGCCACGAAGTGCGCCGCGCTAAGCCTCCCTGAACTCGAGCCCGTTCTGCCGATGAGACGTTTGCCGATGGCGACGCTCCCGACATCGCCGCCGGCGCTGACTCCACCGGAATCCGCGCCGCTGCCCCCGATGACGGAGCCTTTGATCGTGAGAGTATCCAGTTTGCCGAAGTCTGGGCTGTCGTAGTTGTTGACCTCGATTTGACCGGAGCTCGGTCCGTCTCCTCCGACGAGGTCTTTGCCGATGGTGACGCTGCCGAGATTGAGCGTGGGATTATTGAGCCCGTTGCCGTAGGTGTTGGCGAAGATCGACCCGCTGTGAAAATCGCCGCCGCCGATCACCGAGCCGCGGACGACGATCTTGTGGATCTCGCCTCTGGGAGCGACGTTGGATTGGAGCAAGGAGATGCTTCCGCTCTGCTGGCCGGCCGCGCCGAAGATCGAGCCGCCGATGGCCACGCTGTCGATCGTGAGCCCGGCGGTCACGGCACCGGAAAGATAGCCCGAACCGCCGCGGAGATGTTTCTTGATGACGACCGTGCCCAGTTCGCCCGTGGCATCGACCAGACCCGAGCCATAGCCAAATCCGCCAATCAATTCGCCTCCGATGCTGACCGCCACCACATCCACTCCTGCGTTGTTCTCATTCGGGTTCCGCGAGCCGATCAATCCGCTGTAATCCCCCAGGCCGCCGACGACCGAGCCGGTGACCTTGACCAGGGTGATCGTGGAGGGGGTCAGCTCATAGCCCGCGATGATTGCGCCGCTGTTGATGCCCTTCCCGCCGTAGATCGAACCGCCGACGGTCGCGCTGCCGAGATTGCCGCCGGCCACCACTGCGCCGCTCAACCTCCCGTCGCCACCGGTGAGATGTTTTTTGATCGCGACCTTCGTCACATCGTCGGTGACGAAGATGGAGCCCGAGCTGTCCCCGATGCCGCCGGTCAGATCGCCGCCGATGGCGACACTGAGGAGGTTCACATGGTTGTCCAAGTGGCCGACGAATTTGTTGCCGATATATCCACTGTTCACCCCGGCGCCCCCGACGACGGAGCCGCCGACGGTGACCTTGGTGATCGTCGCCGCGCCCTCGTAGCCGGCGAGGATCTTCCCGCTATCGTCGCCCTTCCCGCCGAAGATCGAGCCGCCGATGGTAACGGTGCCGAGATCGAGGCCCGCCCCGACCAAGCCGGTGGACGTGCCGCCACCGCCGATGAGGTCTTTCTTGATGGTGATCTTGCCGACGTTGCCCTTCGCGTAAATCTGGCCGTCGCCGGTCGCCATGCCGCCGATCACCGAGCCGCCGACGCTGGCCGAGGCGAGGTCGCCGTAAACGTAAAAATCGGTGTCGATGAAATCGCCTTTGACGGCGAGCGAGCCCGCATTGCCCTTGATCTCGGAGAATCCGTCGGCACCGGCGCGTTCGTAAAAGCGACCGAAGGACTGCACCTTCAACGACTTGATGGCCAGGACGACCGGTGAGGCGCCGCTCCCCGCATCGATGTCGCCGAGATCGCCGGCGATCTTCACGGAGCCGAGGTTGTTTGTCCCTGCGTTAATGTTGCCGACAATGGCAAGTCCGTCGCCACCCGCGCCCCTCTTCACCGAGACGGTAAGATCGGTGCCGTCGAACAGGGCGGCGGTGATGTCGATGCTGAAGACGCTGTGCAGGTCGCCTCGCGCGTTGGTCTTCGTGACGAGGCCGTCGAGCGCGCCTGCGGAAGCGCTGAAGGTGACCTTGTCGCCGTCGAGGTCAGTAAGGATAAGCGAGGCTGGGGCAATGCGGGATTCGAGTAGTTCGATCACGGCGATTGGGTTCGTTATATAAGATGCAGGATTGTGGAGGGAGTGGAGGTCAGACTTCAAAGACGTGCACGGCGAAGCCGTCGCTGACGACGTTGCCGCGGCTCGAGCCAATCGGGATGGCGTTGCCGACGACGCCGGCGCTCGCGAATTTGTCGTTGTTCTTGCCGGGCGTGAGCGAGAGCGCGACGCCGTTGACTTTGAACGAGCCGATTTCCTCCGCGCCGAAGCCGTAGGTCTTGCTCGGATCGTTCACATTGCCGATCACCTGGCCGCCAATGACGATGCTCGCGATCTTCGAGGAAAGCTCGGGGTGATCGCGCATGCCGAGGTCGGCCTTGTGTTCGTTGCCGTCACCGATCTGGCCATCGGTGGGGTCGATGCCGGCGAGCAGGTTGGAAGCGATCCAGTCGCCGCCGACTTTCACCGTGCCGATCTGGGCGTCGGGATCGACCCATGCGCCGCTTGAAAAGCCGACGGCGATCAAGGCGTGCTCGACCCGGCCGCCGACGGTGAGGCTGGGGAGCGGGATGTAGGGAGGCAGGCCCGGCGCCAAACTGATGTCGCCGCGGCCGATGATCTGCACCTCCTGGGCGGCAGAGCCGATGATGCTGCCCTTCACGGTGATGGGGCCGAGGAAGCCGGAGATTCCGCCGCCGACGGTGATCGAACCCTCGATGGTCAGCGAGCCGAACGAGGTCATGCCGATGGTGCCGCTCATGTCGTGGCCGATCACCACCTTGCTCGCGCTGCCGGCGAGGATGCCGGCATCGCCCCCCGTGCCGCCGATCAGCGAGCCGCGGATGGTGAGGGTTTTGGGGTTGCTGCTGATGTATGCCGTATTGCCGCCGCTCCCGCCGATCACGTCGCCGTCGATGGTGACCGATTTGGCGATCATCTGCCAGGAGCCGGTAAAGGTGTTCGATCCGCCGATCAACGATCCCCCAAGCGTCATGCTGGTCAGAGTCGCGCCGTGGATGCTGCCCGCATGGTAGCCGCTCCCGCCCTTCCAATCGCCGGCGACTTTCACCGCGCCGAACGAGTCGAACTCACTGATGAATGTATCGACCACCCGAAGGCTGCCGGAGAAATTGCCGGCGGCGCCCACCACATCGCCGCCGATGGTCACGCCACCGATGGTGTGGATGACCCCACTGGTGAATTTGGCGAGGCCGATCTGGCCCGAATCATCGCCACCGCCGCCAA
>JAXDQV010000047.1:0-6624 GCA_034667645.1 Chthoniobacter sp.
CTGGTGCTGGATATTGCCATCCTTTTGCCACTGCCGGAATACTACGCCAGGATGGACCTGCTCGTTGCTGCAGTGAAGGGTTCTACGCTCCAGCCCGGGGTCGAGGAAGTTCTTATTCCCGGCGAAACACGCTGGCGCAATTACCATCAGCAGATAAGAGAAGGAGTGCAGATGGACTCGACAACCATAGCATCCCTGAGCGCTCTGGCGAAAGAAGCAAAGATCGCAACGCCATGGTAACTCACCCCCTTGAAAGCTTCGTAGAATTTCGGAAGGACGTCGAGCAGTCGATCCCAACTCGCTTCCAGCAACAGGTTAATCTGTTTCCAGACCATGTCGCTATTCACACACGCAACGAGCAAATCACCTATCAGGAACTTGATGCCCTTTCGAATGGAATCGCGCAGGTGCTTCTCGAAAAAGGCGACGCAGGCGAAGTGCCGATCGCGCTTCTTTTCGAGCCGGGAATACCGATGGTTTCGGCAATTCTTGGCGTGCTCAAAGCAGGCAGATTTTTTCTTCCCATGGATCCTACTTCGCCAGCGGCGCGCAACACGGCTGTTCTGGAAGACTCTTTGTCCACCTGGCTGCTGACGGATGCGAAAAACTATTCTGCCGCCTGCGAGTTAGCTTCGGGTGACTCCCAGATCATCAACGTAGAGGACTTGGAGAAAGGCTTTGCCGAGGCGCCAGCCCGGTCACTCGCAAATGGGGAAAGCCTTGCCTGTGTTCTCTACACCTCTGGATCCACCGGCGTGCCGAAAGGGGTAATTCATAACCATCGAAACTTTCTCCACTCGATCCGCGAGCATACTAACTCGCTGCGCCTTGACTCGCGGGATCGAATCTCCTTGCTCGCCTTCTATGGGCATATCGCCGGCATGACTTCGATTTGGCGCGCACTACTCAATGGCGCAACGTTGTGCATATTTAATCTCCGCGCAGAAGGCTGGGGCGAACTGCCGCGCTGGATGATCGCCGAGGGCATCACCATCCATCAATCAGTGCCTACGTTGTTTCGCCAATGGGCGCAGGCGTTGAATGAGTCGCACCGTTTTCCCAAGTTGCGCGTCCTTCATCTGGGCGGCGAGCCGGTGACGATTCACGATGTCGCTCTTTACCGCAAACATACAAAGTCGGATTGCATATTGGTTCACAACCTGGGCTCCACCGAAGTCCCTACTTTCCGCCAATACTTCATTACGAAGGAGACTCCTTTTGTAGGTAATGTTGTTCCGGTAGGTTATTCCGTAGAGGATAAAGAGGTCAGGTTGGTCGACGAAGCCGGTCGCGAGGTGGAGTATAATGAAGTCGGCGAGATGCTTGTTAAGAGTCGATATATGGCGTTGGGTTATTGGAAAAATCCCACTGCCACGTCTGCGGCCTTTTTTCCAGACCCGCGCGGTGGCGATGCCCGCCTTTTCCGAACCGGTGATCTCGGGATGATGAATTCCGATGGTTCATTGCAGCATCTTGGACGTAAGGATCGGCAGGTTAAGATAAACGGTATCCGTATCGAACCCGCAGAAATAGAGTCTGTTCTGGCACGGCACCCGTCCGTGAGACAAGCCGTCGTCGCCGCGCATGCCGATGCACACGATGAAAAGCAACTGGCGGCCTACGTCCTGGCCGCGCCCGATCAGAAGCCTACTAGTGCCGCGCTGCGCGAGTATCTACGCGCGCTCCTGCCCGCGCACATGGTGCCAACCGCCTTCGTAGTTCTTGATCAACTTCCGCTGACTACCACTGGTAAAGTGGATTACAGCGCCTTACCCGCGCCCGATTTCAATATCCGGCAATCCGGAGTTCCCTTCGTGGCTCCCCGCACTGATATCGAGAAAACAATTGCTCGCATCTGGGAAGAAGTTCTCGGCGTCCCTGGAGTAGGACTGGAAGACCGTTTTCTCGATCTGGGTGGCAACTCCTTAAAGGCAATGCAAGTAGTGACCCGGCTTCAGAATGCCTTGGAATACGTCCTGCCGCTGGAGCCGCTTTTCAACATCGCTACCGTAACCTTGCAGGCGGCCGCGATCGAGGAACATCTCGCTGCCGTTGCGAGCCAGGATGAAAGCGATTTGCTCGCCGAACTGGAAAGCATGTCAGAGGAAGAAGCAGTGCGCTGTCTGGCTGCGCTGGATCAAAGTCCCGAAGGCAAACGCCACACCAGTCACTGGCAAACCGAAGGAGTAAGCAAGGCCTACCTCGATGTGCGGAGTGCAATCCCCGGCTCGGAACTCGAAGTGGAAGTCATGCTGAAACTAATTAGCACGTGGTGTCCGAGTCCGAAGGCGGTGCTGGACCTCGGTTGCGGCGACGGCTTTTTGGGACGAATGATTCTAAAGCATTTTCCTGGCTGCCATGTTTCTTTTGTGGATTTTTCAGAGCCCATGCTGGCTGCAGCTCGCGATAAGTTGAACGGTTCGGAGCACGCGACAATTATACAAGCCGACTATACCACCCTACAATGGATATCTCATCTTCGTGATGAGTCCTTTGACATCGTCGTCTCAGGCTTATCGATTCATCACCAGACGGATGTGAGGAAGAAACAACTATACGGCGAAATACATCAGCTCCTGACTGCAGGCGGGGTTTTTTTCAACCTGGAACAAGTAGCTTCGGCGACAGATAACATAGCCGCGGTCTATCACGACTACCTTATCGACCATCTCCACGCATTTCACTGTCAATCCGAACCTGCCGGGTCGCGTGATGAAATCGCCAGTGGCTTTTATGCCAGTCCTGCTCGCCGCGAAAACATCCTGGCCCCCGTCGAGACGCAATGCGCCTGGCTACAAGAGCTTGGTTTTCGTGACGTGGACTGCTTCTTTAAAGTCTTCGAGCACGCTTTATTCGGGGGCCGAAAAGCACCGCTGCCACCGTGCTAACCGAGAGAACCGCCGCTCTCTCTCCAGCCAAGCTCGCGCTTTTGCAGCAAAGGTTAAAGGAGAAAGGAATCAAGGCAGAGCCGAAAGGAATTCAGCGAAGCCGCGGCGTTGATCCTGCGCCGCTTTCCTTTAACCAGGAGCGGTTGTGGTTTCTCAACCAGTTGGAACCTGATGGCGCGGTTTATAACATCCCGGTCTGGCTTCGGTTGGAGGGAGAGTTGAATGTCGTTGTGCTGGAACGTTGCCTCAACGAGGTGCTTCGCCGTCACGAAGTCCTGCGAACGCGCTTTGAGGTGCTTGAGGGACGCCCCGTTTCTGTGCTGGACCCCTTCCTTCCACTGGAGATGCCGACAGTCGATTTAAGGGATTTGCCCACTTCGCTGCTACGCGAGGAGGCCATGCGTATATGCAAAGAGGAGGCGCAACGGCCTTTCGATCTCGCGCGCGATGTTATGTTGAGAGTGAGGCTTCTACGCGTGGCGGAAGCGGAGCACATCCTTTTTCTAAACAGGCATCATATCGCTTCTGATGGATGGTCGATGGGAGTGCTCCTACGGGAGCTGGAGAGTCTTTATCAGGCTTTTGCTAGAAATGAGGCTTCACCGCTGGCGGAGTTGCCAATCCAATATTCGGATTATGCGACATGGCAGCGGGATTGGTTGCAAGGCGACGTTTTGGAAAAACAACTCGGTTACTGGCGTAAGCAACTGGGAGGCGCGCCGGCACTACTGGAACTACCTACGGATCGATCCCGGCCAGCCGCTCAGAGCTATCGCGGAGCCCTGGTGAGTCACGTGTTACCTGAGTCGTTGGCGTGCGCACTTGGGGAGTTGAGTCGGCAGGAAGGGATTACTCTTTTCATGACTCTTCTGGCGGCCTTTCAAGTGTTATTACACCGCTACACAAGCCGGGATGATATTCCCGTGGGCTCCGTGGTGGCGGGACGCAATCGGATGGAGATCGAAGGCTTGATCGGCTTCTTCGCCAATACACTGGTCTTCCGTGGTGACCTTTCGGGCGATCCTTCCTTTCGGGAGTTCCTGCGTCGAACACGGACTGTGTGCATGGGGGCTTATGCTCATCAGGACTTGCCTTTCGATAAGTTGGTTCAGGAACTCCAGCCGGAGCGCGACCTGAGTCATTCTCCGATCTTTCAGGTAATGTTTGTGCTGCAAAATGCTCCGGCGGCCAACATCGACCTACCTGGATTGCGAGTCACGGCTCCCACTCTGATCGACGGTGGCGCGTCTGAATTCGACCTCAGCCTTTTTGTCACCGAACGCGATGGTGCTTTGCAAGCTTCCGTCGAATACAGCACGGATCTGTTTGATGCGGATACAATCCAGCGATTACTAAATCATTACCAAACGTTGCTGGAAGGTATCACCGGCGATCCGGACCAACGGATCGCGAGGCTTCCGTTGCTATCTGCTGCCGAAAGCCTAGAACTACTGGGCGATCCGCCATTCATTTCTCCGCACCCGGAACAGGGTAGCTGCTGGCACGAACTCTTCGAGAGGCAAGTTACCCGGACGCCGGATAGCGTCGCTGTGGTTTTTGAGAAGCAGAAGTTGACTTATCGAGAACTCAACAAGCGGGCCAACCAGCTCGCAAGTCATCTTCGCCGACTGAGTGTCGGGCCGGAAGTTATCGTTGGACTTTTTCTGGAGCGATCGCTGGAAACGATAGTTGGGTTGCTTGGCGTTTTCAAAGCCGGCGGCGCTTATGTTCCCCTAGATCCGGCTTATCCGCGGGAGCGCATTGCATTCATGCTCAATGACACGCAAGCCCCGCTCGTGCTAACTCAGCGTTCCCTCATAACTTCTCTCCCGGCCGAAACGACAAACACGCTGTGCCTCGATGAATTCGACTTGGCCCTCGGCAATTCAGACAACCTGCCGCGTAACGGCACGTCCAGCAACCTTGCCTACGTAATCTACACCTCTGGCTCCAGCGGCCAGCCCAAGGGCGTGATGGTTGAGCACAGCGCTTTGGTTACCTACACTTCCGTAGCTGCCGACTACTACGCTATTACACCGGTTGATCGAGTGCTCCAGTTTGCGTCGATCAATTTCGACGTAAGTGTGGAGGAAATTTGCTGCACGCTGTTACGGGGTGCGACTTTGCTTTTGCGCACCGAGCAGATGATTGAGTCGGTTCAGAACTTTGCTGCAAAATGCCGAAAACTAAAACTGTCAGTTTTAATTCTGCCCACGGCTTTTTGGCATGAATTGGTCAGCCGACTCGGAAGCGAGAAGGTCGAACTGCCGGATTCTCTACGTCTGGTAGTTATTGGCGGGGAATCAGCGCTGCGGGAGCGGGTCGTTGAGTGGAAGACTCATTTTCCCGGGATAAGACTCGTTAACTCCTATGGACCGACGGAAGCGACGGTAGGAGCGACCGCGTGGGAGTTGCCGCCCAATGCAGTGGCATTTGCGAATGAACAAGTTCCCATTGGAAAGCCGCTATCTCACACTGCGGCTTACATCCTCGATCCGCATTTGCAGTTAGTCCCGTTAGGCGTTATCGGAGAGCTGCACCTGGCAGGAGCGGCATTGGCGCGTGGTTACTTAAATCGCTCTGAGTTAACGCAAAACAAATTCATTGCCAATCCTTACCGGCCGTCCGAACGCCTCTACAAAACGGGAGATTTGGTGCGGCGCCTGCCCGACGGAAATCTTGTCTTTCAGGGACGTGTCGATGAGCAGGTTAAGATAAGAGGCTTTCGCGTCGAGCTGGGGGAGATTGCGACACATTTGCGAGAGCATCGCTCGGTGCGCGATGCGGTCGTTATCGCCCGCGACGATTCACCGGGTATGAAGCGCTTGGTCGCATATGTAGTGCTTATCGAAGCATCCGAACGGGTCTCGGCCGATCTGCGCGCTTTCTTAAAGGAAAGGCTGCCGAGTTACATGCTGCCTGCGGCTTTTGTCACTCTCTCCGCTCTGCCTTTGACGCGTAGTGGGAAAGTTGACCGCAGGGCGCTGCCTGAACCTGAAACCGCCGAATTGAGTGATGACTTTATAGCGCCGCGCGACGAGTTGGAAACCGCTCTGGTGAAGATTTGGGAAAAGACGTTAAGACGCCATTCTATCAGTGTTAGCGACAATTTCTTTGACGTGGGCGGGCACTCGCTGCTGGCTCTAGCGATTTTTTCGGAGATTGAAAAACGGCTCGGCAAAAACCTGCCGCTTTCGACTCTATTCCAGGCGCCGACTATTGAACAGCTGGCCCAGGCTTTGCGCGACCGGGGTTGGTCGCCTCCTTGGTCGCCATTGGTCACAATCAAGTCATCGGGTGGCAGTTCTCCTTTGTTCTGCGTTCACGGCGCGGATGGAGGCGTTCTTCATTACAGGTCGCTAGGCGCATACCTCGAACCTCAACAGCCCTTTTACGGACTGCAATCTCCGGGATTGGACGGCGCACGGGTGACTGCCACAACTGCGGAAACTTTCGCGGAAGACTACCTCGCGGCGATTCGCGAAGTGCAACCCAAAGGCCCCTACTTTCTCTGCGGTTACTCCGCGGGTGGGATCATTGCTTACGAAATGGCTCAACAACTTCAGGCCAATGGTGAAAAAGTTGCCCTGCTCGTCCTTTTCGATACGAGTCATCCGCGCGCGGCTCGACGGCGAAATACGTTTCACGAACGCTGTGCAATGCGCCGCCAGGAGATCGCGAATCTCTCAGCCGGCCGGGCGTTGCGCTATCTTCTCCGGCGTTTCGGTCGAATGCT
>JAXDQV010000048.1:0-6694 GCA_034667645.1 Chthoniobacter sp.
CGCATCGATCACCGCCTCCGCGCCGATCGGGTAAGTGAGATGATCGATCATGGCTTTTTTAGTGTGAAAAATACTTAACACAGGTCCTTTCTGATTTGCGATCTCTACGTTTTCGAGGCTGATATCCTCTGCGTCTGTCCATTGCATTCCAGCCTGACTGGTAATGGATACGTTTTTCATGTGAATCCCCCGGATCGGCATTTCGGGCAGCCCCTCGAGTAACACCGCGGACTTGGCGCCACGACAGACAATGTTTTCTATGTGTATGTCCCGGAATTGCGGAGTTTCTTCCGTCACTGAAACCGCTGGCTGGTCCGTCGATGACACTTGGCCTTTCGCGTCAAGCGGGGCCTTTCCACCGTAATACATGTTAAAGCTAATCGCGTCTCCTCCAATGTCGGTCATCCATACGTTTGAAATGTAGATTTTTTCAACAACACCACCGCGGCCTCTTGTGCTTTTAAACCGCAGGCCGATGTCGGTTCCCATAAACAAACAGTTATTTACCCGCACGTTACGCACTCCTCCAGACATCTCGCTTCCGATCGTAAATCCGCCGTGCGCATGATAAACGACGTTGTTCTCAATGAGCACGTTTTCGGTTGGCACCCCAATCCGACGCCCGGCTGCATCCTGACCAGATTTTAAACAGATTCCGTCGTCTCCGACGTCAAAGGTCGAATCGCGAACGATCACGTTTCGACACGACTCAAGGTCGAGTGCATCCGTATTTTGGGCACTCCAGGCATTTCGCGAAGTAATGCCGCGAATCGTTAAGTCCTCGCAAAGGGTTGGATTCACCGTCCAATTCGGCGAGTTTTGAAAGGTGACTCCTTCGAGCAATACTTTGTGACAACCAATCAGTTTTACGAGGCGTGGCCGTAGATACTGATGAGCGGGTTCATAGTCCTCGGGTTTCAGATTTCCCTCTTCGCGAAGGCGCTTTGCCACCTTGTCGCCGTCGCTCGCCTGCTGACTTGGCCACCACGTTCCATTCGGATCCATCCACCCGGTGCCCTGGAGACTTTTCGCTTCGCCTTCGGTAATCTTGGCCTTCTTGAGCGGTCGCCACGCATTCCCGGCTCCGTCAATCACGCCGCTGCCCGTGATAGCTACGTTTTCGAGGTTCTCTCCTAAAAGCGGAGATGTCGACTGCACTTCTTTTTCGCCCTTGGTATCCAGAACCATCAATGGAAATTGCTTATAGTCGTCGCTGAATTGAACGAGTGCACCCGCCTCCAGATGAAGTTCAATATTACTTCTTAAACGAATAGGGCCCGTTAACCAGATGCCGGGCGGAATGACCAGTCGGCCGCCACCTTGCTTTGCAAGCGACTCGATGGCCCTGGCAATCTCCTCCGTGTTACTTTTTTTTCCATCTCCAACAGCGCCGAATTCAAGCAGGCTTACACTTCGATTGGGAATGACCGGCTCCTTCACCGGCGGCATTTGAAAGTCGGGCGCCGCGACCAACCACGACGAAGTGTTAAGGGTTAACACAAGAAACAGGACGAAAATCTTTCCACAATACGAGACGGTCATTAGAGGGAGAACAAATAGTTGGTGTCTATGGAGCGTTTGCGATGAACTCGCCTGGCGCTGGTGGAATCTCCTGTCCCTTTACCGAAAGAAAGCGGTCAAGGGGCTTCGCTGCAAATGCACGCAATCCCGCAACCACACATCTCGCATTGAGCTCCGCACCGGCCGGGGTGGTGTGGGTGCCCTTGTCGGCAAATAACGGCTCCACCGCCTCCGGGCCGAGCTTTTCATATTCACGAGCTACCATTTCGTTGAGGTCCACAAATGCCGCTCCACTTGCCTTTGCCGCATTTGCGGTCCATTTCACAAATGTCTCGCGTTCCCCGCGACTGATCTTTCCCTCTTTCCAATTCTTGTGAGGCACCATGGAACAGAAGACTACCTTTGCGCCTTTGGCTTTGGCATCACTGCCATATTTGCGCATATACCATCCAAAAGTATGAACGGTTTCGCTCGATCCGTCCGGCTTTGCGACCTCCGCAGTTTGTTCATCCTCGCCATGCAATGAGGGGCGCCCCTTTGACGCAGGATCGTCATACTTGCCCACATCATTATGTCCAAATTGCACCAATACAAAGTCTCCCTGTTTCAGTTCGGATAAAACTTTGCCCCAGCGTCCTTCGTTCTGAAAAGTGCGGCTGCTGCGTCCGCCAATGGCGCGGTTTACGACGTTGATCTTTCCAGCGTCAAAAAACGCTCCGATCTCCTGTCCCCATCCACGCATGGGCGCGCCGCTGTTCAGCGTCGAGTCGCCGACTGTAAACAGCGTCGGCAGATTGTTAGTGACTGTTTTTTTTGGCGCGACGTTTGAATCACTGACGATCGGTCGCTCGTCCTCCGCCGCACGAACACCGCAAGCGAGCAGAGTGACAAGGAAAACGGTTGAAACGACCCGGTGTATTTGAAAATGGCACATTGTAAAGAAGGGCTGCTTACTTTTTAGACGGAAAGGGAACTACTTCACGGCCGGCATCGGAAAGATACTTGTCCAGTGGCTTCGCGGGAAGGCCTCGAAGTCCGGCGATCACACATTCTGCGTTGAATTTCGCTCCTTCCACCGTGGTGTGGGTATGTCCGTCCGCAAACAACGGTTCCACTTTTTCGGAGCCCAGTTTTTCGTAGCCTTGGGCGATAATCTCATTGAGATCGACAAACATCGCCCCTTCCTGCTCTGCCGCCTCCCGCGCCCACTTGCCATAACTCTCGGAAGCCCGCCCCATTTTCCCATCGGTCCAGGACTTGCGTGGAATCAGCGAACAGACAATGGGGGTGGCGCCCTTTGCTTTGGTGTCGCGAATGTATTTCCGCATATACCAGCCGTAGCTGTGCACTACCTCGTGTTGCTTTGTGAGAATGTTATCGATTTCCTCGGTTTCTTCGCCGTTGCCCTTGATTGTCCCGCGCGCCCTTGAGTTATCATTGAGGGCACCGGAATCGTTGTGCCCGAACTGGAAGATGACGTAATCGCCCTTTTGAATTGCCGCCAGCGCAGCGTCCCAACGGCCTTCGTTTTGATAGGTCCGACTGCTGCGGCCGCCGATCGCTTGATTAACCACATTCACCTTGGTCGTATCGAAGAACGGCGTGATCTCCTCTCCCCATCCTCGCTGGCCGGCCGTCCCCACTTTCACGGTGGAGTCGCCAACCAGGTAAATCGTCGGGAAGGAGTTGTTCGGTTTCGATTGCAACTTAAACTTCGCCGCGTCCTCCACCGGACGCGCATCTTCAGCGCCTAGGGCGGCGAAGGTTTGAAACAGCGCCAGGATTCCGGTGAAGAAAAGAAAGATTGAAGGCCTGATGGAAAGGTGAGGCATAGGGTTGGAGATTATCTTTTCTGCGGTTCGTTGGAATGGAACGTTTGGTTAGTTCAGCTTCCGTAAGGTTTGTCGGAGCTGCTCGGCGGGCTGGCGGGAAATTCAAAGGTTTCCACAGAGTCCGGATGTGCAGGATCGAAGGGTGGAATCTCGTCCATGAGATATTTCTCGATTCCGAGCTTGTTCTGGCGGATACCTTGCACGATGCACTTGGCCAGTTGGTAACTGCCGTAGTTGTTGTGATGGGTCGCATCGCCATCCTTAAAAGCCAGCTTGGACTTCTCAGGTCCAAGTGCTTCGTAAAAGGGTTTGCTCATCGCATTCAAATCGATCAGTGGCACCTGCTCTTCCGCTGCCGCCTGGCGCACAGCCTCCGGATAGTCGCCATGGGAATTGGTAACCGTTCCGTCGGGCCCAAATGTTCTGCGATGCATGGGGGTGATCAATACGGGCCGTCCGCCATGCTTTCGTATCTCCGCGACATACTTTTTCAGGTCGGTCTTGTAGGTGGTAAATGCTCCGACCCCCTCCCCTTTCTCCTTCTCGTCGTTATGCCCAAACTGCAGAAACACATATTCATTCGGCTTTAGAAGACTTACCACTTTTTCCAGCCGTTCCGCGCCCCACGAACTTTTCAGCGATTCGCCGGATTCGGAATGGTTGGCTACCGCGAGACCAGCCTTGAAAAAGCGCGGCAACATCTGGCCCCAACTGTTATAAGGCTCTCGGGATTGATCGGCGACCGTTGAATCCCCCAATAAATAGAGAGTTGGCGTCTCGGCGGCCTTCGCAATTTCCAAGGAACAGATGACCGGATGTTTGTCGTTGAACTCGAGAGTCAACCGATCGTCCCATGCCCAGATTTCCTGCGTCTTTTCCCGATCCTTCAGTCGCACCGTTCCACCGCTTGCGATCTGAGGCTGCCGCAGGTTCACCGTGAATGAGCGAGTCTCGAACTTGCCGGCCGCGGTCTCTGCTTTTTCCACCATCAATCTGCGGAGCTCAGCCTTGATCGTGGTGCGTGTCGCTTCTTTTAGGTCACCCATTGTAACCGTTACAGTGTAGTTACCCTCCGGCAGGTTGACTGAGAAATAGAAAGGCTGATCGCTCGTGCAGAAATCGCTTCGCAACGCGTCGTCGCCGCCGCGGTCCTCCCCCTTGATCACAACCCCAGGTTCAAATCCGTAGCCCGATTCTTTCGAGTAAACGGTTTCAGGCAGGATCTGCGTATAACCCGGCGCGACTTTTCCCGGTCCAAAATCAAACTTGTAAGTCGTGCTTTCCGCTCCGGCCAGGGGCCGGACCGCCAAGAGGCAAAGTAGAACGAGCAGCGCATTAGGTCGCCGGGAAGGTGTCTTGGAAATCATAACTGCCGACTAATTGTGCGTCGCTGGCAAAGGCCCGGAAATATCGCTGGAAAAAGGGTAAACGGGCCAGCCTTCTCTCGTGACGAGGTTAGGGCGTGAGGATTCATGCCACGCGAATCGCACTGTAGTTGGATTGGAAACCTTCTCGGAGCTTGCGGTAACGAGCGACCGATCTTCACCAAGCAAGGCGACTGCAGGCGTGAAAACTCCATCCGACCCGGCGATCTCGAATTCGTTCAGCTCCCGACCATCGGCGCTTTTTAGTCCGCCATCCGTATCACGCAGATGAACGACGGCATCGTTTCCGCGAAACACTGCGCCCTCGAACATCGGGAGCGCGGGACCTTTACCTTTGCCATATATCCGGGCGAGCGCCACCTCCGCCAGCCGCTGGGCAACGATCTCCTTTTTACCCGGATGAATGTTGCGGGGATCATCCACCAGATCGTTCGTCGGGACCATTGCCGTGCCGGCTATGGCGAGGGCGCGGGCCTGCGCTTCCCAAAGCTTAGGCAGTTCGAATTCATCGTGCGGCGGAGCATCCTTCTTCCTTTGCGAATAAAGGTAAGGCGCGACTTGCACGTAGTAGAAAGGAAGGTCCTCGCGATGCCACGCCTTCCGCCAGCCATCGATCAGCACCCGCATCTTATCGGCATATCTTAGGCCGTCGTTGCAGGCGATAATGTTTGACTCGCCCTGATACCAAAGGACCCCCCTCATGGCAAAAGGCGCCAGCGGTTGCACCATCGCCTCGTAGTTTTTACCGGGCTCCACCCCGTCAATGGACAGCGACTCTGTGGCAGCCTCCTTTGCAAAAGCGGACGCCGTTGCATACGCGTCCCGCGGTGTCCATGGTTCGATCCGCGAGCCACCCCAGGCGGATTGCATCACGCCGATCGGAACACCCAGCGCTTTATTCAGTTCACGCGCAAAGACGTAGCCGATTGCTGAAAACTTCGCACGTGCTTCGCCATTGCACTCCTGCCAGCCGGCCGTGACCACATCAGGCGGCTCCAGTTTCTTCTCCACCCGGAAAAGCCGGATCGCAGCTTGCGCCGGCCCTTTCACCTCCTCCGCCAGCGCCACGCTCCATTTTGTCGCCGGCTGTGCTCCAGCCGCCGGCGCGTCCACGGCCATCTCCATGTTTGATTGCCCACTGCACAGCCAGACTTCGCCCACCAGCACGTTTGAAAACTCGACCGTATTTTTTCCCGAAACGGTCAGCTTCGCCGGAGTCACCGTCGCGGGCAGCGAATCGAGCGTTACCTTCCAATGTCCAGACGGATCCGCGGTCGCCCTTTTCTCCTGCGCGCCAAAACGAACCGTGACCGTCTCGGCGGAGTCAGCGGTTCCCCAGACCGGCAACTCCAATTCGCGCTGGAGGACCATGTTGTCTCCGAAGACTCGCGGCAGCGAGACGTCTGCCTTCGCGTGAAAATCAAGCGAGTGTTCCCCAATGGCCAGGAGCGCTACGAGGAGGCAGCGGGAAAGGCTCGTGCGGGGGAACACAAAGCCTGTTTATTTTTTCGCGCGCCCGTTGACTAGAGGAATTTTCCCGCGCGAGTGGCGGTCAGAAAGTGGAGGTATGGGGATTCGAACCCCAGACCTTCTCATTGCGAACGAGACGCTCTACCAACTGAGCTATACCCCCGTTTCTGAACAAAAAACCGCTTTCGCAGCGGCGCGGGACTATCGACGCGGGAAAAAGGCCGAGCAAGAAAAAAACTCGCTCGCACGACTCGCGTAAGGTCTCTCTGCTCGTCCGATCAAGGCGGGAAATCGCTCGGGGGTCGCCGATCAATGTTTTTCCGTCGTGGTGGTCGTGGTAACCGTCGTTTCTTCCACCACCTTCGGTTTGCGGACCGGCGCTTTTTTGATCACCGTCTCATCTTTCACGCGCGGCTTCACCACGGTTTTTTCCTCTTTCTCCACCACGGCCGGCGACGGCTGCTGCAGGATCATCCGGTCCGTCAC
>JAXDQV010000049.1:0-17015 GCA_034667645.1 Chthoniobacter sp.
GTCGTTGCCCCGCTTACCCGCGAGGGAAATTACCTCCTCGTGCGCCAGGAACGCGTCCCAATCCGTGCGGCGATCTGGGAATTTCCAGCCGGGCAAATCGACGAAAATGCCGAGCACGACGAGCGCACAATTCGCGAAACCGCGTTGCGTGAGCTGCGCGAAGAATCCGGCCATCAACTCGCGGCGGATGGAGAGCTGATCGCACTCGGGCATTTTTTCCCGTCTCCTGGCTTTACGGACGAACACTCGCATCTTTTTCTCGCGCGTTCCGTCGAGCCGAGCGCCGGAGGTCACGCCCACGATGAAAACGAAGTGATCACGGAATGCCGCGCGTTTTCCCGCGCGGAGTTCCGGCAGATGATCGCCCGCAACGAAATTCGCGACGCCAATACGTTGAGCACCTTCGCGCGGCTCTGCGCGTTCGATCTGTTTTAACGATGGGCCTCGAGCGCTGGTTCAAGTTCCGGCAGGGCGACCCGGAACAGGTAAAGCCCTTCCTCGATCACCTCGAGGAGCTGCGGTGGACGCTGGTCAAAATGGGCATCACGCTCGTCGTCGGCATGGGCGCGTCGTTCGCCTTTCGCAATGACCTCGTGCGCATTGTTCAGCGGCCGCTGCACCAACTCGATCCCCAGCTGGTCGGCCGGCTTCAGGTCCTGGGGGTGACCGATCCGCTGACGATCGCCATCCAGCTCGCGTTTTATGCGGGCATCGTTCTCACCTTTCCGCTGCTGCTTTTTTTCCTCGCGCAATTCGTCCTGCCGGCGCTCAACCGTCAGGAAAAAAAATACGTGCTGCCCGGGATCACTTTTGGCTTCGCGCTCTTTCTCAGCGGCGTCTCGTTTTGCTATTTCTTCGTGCTGCCGCAAACGCTCGGCTTTTTCTTCGGCTTTGCGCGATCTCTCGAATGGACGCCGACGTGGACCGTGCGCGATTACTTTTCGTTTGTGACCCAGATCACGCTCGCGTTCGGCCTCGCCTTTGAGCTGCCGGTCGCCGTGCTGCTCCTGAACTATCTCGGCATCGTTTCCTTCGCGTTTTTAAATCGGACGCGCCCGTTTGCGATCGTCCTGATCCTTTGCCTCGCCGTGGTGATCGCGCCGACGCCCGACGTCATCACATTCCTCTCGCTCGGCGTGCCGATGTGCCTGCTCTACGAGATTTGCATCTGGCTCGCCTGGATCGTCGAGCGCCGCCGGAATCGCCCGCCGCGCATCGAAACGCGATAAGCGTCATCGCTTCCAGCTCCGTCTCCTGAGCCAGATATCGAATGGGAAAAGAAGCAGCGCCGCGCTCAGCAAATACGGCGTGAGGTCAACGCGGTGGACCGAGGCTTTCGCCGGCCGTGCGAAAACCTCCGATGGCTCCGGCGCAAACTTCCCGTGTCCGGTTTCCGCGAGCTGGCGGAGCAGTGCTTCGTTCGTTTCGCTGGTTGAAAATTCAGCCGGATAGCTCCGGGTGTATCCGAAGACGTAGTTTTCGTTTTCCTGGCCGGCGCTGACCGAAAAAATCGTCGTGCCTTGCGGCGGTAGATCAAAGGAAGCGCGGTAGTTTCCCGGCGCCTCCTGCTCCGCGCTTGCAGTTTGTGTCTCGCCGTTGGGTTTCATGCAGCTGATCTGAACCGGCACCTCGTTGCGAAAGCTTCCGTCCGCGGAAACTGCATCGATCGAGAGCGAGACACGTGCGCCGTCATCCTGGACCGCGACTTGAAGATTCGACTGTCCATTTTTTCGCATCAATGTCCGCACGAGCTGCGACCAGAATTTCCCGTAGCCCGGCCAGCCAAGCCACTCCGAGGCCCATCGCGCCTTCGCATCGCTCGTCCATGCCGCCGTCTGGCCGAGGCCGTAGCGCCACGTCGCGAGCAGCGGTTCGCCGCGCTCCGTCGCGAGCAAAACATCGGCTGTCGGTTTCGGCTTTGTCGCGTTGTAGCCGAGGAGGAGCGGCGACTGTGTCCAGTCGATGCCGTTGAAGATCGGCGAGGATTTCGACCGCACCGCCATGAACGGCTCCTCGATCAAGCTGCTCTGCGCGACGCGAAGCGTCTCCGTGGAAAAAATCTGCGGCAGGGTGAGTGCATCGCTCGTTAGATAAAATCGGCCGCTGCCGCGCTCGGCGAGTTGCTTGAGAAAGGCGGTGTCCACGTCGCTTTCCTGCCCGAGTGCGACGACCGAAGTGGTGATTTTGTTCGCGAGCATTGCGGTCGCAAGATCCAGGGCCGTGCCGGCACCCGGAGCGCCGCCCATTTCTCCCGCCGCCTTTTCCTCCGCATCCGTGGCGTCGGAAAACAGAATCACGTGCTTGATCTTTGCGTTCGTGCCGCGCAACTGCTGGAACGCCTCGGCGAGCGACGTGTAAATATAAATGCCGCCGCCGCCCGCTGTGATGCTCATGATTCGCCGGGCGGTCGGCGCCTTGCTCGGCACGTTTCCGAGCGGCACGGCGTTGTGGATTTCCGTGTCCACGGCGAGCACGCCGAACAAATCCTTCTGTCCCAAAACGTTGAGCGCCTGGACGGCCCCTTGATCCGCGAGCGAAATCTTTGTCTGTCCGCCCGCCGAGGCCGCCATCGAGCCGGAGCGGTCGAGCACGATCAGCATTGCCACCGTCGGGGTCTCCTCCCGGTCTTCATGCTCCATGCGCACCGGCAACATTTGTTCAACAGCTGTTTTGTAATAGCCGCCGACGCCAAAACTATTCTCACCGCCCAACATCGCGAAGCCGCCGCCGAAATCCTGCACCCACGAACGATACAAATCCATCTGCGCGCGGGTGAGCTGCAGCGCCGGAACGTCGCTGAGCAAAAACAGATCGAACTGTTGCAAATCCTCGAGCGACTTCGGCAGTCCATTGGTTCCCCGGATTTCGACGTTGATCTTTTCCGCGCGCAACGCCGCGGCGAGCGGTTGAAGTTTTGTCTCGTCGCCGTCCACAACCAGGACGCGCGGTTGCCCGAGAACGCTGACCGTCGCTTGCGCGCGATTGTTTTCCGCGACGGTGTCGTGCTCGGCGCTGACCTCGACTTCAAAGGCGGCGAGCGCGCCCTCGGCGCTGAGATTTCTGAAGGCGATCCGATTGTCGCCGGGCTTCAAGCTTAACTCCCGTTGCGCGACCAGAAACTGGTTTTGGAAAAGCTTGATCGTGGCTTTTGACTCAATCGAGCTGCGGACCGCCGCCGTCACATCGAACGGTTCGCCCGTCTTCGTCCGTTGAGGTGCTTCCAGTTTTTGCACGAGCACTTCGGGTTTCGGCGGGTTGCGCAAGGGCACGGTGAGTAGCTCGATCCCGCGCTGTGACAGGGTTTGCGCGCATGGGACCGCCTGTCCGGCGGTTTCGACGCCGTCACTCAGGAGCACGAGGCGCCGCGAAGCATTCGGCGGAAACGAGCCGCTCGCGAACGTGAGCGCGCCGGCGATGTTCGTCGCATCGCGTCCCGCGAGATGCGGCCAGCTTCCACTCAGGCGCAGGCGCGCCTGCGGGCTTTGCCAGACTGATGCGGATTCCGCGAAGCCAATGACGCCCGCGATCTGGTCGCCCGCATGCGGCAGACTTGCCGAGATAAAATCCCGTGCCGCTTTTTTCGCTTCAGGCGACATGCTCGCCGAATCGTCCACCACGAAGAGCACGGCCACGTCTCGCGCTTCTTTTCTGATGTGCACACCCGCCACTGAAAACGCGAGCAGGAGCAGGATGAAGGCACGCCACATCGTGCAGATGCGGAGCTGTGCGCGGGTCATGTCCGCAAGCGAGCGACGCAGCGGCAGCGCGAGGCATGGCAGCGCCACCAGCAGCAGAAGGAACCACGGATGGGTGAGCTCGATCATTCCGTGCGGCGGCGGTGGAAAAGCCACCACTCCAGTGTGAAGAGGACGAAGGCCGCAACGGCGAAGCCCATCCAAACTGGAATCCGGGTCAGCTGGCGGACCGCAGCGGCGGGCACTGACGGACGGTGCGAAGACATGGGCGCACTCCGTAAATCCGACTCGCGCTGGTCGAATGTATTTACGGCCAGCGAGGAGGAAGAGTTTTGCGTGTCGAGCGAATACCAGCCGTTTTTCACCGGCCGAAAAGCCCCCGCAATGGTGGCGTCTTTGATGCGAACGGTTTGACCCGGTGCCAGCGCGATTGACTCGCCCGCATGCATGCTCGCGCGCGCTGATTCCTGATGGCCTGCCAGCCACTGAAGAGTGTTGGACATCAAAAGTGGGAAAGCGACCCGCAGGGGCAGATCGGTTTCCGCGAGATCGAATGAAAACGCCGCCACGCGCTGCCCGCCGCGCTCGGCCGTGATAATCAGCGGATTCTCGAACGATCGCAGCGGCGCGCTGAATTTCCATTCGCCTGGAAGCGCTGGGATCGCGGCGCGGTTGCTGCGCAGAAACGTCACGTTTTGCAAGGTCACGAGCCGGAGCAGGGGACTCTGCGTATCCACGTCGCTGACCAGCGGCTGATCGAGAATGCCGTCAACGTTGTAGGGCGTTTGTTTAACGAAAAGAAAATTGCCGGGCGCCGATGTTAGATCGAAATTCGGCGGTAAAGCGTCGTCCAAAACGACGGCGTCAAAGCTTGCTGCCATCTCTTTCTTGAACGATTCCGGGCCCAACAATTCAAACGCGACCAACTCATCGGCCCCCAGCATTTTTTCGAGGAACCAGTTCCCGCGCGTGACAAGCAACACATGCGTTTTCCGCGGCACCGGGATTGTCGCGAATGCCTCATTGTCCACGGCCAGCGCGTCCTTCACGTCGAGCCTGGCGCGGAGCTGGCCGTGGCCGGCACGCGGCAGCGCAGGGGAGGCTGTGACAAGGCGGCCGTCGGGCTTCAGATCAAACGGTTTTACATCCAGCAGCGCGTCGTCGAGATACAGCTCCACGCTGCCGCGAGCGGGCTTGTCGCCGAAATTGCGCAGCTCGAGCAGGACCTCGGATGTCTGCGGGCTATTCAACAACGGCCGCGCGGAGAAGCGCGTGATCGCCAGGTTGTCGTGAGGCTCTCCGACGGCGACGAATTCGATTTCGGATTTTGGACTTTGGATTTTGGGTTCGGCGTCCGTGAAAACGACGATGCGTTTTTCGCCCGGACGGGAGACGAGCAGCTCGTCCGCCAGCTTAACGGCCGCATCCAGGTCGCCGCCGGAATCCGTGGGGATCAGTTGCGCCAGCGCGTCGTGCAGCGGTTTCTCGTCGTCGGAAAACGGGGCGGCGACCTCCGTCGTGGCCGCGGCGGAGAGAATCGCGATGGCGTTTTGCGGGCCGGCCTGCCGTGCGTAATCACCGGCGGCGAGACGCGCTTTTTCAAACCGCGAAGTGCCGTCCGACTCGATCGCCTGCATGCGCGCCCGGAGGTCGAGGATCAGCACAGTTGAATTTCCCTGCCCCGCAAACCGAGCGGATTCCGGGCGGGAGAGCGCGAGGAGAATGAGCGCGAAGATCAACAGGTGAAGCAGCAGCGAGAGAAGCTGCCGAAGTCTGCGGAACGCTGTGCGGCGCGGATTTTCGACCAGCACGCGCTGCCAGAACATCAGCGTCGAAACCGTTGCGCGTCTCCGCCGAACCTTCATGAAATAGAGCAGCGCAATCACCGGCGCCAGGCCGGCAAAGCCGAAAGCCCACGCGTGGAGAAAAGTCATCGGACAATGGCGCCACGGCGCAAGACGCGCAGGACGAGATCCTCGAATCCAATCTCTGTGGAAGCGGTCACGTGCCCGAATCGCTGGGTGACGCAAAAATTGCGCAGGTCCGAGGTGAAAGTTTCGACCGCGGAGCGATACTCGTGGAGCAGCGAATCGTCGGCGGTCAATTCCAGGAAAGAATCGGACTCGGCATCGAAGAGCTGCAGATCGCCGCGCACCGAAGGATCGAGATCGCCGGGATCGAGCACGTGAACGACCTGCGCGTCGAATTGGTGGAAACGAAGCAGCCGTAACGCCTCTTCGTAACCGGCCGGATCGAAAAAATCGCTGAGCACAAACACCACGCCGCGTCGTTTTGCCTCCTGCGAAAACTTCCGCGCGCTCTGCAGAAGCCGCGTCGCGCCGGAGAGGACGGGAGGGTATTTTACAAACTGCAACAGCGTGTGGAACTGCCCTTTGCCCCGGCACATTCCCGAGGCGGCTCCGAGTTCGCCGCTGAAATAAAACATGTTCACGCGGTCGAGATTCGCGAGCGCGATATAAGCGAGCGACGCGGCGACGCGGCGCGCCTGGTCGAACTTCGTGAGCGCCTCCGGCCCCGGCGACCAGCGCATCGAGGCGCTGGCATCGATCAGAAAATAAACCGGCAGATCCTGCTCCTGTTCGAAGAGCTTCACGAAAAGCCGGTCGAGCCTTCCGTAAATGTTCCAGTCAATCATCCTCAGATCGTCGCCGGGCGTGTAGTTGCGATAGTCCGCGAACTCAAGACTGGAGCCGGTTTGCCGCGATTTTCGCTCGCCGTGCTGGTGACCGCGAAAGATTTTGCGGGAGAGGAGATAGAGCCGCTCGAGTTTCGCCAGAAACCGGGAATCGAAAATCAAACTGTCGTCGTGAGCAGCGGGAACCAAGGCGAAAACAGATTGAGCTGGTTCGGCACGCTCATCAACTCCGCGCCGCGACCATCGGGCGCTTCAGGTTTTAAAGATGAGCGTCACGTTCAATCCGCCTTCAGTCCGGTTGCGAATCTCCACCGTGCCTCCGTGCAGTCCCACGATCGTCTTCACCACAGCCAGGCCGAGCCCGGTGCCCTGTCCTGTCGGCTTGGTGGTAAAAAACGGCTCAAAAATTTTCCTCAGGTGCTCGTCCGGAATGCCGGGACCGGTGTCGTTGATTTCGACGATGACGACCGGATCCCCCACGCGAAAGGACTCCGAGCGTGCGTCCGAGATGTTCGAGCCGACGCCGGTGAGCTGCTCGGCCCGCGCGTGAATGCTGAGTTCTCCCGCAGTTTTCATCGCGTGCACGGAGTTGGTGAACAGGCTGATGAAGACCTGGGTGATTTTATCACGATCGAGGGGCAGAGCGGGCAAATCGGGCTGCAGGTCGCATTTCACGACGATGTTTTTGCCCGCCAGATCGCCGCGCATGACGCCGACTGCTTCATCGATGATCGAGGCGAGATCGTGGCGCTCGAGGTCGAGGTGCTTCGGTTCCGAAAAATCGAGCAAACCGCGCACGATGAGATCAGCGCGCGAGATGGCATTGCGCATTTCCTCGATCACGGCGGGGGCATTGCTCCCCACGGGAAACTTTTCCTGCGACAAAAAATCGAGGCCCATCGATGCGATCGCGAGCGGATTTTTCACTTCGTGCGCGACTCCGGCGGCCAGCCGTCCGATGGACCGGAATTTCTCGATGTCAATGATTTGGAGCTGCGCGGCGCGCAGGTCTTCATGCGCGGCGCGAAGGCGCGCGTCGGCAAGTTTTCGCTCCGTGATGTCACGGCTGATGGCAACGAGGCCGCAAATCTCCCCATCTGAATCGCGGAGCGGAATCTTCGTTGTCTTGTCCCAATGCGTCTTCCCGTCGGAGCCGATGCTCGGTTCTTCCAGATTGATCAGCGCCTCGCCGTCCCGGATCACCTTTTCATCGACCGCACGGTAGTGCTCCGCTCGCTGCGCATCGACCAGCTCGGCGTCCGTGTGACCAATCAAGTCGTCCGGCGAGGCGACGCCGATGATCCGGGCGACGGTCGCGTTCGCCAGAATAAATCGCCCATCGCGGTCTTTGGCGAAAATGCTGTCGGGCAGATTGTCCACCACTGTTCGCAGCAGGTCACGATCGCGAGCGGCGCTGTCGCCACCCGCCCCCTTGTCGTTCATCGGTGCAGTGTCCATGAAGCTGGCGCGAAAGCAACCCGGCGGAGCGTCACTTTCGTTCGACTGGCGGAAAGAATGGGGTATTTTCCGCACTCGATGCCCAGGGTTTTCATCAAGACTTACGGATGCCAGATGAACGAGCGCGACTCCGAGCAGGTGGCGCAAATGCTCGTCGCGCGCGGCTACGAGCTGACGGCGCGCGAAACGGAGGCCGATGTCGTTTTGTTAAACACCTGCAGCGTGCGCGACATGGCGGAGCAGAAGGCGCTCGGGAAACTGGGCATGCTCGCACGGCTGCGGGAAAACAAACCCGAGATGGTTTTTGGACTGCTCGGCTGCATGGCGCAGAGCAGGGGAGCGGAACTGGTGCGCGATGTCGGCCACGTCGATCTCGTCGTCGGCACGCAGAAATTTCACCGCGTGGCGGACTACGTCGAGGAGTTGGTGGAGCGCAAGCGCGCACTGCGCGAGCGGGTGATGGATGATGTGCGCTTTTCCATCGTGGATACGGACGAGGAAAAGGATTCGCAGGAAACGATTCGCGACCACGTTATGGTCGAAAAGCAGGCGACGGCGTTCGTCTCGATCATGCAGGGCTGCAACATGCGCTGCACGTTTTGCATCGTGCCCGACACGCGCGGCCCCGAGCGCTCGCGGCGCATCGAGGAGATCGTCGCCGAAGTCCGTAATCTCGTCGCGCGCGGTGTGCGCGAAGTGACGTTGCTCGGCCAGATCGTGAATCTTTACGGCCGGCATGAGTTTCCGAAGATCGACGGCAAAAGCCCGTTCGTGCAGTTGCTGGAAGCAGTTCACGACGTCGAGGGGCTGGCGCGGCTGCGCTTCACATCGCCACACCCGATCGGTTATCGCGACGATCTGATCGCGGCGTTCACGTATTTGCCAAAGCTCGTCGAGCACGTGCACTTGCCGCTGCAATCGGGCTCGAACCGCATTCTCAAAGCGATGCACCGCACGTATTCCTCGGAGCAGTATTTCGCATTGGTGCAGAAGATCCGCACCGCGCGACCGGGGATCGCTCTCACGACGGATGTGATCGTCGGATTTCCCGGCGAAACCGAGGAAGATTATGTCGCGACGCGGGAATTAGTGCGCGAAGTGGGATTCGATAACGCGTTTATTTTTCGCTACTCGAAACGCAAAGACACGCCCGCCGCAACGCTGCCGGGGCAGATTGAGGAGAGCGTGAAGGAGGCGCGGAATCAGGATCTGCTGGCAGTCGTGGACCAGAGCGCGAGAGAGAAAACCGCGGCGCTCGTCGGGACGCGCGCAGAAATTCTGTGCGAAGGCGCGAGTAAAACAAATGCCAGCAGGTTGATGGGGCGAACGCGCACGAACAAAGTTGTGATTTTCGACGGCGACGCCGGGCGGCACACGGGGCAGATTTTCGACGTGGAAATTACGCGGGCCACGGGATTCAGTCTCTATGGCAACCCGGCGATCCTGAATTGAACGGGCTTGGCAAGCGGAAGCGCCGCCTTACACTCCGCGCCCGATGATTTACACGTTTCTCAGTTTACGCACAGCCGGGTTCGCGGTCGGAGCTTTGCTCATCGCGCTCCACGGGGCCGCGATCATACACAGGGCCGGCTCTCGCGCGTGGTTGACGAACTTGCCACGCTCGCGGTCCGTCGGCGTGGTGTTGCTGGGGGCCGCGGCTCTCTGGTCGTTTTTGCTGATCGCGAACATGGACCTCGGTGAGTTCAGCAGCTTTCGCAAACCACTTCTCATTTTGATCCCGGTCTCGGCAGCGTTGACCGTAAAGTTTGTGGAAGAGTTTCTCGCGGTGCGCGCGCTCGGGATGTTGTTGTTGCTGGCCGCAGAGCCGGTGCTCGAAGCGGCGTTTTTGCGGCTGGAAACAAGCCGGCTACTGCTCGTCACGCTGGCTTACGGCTGGGCGGTGCTGGGGATGTTTTACGTCGGCACGCCGTATATTTTACGCGATCAGATCAGCTGGCTCCAACGCTCGGGGATGCGCTGGAAAATCGCGACGTGGGGCGGATTTGCCTACGGCCTCGCGGTGCTGGGCGCGGCGGTGGTCCAGAACCCGTAGGTGCTGCGCAGGCTATTTCGCCTGCGAGACGATGTCGTTGAGTTTGAAGATCGGCAGGAACATCGCGATCACGATTCCGCCGACGATGACGCCGAGGAAAACAATCAACAACGGCTCGATCAAGGACGTGAGCGCATCGAGCATCGCTTCAATTTCCTCGTCCCAAAAGTCGGACATTTTCTCGAGCATCACGTCGATTTTACCGGTCGCCTCGCCGGCCGCGACCATGCGCAGCAGCATGGGCGGGAAGATTTTTTCGCGAGTGAGCGCAGCGGTGAGCTGATCGCCTTTTTCGACATTCACGGCGACGGCCTTGATCGCGTATTCGACGACGCTGTTGCCGGAGGTTTCGCCGACGATTTCCATCACCTCGAGGATCGGGACACCGGAGCGGATGAGCTGCGCGAAGGTGCGGCAGAACCGGGTCATGCAAATTTTATGCAGCAGCGGGCCGAAGACTGGGAGCTTCAGTTTCCAGACGTCCCAAAGTTCGCTGCCGCGCTTCGTCGCCAGAAAACGGCGAATGCCGAAGATCGTGCCGCCGATCACGAGAACGATGAAATACCATTGGCCGCGAATCAGATCGCTCAGGTCGATGAGAAACTGGGTCGGAGCCGGAAGTTTCGCGCCGAAGTCGGCAAAAATCTGTCCGAAGACCGGAACGACCCGGACGATCAAAAACGTGGTAATCGCCAGCGCGATACAAATGACGATGACGGGATAGGTCATGGCCGACTTCACCTTTTTCCGAAGTCGCGCCGAGGCCTCAAGGAAGCCGGCGAGCCGGTCGAGAATCTCGGCGATGAGTCCGCCGGATTCACCTGCCTTGACCATCGCCGTGTAGAGGCGATTGAAAACTTTGGGATGCTTGGAAATGGCGTCGTGAAAGGAATCGCCGCCCTGAACCCGTGCGCTGAGATCGCCGATGACCTGTTTCAAGCCCGCCTGTTTTTTCCCGTCGCACTGCTCGTAAAGCGCCGTGAGGCCGGTCACGAGCGGAAGCCCGGCGTCAATCATGGTGGCGAGCTGGCGGGTGCAAAGGACGAGATCGGTTTCACTGACGCTGATCAACTTGCGGCTGGCTTTGAGCGCCGCTTTTTGCTGAATGGAAAGGACCATCAGGCCGCGCGTCATCAAGGTATTGATGGCATTGTCCTCATTGAGCGCCTCCTGGACGCCGGCGACAGTTTTTCCGGCGGTATCTCGGGCTTGATAGGCGAAGGTCATCATGGCTGGAGCTGAGAGAGAGCACGTGGAGTGCCACCACTCACTCGCCAGACCTGAGCAGGAAACTACTTGCCAATGCTGGAGTCGCAACGATACTCGACCGCTCAACGAATATGGCAACCGCAGAGACCAAAGACATTCAGGGTTTTCAGATGCACGAGAAGGATACGGGCAGTGCCGACGTGCAGATCGCCCTCCTCACCCAGCGCATCACCCAGCTCACGGAGCATTTAAAATCGCACATGAAGGATCACAGCTCCCGCCGTGGCCTGCTCATGATGGTGGCCAAGCGCCGCAGCCTGCTCGATTACCTCAAGCGGACGGAAAACGAGCGGTATAAATCCGTGCTGGAGAAGCTCAATTTGCGAAAGTAGAGACGATTTTTCGGGCCGGACTACTTCGGTTCGATTGAACAGAGAATTCCGTTTCGGCAGTCGCCGCGGCGGAGCAACCCAGAAACAGAACAAAGCCGGCATCCGCTGTCGCCAAGCCAGTCTTAGGTTTTAGCCCCGAACTCCTCCCAGCTTCAAAGCGGACGAGCCGCGAGGTTAAAACCTACGAGCTAGCTTCACGCAGCGGTGTCGCATCCAATAAAAATGCAACACAACGTAACGAGCCGCATCGGCTCGACAGACATCACCATCGAAACCGGCAAACTCGCCAAACTGGCCGACGGCGCCGTCACCGTCCGCTGCGGCGACACGATCATCCTCGTCTCCGCCGTCTCGGCGACCACGACGAAAGAAGGGCAGGACTGGTTCCCGCTCACGGTTGATTATCGCGAAAAAGCGGCAGCAGTCGGAAAAATTCCCGGCGGTTATTTCAAACGCGAAGGCCGGCCGAGCGAGAAGGAAATCCTCACTGCTCGCATGACGGATCGCCCGCTACGCCCGCTCTTTCCAAAGGGCTATCTTTACGACACCCAGATCATGGGAGTTCTGTTGAGCGCGGACGGCGAGAACGATCCGGACATGCTCTTCATTAACGGTGCGAGTGCTGCGCTCATGGTTAGCGACATCCCGTTTGCCGGTCCGATCGGCGCGGTGCGCATCGGACGTGTGGGAGGCGAGTTCATCGCCAATCCGACGCACGCTCAGATGACGGACAGCGACTTGGACCTCGTTTACGTCGGCACGCAGAACGACGTGATCATGCTGGAAGGCAGCGCCCTTGAGCTGCCGGAAGAGGAGTTTGTCAAAGCGCTGGAGTTTGCGCACAGCCACGCACAAACCATGATCGCGGCACAGCGCGAGCTGGCGCAGCGCGTCAACAAACCGAAGCGCACGCCACCGCTTTTCGTTGTTAAAGACGAGCTGCTGGAAGTCGCTTACTCCGTCGCGGGCGACCGCATCGAAGCGGCGCTCTACACATCGGGAAAAGCCAACCGCAGCAAAGCGGTGGATGCCTTGAAGACCGAAGTCAAAGCCGCGATCCTCGCGAAATTCCCGGAAGCAACCTCGTTCGAGGTTTCATCGGCGTTTGATTACCTGCAGAAAAAAGCGTTCCGCATTTCCATTCTCGACCGCAAAACGCGTTGCGACGGACGCGGGCTCGACGACATCCGCCAACTCAGTGCTGAGGTCGGGATTCTCCCGCGTTCACACGGCTCCGCTTTGTTTCAACGCGGCGAGACGCAAGCCCTCGCGCTCGCGACCCTCGCGCCCGCCGACGAAGGCCAGATGCTTGACGCCTACACCGGCGGCGAAAGCGAAAAGCGCTTCATTTTGCACTACAACTTCCCGCCCTTCAGCGTCGGTGAAACCGGCCGCGTCGGCGGACTCAACCGCCGCGAAATCGGCCACGGCGCGCTCGCGGAGCGCTCGATCCTCGCGGTCATTCCGTCGGAGGACAAATTCCCCTATGCGATCCGCGTCAGCAGCGAGGTGATGGAGTCCAACGGCTCCACTTCCATGGCGAGCGTCTGCTCCGGCGTTCTCGCCTTGATGGATGCAGGCGTGCCGATCAAAAAACCGGTCGCCGGCATTTCCGCCGGACTCGTGACGCAATACAGCGACGATGGCCGGCTCGAGCGTTACATGATGCTCACCGACATCATCGGCAGCGAAGATCACTTCGGCGACATGGACTGGAAACTCTGCGGCACCGACACCGGCGTCACCGGCTTTCAGCTGGACCTGAAATTGCCCGGCATCCCTCTCAGCATCATGACCGAGGCGGTCTATCGTGCTCGCGATGCGCGCATGAAAGTGCTCGAAGTGATGAACGCCGCGCTTTCCGCGCCGCGCGCCCAGCTGAGCCAATACGCCCCGCGGATTGAAACGATCATGATTCCTGTCGATAAAATCGGCATGCTCATCGGCCCTGGCGGGAAAACCATCAAAGGCATCACCGCCGAGACCGGAGCCGAGATCAACATCGAAGACACCGGCGCCGTCCACATTTACTCGAGCAACGGCGACGCCCTTGAGCGCGCCAAGCAAATCATCGCCGGCATGTTTAAGGAAATCGAGATCGGCGAGGTCTATCATGGCCGCGTCGTCTCCACCAAAGAGTTCGGCGCCTTCGTCGAAGTCGCGCCCGGCAAGGAAGGCCTTGTTCACATCTCCGAGCTTGCGGACCTGCGCGTGAACAAAACCGAAGACGTCGTCCGCAACGGCGACCAGATTTGGGTCAAATGCATCGGCATCGACGACAAAGGCCGCGTCAAGCTCAGCCGGAAAGCCGCCATGAAAGAGCGCGATGAAGCTGCGGGCCCCACGGAAGCCGCGCTCTCTGCCGGCAGCCAATACGGCGCTGAAGGCGGCGGCGGGGGCGAGCGCTACGAGCGCCGGGAAGACCGCGGAGGAGACCGCTTCGAGCGCCCGCGTGGCGATCGTGGAGGCCGGGGCCGCTAACGCGCCATTTTAGCAAACCAATGTAAATCGCCGCTCGGAAACGGGCGGCGATTTTTTTGGCCAGGACGGCCGGGATCTGAACGCGTTTTATATCTGCTCCGCGAAGATCTCGCTGACCGCCGCGGCGACGGTTTCGACGCTCGCGGCATTTACGGATTCTCGCTCGAGGCTGGTCATCTGCACGCCGGCAATGCCGCAGGGCGTGATCGCTGAAAAGGGGGAAAGGTCGCCGCAGACATTGAGCGCGAAGCCGTGCATGGTGATCCAGTTGCGGATGCCGACGCCGATGCTCGCGATTTTGCGATCCTCGACCCAGACGCCGGTGAGCTTTTCGCGCCGATGTGCGGCGACTCCGAAAACACGGCACGTCTCGATCAGAATGTTCTCGAGCGTGCGCAGGTAGCGGTGCAAATCCTCCCCGCGCTCGCGCAGGTCGAGAATGGGGTAGCCGATGAGCTGGCCCGGTCCATGAAAGGTTGCCTGGCCGCCGCGATTGGTTTGCACAATGGGATGAGGAAGCTGGCTGGGATCGCGAAGGCTGGATTGATCCGGCGTGCGACCGATCGTGTAAACGGGATCGTGCTCGAGGAGGAGAAGCACGTCGCGGTTTTGGGTTTTGGATTTTGGATTTTGGATCGTCTCGGCGCGCTCCCGGACGAGTTCTTCCTGCAGCGCGAGAGCTTCGGGATAGGCTACGCGGCCCAGCCAGCGCGTTTCGATCCTCGGCTTCCCAACTACTGCTTCCGATTCGGGGGCGGTCGCGTGCATCGGCATCATTCTAAATTCCAAAATCAAAATTCTAAAATTAAATGCGCGCCAATGCTCCGGCTCCTCGCGCAGCGGTGTCGTGCGCCTGCAGGTGCGTGAGGCCGATGGCGAGCGCATCCGCGGCGTCGGGAGGAGGATTCTCAGTGAGGCCGAGCAGCGCGCGCACCATAAAACCGACTTGCGCTTTCGCAGCAGCGCCCTTGCCGACCACAGCCTGTTTCACCCGACGCGGCGCGTATTCAAAAATAGGCACGCCCCGCTCGGCGAGCGCCAGCAGGGCCGCGCCACGGGCTGCGCCCAGTGTGATGGCGGTGCGATAACTCTGCACGAAGATGACGCCTTCGACCGCCGCGCAATCGGGTTCATGTTTCTGGATCAACTCCGCGAGCCGATCATGAATGGCAACGAGGCAAGAGGACGGCAGCAGTCGATCCGCGTTTTTGATCAGACCGAATTCGACCGCACGCACTTTGCCGCCGTTTTTCTCCAAAATAGCGAAGCCGGTGCTGCGCAGCGACGGATCAACAGAAAGCACGCGCACGTTATTTTTTCTCCACCGAAGGCGCATCGTCTTCGGTCTCCAGGTGGAAGCGATGCATCAGGCGATGGACCATCGGCGCGAAAAGCAGCGCGGCGATGCCAATGAAAACCAGCCCGCTGAAGAGCGCATAGAATGAGGCAAACACTTTCGCCGCGTCGCTACGCAGCGCATCGACGGGGCCCATCCCTCCCAGAATCATCGAGGCATTCAGCAGGGCGTCGATCCAGGCGAGCCCGTCGAGTGCGTGATACCCCACGACGCCGATTCCCAGCGTGGCGGACGTGACGATGAGCGCGAAGCCGGCGTTCCGCGCAAGCCTCTCGAAATATTGCGCGCGGGACAGCAGTGGCTGGCGGCGATGCTCGAACATCGGGCTTTTTTAGCAGAGCAAAAGCGCATTCAAAGCTCGCACTGCGTATTCATTTTCGCGTATTCCTCCTTCGCAGTTCGCATCCCTTTGACTGGAGAATCCTTATGGCAGAAAAGCTCATCATTCTCGCTGATCTCGGCCACCTGAAAGCTTATCGCGTGCGACGCGATCCGATGGAAACAACTCCGCGCCTCGAGCTCGTGGACGAAGTGGATCTTATCGACGCGCACGGGCGGTTGCAGGACAAGGTAACCGACCAGGCCGGACGTTTTCCGAACGCCGGCGGCGGAATGTCGATCGGCGAAAACCACAATCTGCTTTCGGAAATGGATCGCCGGCAGGTGAAACAGATCGCCGAGCGCATCGATCAATTGGTGGCGGACGAATCGATGTGGCAGTTCGCCGCGAGCAGCAATATCAACGCGCGCATCCTCGAAGGTCTCACCGCAAAATCGCGCGCGACGCTGAAGAAAAACGTGACCTCGGATCTGACGAAAATTCCGAAGAGCGAGCTGCTGTCGCATTTCTAAGCGCGCCGGCGTTTCCCAATCTGGGCGCATCAATCGGATGACCAGGGATGTAATTTACGCCTGCCAGCGCTGCACCAACTGTTGTCGCTGGCCGGGCTTCGTGAAACTGGTGAATGAGGACATCACGGCGCTCGCGCGGTTTTTGGAAATGGGCGAGCACGAGTTCATTCAGCACTACACGCGACTGCGGCAGTATCGCGATGGGCTTGCCTTGACGGACAAGCCCAATGGCGAATGCGTTTTCCTCAATGGTCGCGATTGCACAGTGCAACAGGCCAAGCCAAAGCAGTGCCGGGGATTTCCGAACGAGTGGAATTTTCCCGGCTGGCGCGAGCATTGCGAAGCGGTGCCAATCCCGCGGGAAGTCACTTAGGGCGCGGCTTCTCCACGCCCGGTGTCGGCGTGGAATGAAAATCGCTCAGGAGGAGAGCATGCAACAGTCATGTGATCTCCCCCTGTGTCCCGCGGACTTCAAAACCTCCCAGTCCGCAGTCATCGAACGCCTCGAAGCGCGGATCGCTCCCGCGACCCTGATCGTGACGACCCTGACCGATGCTGGCGACGGGAGTTTGCGCGACGCGATCACCAAGGCGAATGCGGCGGCGGGCGAAGATACGATCATCCTCAAGACGGGACTGCACGGGATCGTCAATCTCGCGTCTCCTCTGCCTGATATCACCGACAGCCTCACGATTGATGGCGGAACCAAAGTAAAACTGACCATCGATGCTCACAATTTGTTCCGGCCTTTCGCGATTCCCTTCAGCTCGTTGGCTTGGTTGGCGATGATGATGGTTTTGTCGATCGTTACCGTGCCGCCCGCGTCGTCGATTGCGATCGCCCCGCCGCCTCCAGACGCCAT
>JAXDQV010000050.1:0-8460 GCA_034667645.1 Chthoniobacter sp.
CCCATTTTCCACATGTCCTGCTCGTGATGCAGCGCATGGATGACCGAGCCGGCGCCGAGGAAAAGCAGCGCCTTGAAAAACGCATGCGTGAAAAGATGAAACATCGCCGCGTGGCTCGAGGCGACGCCGACTGCCATCACCATGTAGCCGAGTTGCGAGAGCGTGGAATAGGCGAGCACGCGCTTGATGTCGTTTTGCTGGGTCGCCATCAACGCCGCGAGAACTGCGGTGATGATGCCGATCCACGCAATGACGTCCTGCGCGTGTGGCGAGTTTTCGATGAGGAAAAAAACGCGCGTCAACATGTAAACACCGGCGGCAACCATCGTGGCGGCGTGGATGAGCGCGGAGACGGGCGTCGGGCCTTCCATCGCATCGGGAAGCCAGACGTGGAGCGGGAACTGCGCGGATTTTCCGACCGCGCCGCAAAAGACGAGCAACGTGGCCGTCGTGAGATAAACCGGGTTCGCGGTGAGGGTGCCGAGATTTGCCTCAATCTCCGTGAAGACCACCGACCCAGCCGCGAGCCAGACCATCAAGATACCGAGCATGAATCCGAAGTCGCCGAGGCGATTGGTGATGAACGCCTTGTTGGCGGCCGCGGGCGGTGCCGGCTTGTCGAACCAATGCCCGATCAGCACGTAGGAACTCACGCCGACGAGTTCCCAGAAGATGAACATCATCACGAAGTTGTTCGCGAGGACGATGCCGAGCATCGAGAACATGAACAGCGACAGGCCGGCGAAATAGCGCGATTTCCCCTCGTCGTCGGCCATGTAGCCAAGCGAATAAATGTGGATCAGCGAGCCGACGCCGGTGACGACGAAGAGCATCGCTTTGCTGAGCCGATCAACCGTGAAGCCGATCGGGACGAAGAAATCGGTGCCGAAGTTCAACCACGGCACCTGAACCGCAGCGGCCGGCTCTTTTTGAAAAAACAAAATGCAGGTGCCGGCAAACGAAACGAGCACGGCCGACACGGAAATCATCGCGCTGACGTTGCGCAACCGCTGCGTGGCGAGCGTGATGATCACCGCGCTGCACAGCGGCGCGAGGAGAATGATCCAGGGAAGAGCCATCCTAGAATTTCATCGAACTGATGTCCTCGACGTGCGTGGTGTGGCGGGCGCGGTAGAGCGCGACGATGATCGCGAGACCGACTGCGACCTCGGCGGCGGCGACGGTGATGATGAAAAAGACGAGCATCTGGCCGTTATAGTTTGGCAGGCCGCTTGGCCCGACCTGGAAACGGGAAAACGCGACCAGGGAGAGATTCGCCGCGTTGAGCATGAGCTCCAGGCACATGAAGATGATGATGATATTCCGCCGCAGCATTACGCCCGCAAAGCCGATCGCGAAAAGCAAACCACTGACGAGGAGCGTGTCGTTGAGCGTGATCATTTGAGTTCGCGCTTGCTCAGCACGACGACGCCGATGCTCGCGACGAGGAGCAGCACGCCGACGACCTGAAACGGCAGGTTGAAGGCGGTGAAAAGCGTGGTCCCGATGTTTCGCACGTCATCGAGATTGCCCGCTTGCAGCGGCGGGAAAGGCTGCTTGCCGCCCGGCAGGCGATGAATGACGGCCATGAGCTGAACGACAAATGCGATCGCCACCAGTGAACCGCCGATGGTCGCCACGGCGTTGATCCGACGCCTCTGCTCCACCCGGAGATCGAGCAGCATAATGATGAAAAGGAACAACACCATGACCGCGCCCGCGTAAACCAAAACCTGAATCGTCCCGATGAAATAGGCATCGAGCGAAACGTAAAGCGCCGCGAGGCTGATGAACGACACGACGAGGCTCATCGCGCTCGCAACCGGGTGGCGGTTGACCACGACGGACGCCGCGAAACCGAGCATCAACAATGAAAAAATCCAAAAAAGAATGGGCGACATCTTCAGTGGACGGTCAGGGTTTGGGAGAAAACGGAGAATACTCGCCTGTCACGAGAATCACGTGGGGTGCGTTGTATTTATTGGCTCTCAGCCGCAGGGTTTCGCCGGCTTTGAGGTGTTTTGCGAAAACCACCCACTCCCGGTTTCCTTTGTCCACGAGCGCGCCTTCCGCTTTTCCGAGCACGGACCAGCCGCGTTTTTTGAAATCCTTTTCCTCCCAGCGTTCGTCCATCCAGCCCCCTTGCTGATTTCCTTCGTAGCCGTAATCGCAGGCGACAAAAATCCAACCCTCCTTCGTTACCGTGAGGTCAGCGACGCCGTTGGTTTTCTTTCCGTGTTCGTCGGAAAAGATTTGCGCCTTCAATTCGAGAAACTTCTTCGGGACCTTCGACCAGTAACCCCCTTCCACCAGCGGTTCTGCCTTCATATTGACGACCGTTGCCTCGCCGGCCGTGCGTTGCACCGCCGGCCAATCGACGGCCAGCAGTGATTGACCCGCCATCAGCCACAGACACAAAGCGCCCATACGGAAACCCCGGTTCGTGCGAAAAGGCAGCGACGTCATTTCAGTGAATTCCACTTGTTGACGACGCCATGCATGACTCCGCCCAGCTCGTAGAGCTTCGTTTTGTCGTGGACCATTTCCGCGCGCGTGGTGCCGGTGATTGCGTAATCTTTTCGCAGGAAAATCGCCTGCTCGGGGCAGACTTCCTCGCACAGGCCGCAGTAAATGCAGCGGATCATGTCGATGTCGAAAGCCTGCGGAAATTTTTCAACCTTCGCCCACTTATTCTCCGCCGGAATCTCACCCGGCTTGATGGTGATCGCGCGCGGCGGACAGATGAATTCACAAAGCTGGCACGCCACACAGCGCTCGCGGCCCTGCTCGTCTCGCACGAGCGTCGGCGCGCCGCGATAATGCGCCGGCATGCTCGAGTCCCATTTTTCCTCGGGGTATTGCATCACGACTTTCGTGCGGCCGAGGAGCATGTTCTTTAAGTGTTTGAACGTGATCGCGAGACCGGCCACGACCTGCGGCAGGTAGAGTTTTTCCGCGAAGGTGAGCTTGGGACGATGAACGATGTAGGCCATGTCAGTTCGGGAAAAGCGCGAGGATTCCCGCTGTCACAAACACGTTCACCAGCGCGATTTCAAAAAAGAAAATCCAGCCGAGCCGCATGAGCTGGTCGTAACGGAAACGCGGCAGCGTCCAGCGCACCCAGATGAAGAACAAAAGCAGCACGCCGACTTTCGCAAAGAACGCGGTGATATTCACCAGGCCCCAGATCCAGGATGGCAAGCGGTGAAGAAATTCCAGGCCCCCCTGCCCTGCCCCATCGGGAATAAACGGCAGGTGCCAGCCCCCAAGGAAAAGGGTCACGACAAGCGACGAGCCGGCGATCATCGCGGCATATTCCCCGAGGAAAAAGAGCGCGAACTTCATCGACGAGTATTCCGTGTGATAGCCGCCAACGAGTTCCTGTTCCGCCTCGGGCAGATCGAAGGGAAGGCGGTTCGTCTCGGCGAACATCGAGATGGTGAAAACGAAAAATGAGATGCAGATCGGAATCCACAAAAGGATCTCCAGTTTCGACAAATGCCCGTCGGTAAAGGGAACGAGCAGCCAGCCGTGATCGCGCTGGTAGTTTACGATTTCCGGCAGATTCAGGCGTCCCAAAATCATGAACAACGGGACGACGGAAAGGCCGAGCGCGAGCTCGTAGCTGATCATCTGCGAGCTCGAGCGGATCCCGCCGAGAAACGAATATTTTGAGTTCGCCGACCAGCCCGCGAGCACGATGCCGTAAACACTTAGCGAGGAAATCGCGAAGATGAAAAGCGGGCCGACGTTGACGTTTGCAATCACCATCGGCACGCCGAGAAAGGAACTGCCAAATGGAATGACGGCCAGCGTGACGATGACCGCGGCGATGCCGAGTCCGGGCGCAATCCAGTAGTAGAACTTGTTCACGTGCGCGGGCGTGAAGTCTTCTTTCGTCAGCAGTTTGACCGCATCGGCGATCGGCTGGCCGAGTCCGCCGAGGAACGGAGAAATGTCCTTTTTAAATCCCAGCAACGTCGTCGGAAACCCGGTGCGATTTGGTCCGACGCGATCCTGGATCAGCGCGCTGACCCGGCGCTCCGCGTAGACCGTGTAGGAGACCATCGGCAGGACGACGAAAAAGAGCACGAAGACTGTTTTCGCCAGCGAAGTCGCGATCAAAAACCAGTCGAGTGAAAGCAGCGTGTCCATAATCCTACGGCGTCTTCGCGACGGGTTGATCCGCGTCCAACCGCGCTGCGGCTTGATTCGCGGGCTTTGGCAAAAGCTGCACGCCGAGGTCGCCGATCTTGCTCAGGCTCAAGTTCGCCAGTGCCGGGACCGCCGCCGACATCTGCTTGAAGACGTCCTCGATCATGTAAATGCCGTTCGAGCCGGAGGCGCCTTGCACGAGGTCACGCAGAATCTCCCAGTCGTCGCGTGCCTCGCCCGGGGGCTGGATCGCGCGGTTCAAACGCTGGAGGCGTCCGTCCTTGTTGATCATCGAACCGCGCTTCTCCGCAAAGCCGCAGCCCGGCAAAACAATGTGCGCAAGCTTCGTCGTGGCGTTGGGAAGAGTGTTCATCGCGACGATCAACTGTGCGTTCGCAATTTCGTTCCCGAGAAACTCCGTCGCCTCTTCGCCGAACACGATGAGCGCTTTGACGAGGCCCGTTTTCAAGCCGGTCGAAATCTCACGAAGCCGCGCGCCCGGTTCGGAAGTCATCCCCATCAGCTTCGCGCCCGCCGTGTTCGGATTGCGATCGGCGCTCAGCAAAATGTCGTCGCCCACGCCGATGTGCGGCACGATGTCGTGCAATCGCACGTTGAGCGCCTCGGCGAGACGACGCGCGAGAAAAAGCTCCTCGTTCGTCATCCTGCCCGAGGCGACGATCGCGACTTCGAAGCCGGCGAATTTCTTCAATGCCGTGGCTGCGCGCGAGATCGCCACTTCCCACGACGTGACCACATGACCGCCCGCCGGCCCTTTCACCATCGGCATCGTCAGGCGCTCCGGGCTGTGCAGATGATGAAAATTCAACCGCCCGTAATCACACATCCAGACGGAGTTCACGTCGTTGTTTTCACGCGGCGTCTGGCGATAAATCACGTTCTCCCGTGAGCCGATGACAGTGTTGCAACCGGTGGCGCAACTCGTGCAAAAACTACGCGTTTCTTTCAAAAACCAGACGCGCATTTTGAACCGAAAATCGGTGGAGGTGAGCGCGCCGACCGGACAGATGTCCACGGTGTTCAACGAGTAATTGCTCTCGAGTGCGCGCTCGGAATGGCAGGCGATCGTGCTGAAGGAGCCGCGGTCAACGATGCCGAGCACGTCGTCTTTTGCGACCTCATTCATGAAGCGAATGCAGCGGGTGCAGAGGATGCAGCGCTCGGCGTCGAGCGTCACGCGCGGCCCGAGTTCCACGTTTTTCGGCTTCTTCACCTTGTGCTCGAGAAAGCGCGATTTGCCGTTGCCGTATTCGACGGAAAACTCCTGCAAGCGGCACTCGCCGGCCTGGTCGCAGATCGGGCAATCGAGCGGATGATTGATCAGCAAAAACTCCATCACGCCCTGCCGGCATTCCTTCACCATCGCCGAGTCGGTGCGAATGCCCATTCCTTCCGCGATGTCCTGCGCGCAGGAGATTTGCGGACGCGGGATCCAGCCGATCTCCGCTTTCCCATCCGCGCCGATGATCGGTTTGCGATCCGGCCCCATTTTCGGCATGCCCATTTCGATCAGGCACATCCGGCAATTTCCCGGCGACGAAAGCTTCGGGTGATAGCAATAACGCGGGATGAACTTTGCCGCCTGATTGCACGCCTCGATCACGCGCGTTCCTTTCGGGAACTGCATCCAGACTCCGTCGATCTGGACGTTGAGCATTTGCACGGGAGCTGCGGTTTCGGTGCTCATTTCGCGGCGGTGCTTCCCGCGGTTGCGACCGTTTCGTCCTGGCCGGCGCTGTGCGGTTCCTTGGTCGTCGGGATGCGCGTGTGCTCGATCAGTTGCTCGGATAAAAACTCGGGTGGCGTCGGCGGCGGGAGCGGCTTGGTCGCAAGTGCGTCGAACTCTTCTTTAAATTTCGCGATAAAGCTCTGCGTCGGCCACGAACATGCCTCGCCAAAGGCGCAGATCGTCCGGCCCGCAATATTGTCTGCGACGTTTTTGAGCACCGTCGGATCGCGCTCCACTCCGCCGCCCGCTAGCATGCGATCGGTGATTTTTTTCATCCAAAGCGAGCCTTCGCGGCACGGCGTGCACTGTCCGCACGACTCGTGCGCGTAAAACTCGTTGATGTTGTTCAGCGTCCCTACCATGTCGCGCGAATCGTCCATGACGATCACCCCGCCGGACCCGGCCATCGAACCGCACGCAGCCAGCGTGTCGAAATCCATCGGAATGTTTTCGAGCGTGATTTCCTTGTCGGCCATCGAGCCGTCGGCCTGCTTTTCCTTGATTTTAAAACGCTCGCCCGCCCGCAAAACCTTTGCTGATGAACCTCCCGGGATGACGGCCTTCAATTTCCGTCCCGGTTTTAACCCGCCGCAAATGTCGTTGATCAGCTCGCCCATCGTCACCGCACCCACTTCGAGTTCGTAATAGCCGGGCCGTTGCACGTCGCCGCTCACGCACAAAATGCGCGTGCCGGTGTTGTTCGGCTTGCCGAGTTTGGCAAATTCCGCGCCGCCCATTTTGACGATGTGCTTCACGTCGCAAAGCGTCTCCACGTTGTTGACGATTGTTGGACATTGATAAAGGCCGAGCACCGCCGGAAAATACGGTGGCTTGATGCGCGGATAAGCGCGTTTGCCCTCGAGCGATTCGATCAATCCGGTTTCCTCGCCGCAGATGTAAGCGCCGGCGCCGCGGTGGACGTAAATCTCGCAGTCGAATCCGCTGCTCAGAATGTTCTGGCCGAGAAAACCTTTCGCGCGCGCCTCGGCGAGGGCCTTTTCCAAAATCTGCGCGCCCTCGGGGAATTCTCCGCGGATGTAGATGTAGGCGAGCTTCGCGTTGACGGCGAAGCACGAGATAATCATGCCCTCGAGTAGTTGGTGCGGATCCTGATGAATGATGTAGCGATCCTTGAACGTGCCCGGCTCGGACTCGTCTGCATTGCAGATCAGGTAGACCGGCTTTTTTTCGTCGGGCTTGATGAAACCCCACTTTACCCCGCACGGAAAACCGGCGCCGCCACGCCCGCGCAGACCCGACTTCTTCACTTCATCGACGATCCCCGCGCGAGGCATCGTGAGCGCTTTTTTTAATTCCTCGTAGCCGCCGTTGTTTAAATAGCTGTCGATGCTGTTCGTCCAGCCATCGCGATCGATGTTGGCGAAAACCAGCCGTTTCTCGCGCGGATGCGGAGCGCGGACCCGCAGCTTCGTGGCGTCGGATTCGCTACTCGCGAGCAGATCGGAAACGCGGTCCAGCGTGACGTTTTCGTGAAAGTCATCGTTCACCATTGCGACCGGGGCACTGCCGCAACTCGCGAGGCATTCGACGAACTCGACCGAGTATTTTCTGTCCGGCGAGACGGCGACCGGATTGTGGTGCTCGGGGTTGCTGACCTGATGCGAGCCGTGCTCCTGGTCGCCGTGATGCGGCTCGGGATGGAGATCGATACCGCAGGCGCGCGCGATTTTTTCTCGAAGCTCGTAGCTGCCAGCCATCGCGCACGAAAGCGTGCGGCAGACGCGGATGTGCGTCGCGCCGGCGGGCTGGCGACGGAACATCGGATAAAATGTGACGAGCTCGAGAACGTTGATCGGCTGCAGGCCGAGCTTGTTCGCGATCCACGAGATCGACTCATCGGAAATGTAGCCAAATTTTTCCTGAAACAGATGCAGCAGCGGGAGCGAGGCGCTGCGCTTCGACACTGGGTAGTGCGTGATCACCTCGTCGATCTGCGCGTCGAAATCGGCGGGAATCGTCATTTCTTTTCCTCGGGGCTATCGGGCGATTTCTCACCGAAGTAAGGCGATTTGGAAATCAGCTTGTTATCCACAAAGTGGAGCACCACCGCTTGTCCATCCTGCTCGTAAATATAGCGCGTGCCCTCGACGACGGGCTTGCGAGTTTGAATTTCCATTTTGAAACTTTCGACCCGTGTCGGCACGCCGAGCATCGACTCGACCTCCTTTGGCGAGACGCCGTGGTCAACTCCTTCCGCGCGCGGCGCATTCTCGGCGCGATCAAAGGCGCCGTTGACGGCATCGATGTTCGCGTTGGTGATCCGTTTGCCGCAGGCAGTCAGACCCAGCAATGTGGCAAAAACCAGCGACGAAATTCTCATCGGTCGCATTCCCCCATCACGAAATCGAGCGAGCCGAGAATCGCGACGACATCGCTCATCATGTGTCCGGGCAGGATCGCCGGCAGAATACTCAGGTTGCAAAAAGAAGGGGCGCGGATTTTCAGACGATGCGGAGTGCCGCCGCCGCGGGAGTTGATGTAAAAGCCGAGCTCGCCTTTCGGATTTTCCGCGGCGAAATACACTTCGCCCGGGG
>JAXDQV010000051.1:0-8936 GCA_034667645.1 Chthoniobacter sp.
TTCGAAAATGGATGCAGCAATTCACTTTATCCCGCTCTGGCAGGATTTCCTCGCCCAAATGCATGCCGATAACGTAAAGGCAGCTCGAAAAATACTGTCCGACTTGGGAGAGAGCACTTCTTATCCAATCATCCCACGCTCAGAAATACTTTCGCGACTACAAGCCCTCTATGAAGCTGAGGCCAAAGCGAAACCGACGCCTGTTTCATTGATTCCAGATAAGGCCGTGGCTATTTGCTCAGCGTTAGTAAATCCAGCTGATATTACGTCGGCCATTGACCAACTTAAAGCCTTACGTCAGGAGTTTTCCCTGAATGTAGATCCTGCCATTATCTCGGAGCTGGATGGTTTAAATTCGATTTACAAACAAATCGAGGCAGGGGTAAGCACGCCGATAAACCTCCTTGAGAACTCATCTCGCTTTGTCGCGTTACGATTAGAGTTGATATCGTTGGCGCTTTCCAGATACTTGGGATTGGAAGAGCATCCACAACCGAATGAAACAATCGGTCAGTTTTTGGATCGACTCATCGCGCGCGCAAAAGAGGCGAAGAATTGGCCTGCGCTTCTGAAAGCGGTAGAGGCATCTCGAACCATTGCCACTAGGAACTCGTCAATTAATGGACCTTCATCGGTATCTCCATGGATGCCGTTAAGATCATTTGTCATAGGTCAAAACCAAGAGCAAGCAGGGCAATATTCATCTGCGGTTGTGTCATATCAGGACTCTCTAAGAGACACTGAAAAGGTGGTTCCCGTCGATGTTGTCCGTGACCGGCTGGCAACGATTAAGACGAACCATCCAGCCGATTTTGAGGAAGGGATGCAGCGTGTGCTTAATCCACCCGCTCCAACCCCTGCCCCCAATCGTTATCCGCCAAACTTTCCACCTAGGGTCAACCGGACACCTCCAGTTGCTTTACCTTCGGCATCGGCCATTCAATCAGAATCACCGGCACGACAAACACCCACGTTAACTCCGCAAGAAGAAATTCCTTCTCCTACACCTGCTCGTTGAACTTTCGGTTATTTCCCGTGAAACTTTGCTCCCCACATGTCATTCAGGCCGTAGGGACTATTAGCCGGTATATGATAGTTAGTTGTTCCCGCTGGAACTTTGGCCACCGGAATCCACTCACCATTCCTGCCTTTGATTCGAAGCGTAATTTCGCTATCGTCCCCAGCTGCGTTTTCCCAAATGACATCGGCACTTCCATCAGCGTTCAGAACGGCATTGATGTTGCGAATGCCATCAAAGTTCTCTTGGCCCTCAATGAAAGCGGTAAGTCCGGTGCGAAAGCATCGGCACGGTGGGTATATCCCGCATCATTGAATGCCACCATGTTCTGCCAAGAGTCTACTGCCCCTGATGTTAGCTGCAGCCTGGTGAGACATCCTTGGATTTTTAGCTCTGAAGGATAATTCTGTAGCTCGTTCTGAAAACTGTGGAGGTCGAGGAGCACTTGGTTGAGTTCAAACTCATTTTTGGCTTTCCGGCAGGAATTTCGTGCGTTTTCAATAGCCATGTCAACTCGATGAGAAATGTCCTCATCGCGAATGGAGCGTTCTTTTTTGATAGCGCCAACTAACGCCCCACAAAGCTCACGCACCTCACTTGAAGCACCCAATGTCTCAAGTTCCGTAGCGACTTTTTCGGCTCGCTCTGGATCTTGCTGCTCGACAGCGTCCTGGATCTCAGCGACGCATTTAGTCACTTCGGCTGCGGAAACCTTATTCCTCCCGCCATTATCTTTACTGCGCAGAGCTTTCTGCAGTTTATCCGCAAGTTGAGGTGCCCACTCGCCTTGCGAGTGTGCGTGCACAGACAGAGTCAATGCTACGCAAGCGAACAAATAGACCCTCCATCTGAACATGTTCGACTTATAGCCCATCCACAGTGGCACGTCACCACAAACGCTTGGCGATTTGTGGATAATTCTCGGTGGTGTTAAAAGAGCCAGACGAAGTCTGAACTCTTTCCTAGTTACGAACGAGGACGATCTACCTGAAATGCCATTCCCTCCCCTCTGCGATTGGCTGAGTCTAAGCGGCCCGCTTTTTTTGCCTCACCAGTGTTGCTGTCGAGCGCCGCATTGTCTTGGGCTTGGCGGATTGCTTGCGAAGGCTCTCCTGCAATACGGCGACAAGATCCACCACATTTGACTTTACAGCCGGCGTTTGGGGTTTGCTGGAGCTCGACCGGTTCTGAGCTTTTTCTTCGATCATCTCCATCACCGCTGTTTGATACTGATCTTTATATTTCGTCGGCTCCCATTCCGTCGTCATGGTTTCAATGAGCGCCTTGGCCATCTCAAGCTCTTTAGGCGCCACTTCTTTCTCGGCCGCGCTCTTGAGGGTCTCGGGCTCCAACACCTCATGGGCGAAATGCATCAACTCCAGGATCAGAAACAATCCGTCTGGTTTCACCGCCGCCAGATATTCACGGCTTGAAATCGCTACCTTCGCTATGCCGATCTTGCCCGTATCGCTCAGAGCTTTGTGTAGCAGAGAATAGGCTTTTTCTCCGCCTTTCTGGGCCTCCAGAAAATAGGGTTTGTAGAAAAACTTGGGGTTGATTTGCGCCTGCTCGACAAAGTCGGTGATCTCCACTGAGTGCGTCGATTCGATTTTGACCTTCTCGAAATCCTCATCCTTGAGTGTGATCCAGCGGCCCTTCTCGTATTCATACCCCTTCACAATGTCAGCGGCGGGGACCTCTTTCTGATCCACTTCCGCCACCTTCTTGTAACGAATGGGGCTTAGATCAGTCTTGCGGAGTTGCTTGAAGCTGATCTTTTCCTCGCGTGTCGCCGGATAAACCGCCACAGGGATATAGACGAGACCGAAGTTGATGCTGCCTTTCCAGATGGAACGCATAAATAAACGCTAGCTCGACAGTGTTGACGGCGCAATTTCGAAATATTGCTTCACTGGAGGATACAACGTTGCTCGTTATTCGGTCGGTTTTATCAAATCCCACAACGGTGCCAAATCTTCATCCTCAAGAGCGAACAACCGCCATCTCGGGTCGATTTCAAACGCAGCCAAATAACTCCTGGCAGCGGTTAGATCTCCTAGCTGACACTCGTAACACGCCAAGTTGAAGTGGAACACTGGTTCTTTGGTGTGGCGAGCGAGAGCTTCGAGCAATATCTCCTTGGCAGCATCGATTGAATCCAGGCGTCGTGTCGCATACGCCAACGTTATCCACGGCTGAATCTCATCCGGGTCATATTCGTTCAGCTTTTTCGCCACAGTCTGCAGCAAATCCCATTTCTGTAAGGCTGAATAAATCCCCAGCCTGACCATCAGCACTTCTGGGAGTTGCCGACAATACGGGTCACCGCCTCGGTGTGAGACAGCGGTCGTCTCACCAATAATGCTATTTGGCATCGTCATCGGGGCTCGTCTCCGCGAGGCTCGACAAACGCTCGAATGAAGAAAGCACTCTACACGCAGAAGAACGGAAATGGCGGTGTCGCCGAACTCCTCAAGGAGCTTTGGAATGCTGCGGTGGCATTGCGCGGGAACATCGAGCCGGCCGACTACAAACGCTACGTGCTGCCGCTGATTTTCCTGCGATTTCTCTCGCTGCGTTACGAGAAGCGCCGGTCGGAGATCGACGCGGAAATCGCCGATCCGAAGAGCGACCTGCACACGACCGATGAGCAACTCGCGCTCACGCTGCGCGAAGACCCGGACCTCTACCTCGCCAGCCAGGTCTTCCTCGTCCCGGAGGATGCACGCTGGGACAACATCATCAAGATCGCCCGCACAGACTAGGTGAAGATGCGGCTCGATAACATTATCTCGCTGCTGGAGAAGACCTTCCCGAAGCTGAAGGGCCTGCTGCCGCCGATCTACGCGGGGTCGAATCTCGACAAGGAGAACATCGCCGGGCTCATCAATCTTTTCTCGAAGGACATCTTCCGCTTCGAGGCGGGCGGCATCGACAAGCTCGGGCGCGTTTATGAATACTTCATCGGCGAGTTCGCTTCGTCGGAGGGCAAGCGCGGCGGCGAATACTTCACGCCGGAGAGCATCGTGAAGCTGCTCGTCGCGATGTTGGAGCCGACGGAGGGGAAAGTGTTCGACCCGTGCTGTGGCTCGGGTGGCATGTTCGTGCAGAGCGACCACTTCGCGCATCACAGCGGCAAGCTCTCGTTCTGCGGGCAGGAGGCGAAGGACTTCACGTATCGCCTCTGCCGGCTGAACCTTTTCATCCACGGCCTCGACGGCGACATCCGCCTCGGCAGCTCCTACGACAACGACCAGCACGCCGACCTCAAGGCCGACTACATCCTCGCCAATCAGCCGTTCAATGATGGTGCGAAGGGCGAGAAGGGCTGGGGCGCCGACCGCATCGACCCGAAGGATGCGCGCTTACGTCTGCCGGGCAGGACGGAGCCGCTCCCGCTTTCCGCGCGCAATGCAAACACGATGTGGATGCTCCATTTCCTCTCGCATTTGAAAGACCCCACCGCGCGTGAAGCGGGCGGCACCGCTGGGTTCGTCATGGCCACAGGCGAACTGTCGAGCAATGAGACCGCGCGGCTAGCCGTGCGACGTGCTCTGATCGAAGGCGACTACGTCGATTGTGTCGTCACGCTCAGCGGCCAACTCTTTGCGAATACGCCGATTCCCTGCGCGCTCTGGTTCCTGAGCAAGAACCGCGGCGGCGGCCACGGCTTCCGCAAACGCAAAGGCGAAGTGCTTTTCATTGACGGTCGCAAACTCAGCTCGCTCATTCCCGGGTCGCGCAGACAAAAACAGCTTTCCGGCGAGGAGATCGATCGCATCGCAGGCGTTTATCGACAGTTTCGGACAACGGGCGCACCTTCCGCCGAGCCGGGCTTCTGCGGCACCGCAAGCGTGGAGAGAATTCGCGATTTTCGCTACGTCCTTACCTCAGGCCGCTATGTCGGTGCGGGCGATGATGGCGGGGAGGACGAGCCATTCGAGGAGCGATTCCCAAAACTTGCAAGCCGACTGCGCGAGGAACTCGACGAGGCGGATGCACTCTCCGCAGCATTGCGGACGACGATGGAGGAGTTTTCGGATGTCGGCTAGCTGGCAGAACACTACTATCGGCGAAGCGGTGGACCTCCTAACGGGTTTTCCATTCCGCAGTGCGGAATACTCGGAGGATCAAACACAGCCTCGGCTCGTCCGGGGCGACAACGTGATCCAAGGCAAGCTGCGATGGCAGGACGCGAAACACTGGCCATTGGATAAAACAGGCCCCGTGCGCGACTACGCGTTGACCGAGGGAGATGTCGTTGTCGCGATGGATCGTCCTTGGATCGAGGCCGGTCTGAAATTTGCCAGAATCACCAAGCACGATCTGCCATGCTATCTCGTTCAACGGGTCGCACGCTTGCGGGCTCGGAAAAACTTAGACCAGCGCTTTCTCGGGTTCGTCGTCGCGAGTTCCGACTTCACCGAGCATGTGCTAGCGGTGCAGACCGGAACATCCATTCCGCACATTAGCGCAGGCCAAATCAAAGAGTTTGGATTTGCGCTACCGCCGATCGCCGAACAACGAGCAATCGCGCGCGTGCTAGGAACGCTGGACGACAGGATTGCGCAGAATCAGCGGATGAACCGGACGCTAGATGAATTGGCAGCGGCGCTGTTCCAGTCGTGTTTCGTGGATTTCGACCCTGTGGTGGAGAAAGCCGCCGGGCGCGCACCCTTCGCCCTCGCTTCTGCGGTCGCTGCGCTCTTCCCCGCCGCCTTTGCGGATTCCGAACTCGGCCCCGTTCCGCGCGGCTGGCGAACGGGCAAAGTCAGCGAGCTGGCTAGCATGAGTCGGGGCGGTATCAACCCCGGCGATTTTCCGGCCGAGGCTTTCGACCACTACAGCATCCCGGCTTTCGATGACGGGCGGCAGCCGCAGCCGGAACTCGGCAGCACGATCAAGAGCAACAAGTTTCCGGTGCCTGCGGATTGCGTGCTCGTCTCCAAGCTCAACCCGCGCATACCGCGCGTCTGGATGCCAGAACTGAGCGGCGAGCGCCGCGCCATTTGCTCCACCGAGTTCCTCGTGATGACGCCGAAATCGCCAATCACGCGCGAGTTTCTGTGCTGCCTGTTTTCGTCCGATGCGTTCACGAGTGACTTCGCAACTTTCGTCACCGGCACGTCGGGCAGCCATCAGCGCGTGATGCCGGAAAGTCTGCTCGGCATGGATGCCGTCATCCCGCCTGCCCCACTGGTCGAACGCTTTACCAAGATCGTCCGCCCGTGGCTCGCCCAAGCCGCGCACAACATCCGCGAATCCCACACCCTCGCCGCGTTGCGCGACACGCTGCTGCCGAAGCTGCTCTCGGGAGAAGTGAGGGTGAAGCTGGCTGAGCGCGTGTTAGAAGGACCGTGATGGACATCACCTTCCACTACCCGCCCGAGCTGCTGAAGCTGCTGAATGAAGCAATCCCGAAGATCAACAAGTCGAAGAAGGATCTGCTGCTGTTCCTGCAAGGGGCCGGCGTGCGGGCTGAACTCTTGGCACCCTATCAAGCGCTCCTCCGGACCAACAAAGACGACTTCAACAAGTATCGGGTGACTCAGGAATTGCTGACGAAGCTGAATGAGTTGGGGGAAGGCGGGCTGCGTGAGCGGCGCGAGATTCTCCGGCGCGTGACTGAGTTTCAGGAATACTCGCTCTGCTGGGAGAATGACCAGGCGACGGCGCGGGGCTTGATGGCGCAGATTCGTGATGTGGTGAACGTGAAGGACACCTTCACGCGGATCAATATCGAGCGTGAGCAGGAGCGGAAGGAGCGCGTGTCGGTCGAGACCACAAAGGCGGATCAGGCGCGGAAACGGTCGGAGGAATTCCTCGCGGTCAAACAGCAGCTCTTCGCGCTCTTCGCCGAGCCCAATCCCTACAAACGCGGCAAGGCGCTGGAGGCGGCACTGAACCGATACTTCAAGTTCAGCGACATCCTCGTGACTGAAGCGATTGCACTGAAGGGTGATGAGGGCGCGGGGATCGTGGAGCAAATCGACGGCGTGGTGGAGCTGAAATCGGCCCTCTACCTCGCGGAGATGAAATGGGAGGCTGAGCCGTTGGGCCGCGACAAAGTCGCGTCGCACTTGGTGCGCGTCTTCAATCGCAGCATGGCCGGCGGCATCTTCATCTCGTATTCCGGTAACACGGCCGCCGCGATTCAGGACTGCAAGGAGGCGTTGCGCGACAAGGTAATCGTTCTGTGCAAGCTGGAGGAGCTGGTGCGTGCGCTCGAACAGGAACGCGACCTAAAGGAACTACTCCACGCGAAGATCGAAGCCGCGGTGATTCACAAAAACCCGCTGTTTACTCCTTAGCGATGAAGCTCCCGCGCGCGGAAAGTTTGACGTGGTGGGTGGGTGCGCTTGCCGCCCTCGGCCTCTCGATTCTTTTCTTTCGACTGGCGGGCAGGACCGACTTCAAAGAGGCCGGAACGTGGTTGATGACGGCGAATTTCGCAACCGCGTTCTTCGCCATCAACTTCGCCTTCATTGGTTACAACCTGTCTCCCTACAACAAGCTGTGGCGGCGCTTATCGGGAATGCACTGGACAATCTTCAGTTGCTTGCTGCTCCTTCCGCTTCTGCCTGCATTGTCATTCCTGGTTTTGCCCGGTTCGCTGTGGCATGCAGCCCTTGTGGTGGCTCCGTGGGTCGCGTTCCTCGCGATTCACGCCTACTTACTCACAGCCGAGGTTCTCGATCCTGTGCGAGTTTTGAGCGCAGAATACACGGATAATGCCATCGAATCTTACCGCGAACGACTAGCGAATGTCGTAGAAGAGGACTGGAAACGGCAGGACGCCCAAAAGTTAGTGCCGCTGGGCAAATTACCGATGCACATGATGTCGCATCGACCGATGGTGATTGAGACCACGACTGGCGGAATGTGGGACCGTTTGATGACGGTCCTTTCGGTCGCTGTGGATATGCACGACTTCGCCGTCTTTTCCGTGTCCTTCGACAAGTGCTTCGAGATTTTGAAATCGCTGGTGAGCGAACGAAAGGGGCTGGATGCGCGAACACTAAGCGGCCTGCGCGACATCGCTTCACGACGCATGCAAAGTGTGTTGATGACTATTGGAAAGTCGTCGTCGGATCGGGTCTTTATGGAGGCCGCGAATAACCGACTTTGCGTGGAACTGACCTCGACAGAGTGCCTGACAAATTTCCGAGGCAAGTTTCCGAAACATCTCTTCCAGATGATCGAATTCATCGGCAAGGAAACGCTCGTAGGAGGAAAGTCTTACGATGCTGTGAAAGGGCTGAACGCGATCCATGCATTCACCAACGCAACAGCAAAACACGTGAGGGAAATGAGTGCCGAAGAGCGGGAGCGTCTCGGCCCGCAAGTTACATTTCTCGACCTCCCGCTAGTCGCGAATTGCGTGTCGGCCATCAAAGTATTAGGCCAGTATGCGATTCGAGGCGGTGACGTTGAGTTCCTCTACCGTTGTCTGGAATCGCTGGATTGGCTGGGGTGCGAGATGGCGAAGCACAAAATGCAGGAACCATTGCTCGCTTGCATGGCGGGATTGGTGCAACTCGGCAGGGAGGCGAGGCACAAGAAGCTTCAGTGCTTTTGGGAACCTTGTCTCGTGCCGCCGCATGTCCATGCCCAGGAGAAGCTAGGGGACATCCTCACTTGGCTAGTGCAACACAAAACGGAGGAAGGCTTTTGGTGCGATGGCGAAATCATGAGGGCGCTTAGTAGGCTGCGTGGTTATTGGTGTTGCATCGAACCAGATCCGGAATCGAGTGTTGCGTTCTGGATCAAGGATAGGACTGACGAGAACGGAAACCGAGAGCCGTGCAGGATCGAAGCGATGAGCGCAACGGGACACTCATCGAATATCGACTACTCCGACCCCACCGAGCTGAAGGAATACCAGCTTTATTGAGCGCATGAGCGTGCCGGGATTCAA
>JAXDQV010000052.1:0-5489 GCA_034667645.1 Chthoniobacter sp.
CGTTCGAAAAATTCGAGAGCGACGTTTACGCCTGAAACTTCAACGGCGCCCCGGCTTGCATGGCGGCGTGTTCAGCATCGGTGCAGGCCGCGTTCGTCGGCACTCCGGCAGCAACGTCATTAGGCCGCACGACTTTATTTTCGATCAAAAACGCCTCGACTTCGTCGCCACTGACGTCGGCAAGAAAAGTGCCGTTCACTTCGACGCAAGGGGAAAGCGGCTGCCCGCTTTTTTGTTCCATCTCCCAGCGAAAAGCGGGGTTCTGGATGATGTCTTTTTCCGTGTATGGCAGGTCGTATTTCTTAAGCACGGCGCGCACGCCGTTGCTCCAGCCGCAGGTGGTTTTCAGGTAGGCGGTGATCTGTGGTTTGTCCATAAGCGCTGCAAAATAGCACGCTTCGGCGATGCTCCAAGCGCGAATTAGGCGAGGCTGGGCGCGAGCAACGGCGCCGCGTTTTCCAGATACCAGCGATACGTTTCCGCGATCCCGTCGCGCAGCGAAATCGTCGGCGACCAGCCCAGCGCCTCGATTCGCGCAACATCGAGCAATTTCCTCGGGGTCCCGTCGGGCTTTTCGGAGTCAAACGTCAGCGAGCCCTCGAAGCCAATCACCTCGCAGAGCAGCTCGGCCAGCTCACGAATGGTGACGTCCTTGCCCATTCCCACATTGATGATCTCAGGCGACTCGTAGTTTTCCAAAAGGAAGCGACATGCGCGGGCGAGATCGTCCACATGCAAAAACTCACGGCGGGGATTGCCGGTTCCCCAGATCACCACTTCCGTGCGACCCGCTTCCTTTGCCTCGTGGACCTTGCGCATCAGCGCCGGCAGCACATGCGACGTTTGGAGGTCAAAATTGTCGCGTGGCCCATAAAGATTGGTCGGCATCGCGCTGATAAACCGGCTGCCGTATTCGCGCGCATAAGCCTGGCAAAGCCTGATGCCGGCGATCTTCGCGATCGCGTAGGCTTCGTTGGTGGGCTCGAGGGTTCCGGTCAGAAGCGCCGATTCCGGAATCGGCTGCGGCGCGAATTTCGGGTAAATGCAGGAGCTGCCGAGGAATAGCAGTTTCTCTGCACCGAACTCGTGCGCGCAGCGAACGATGTTGTTCTGCATCTCGAGGTTCTCGAGCAGAAACTCGACGGGAAAGTCGTTGTTCGCCTTGATTCCGCCGACCCGGGCCGCGGCGTCCACGACGATTGCGGGACGAGTCTCGTCAAAAAACCGACGCACGTTTTCCAGTCGCAGAAGGTCAAGCTCTCCCCGCGCCCGCGTGACAATGTGCTGACATCCGTGCGCCTCCAGGTCCCGCACGATGGCGCTGCCGACCAAGCCGCGATGACCGGCGACAAAAATCGTTTTCGAAATCATCCGGGCGGAAATTAACACGGGCCGCGCAAGCTATGCACGGAATTGTATTTTACGCTGTGCCGGAGCCGTGGATGTTGAGAAATGCTTCTGCGAGGATGCGCCGTTCTTCTTTGTGCCCTCGCACTGATCGGGCACGCGGAATCTGTGAAGGATGAGCTGACCGCGGTGCAACTGCTCGAGAGCGCCGCAATCGCGCGTTACCAAAGCTCGGCGCGAGCTCCCAGCGATCGGGCGGAGCTGGAAAAAGTGGGCGAGGTTTTCGAGAGACTCGTGAAAAAATATCCGCGTGATGCCGGCGTGCGGGAGGCTTACGGCGCTTATTTCTGGGACATCGAACGCCGCGACGCAGCATTTGCGCAATGGCAGGCCGGGGAGGGGATTGACCCAAAAAACGCCGGGATCATTTTTCATCTCGGCCACGCGTGGCTTGATCTCGGAGACGCAAAAAAAGCGTGTGACTATTTTGAAAGAGCCGTCCGGTTCGCGCCGCGGGAAGCGATCTATCATTACAATCTCGGCAACGCGCTTTTCCTATTTCGCCACGAAGTCGCCGACACGACGGCCGACGCAGTGGCTCAGCGCGCGCTCAGCGAAATGCGGACTGCGAATGAACTCGAGCCACTGAACGCGGAGCTTGCGAAAGCTTACGCCATGGCTTTCTACACCGTTGCGAAACCCGACTGGAATGACGCGTTGAAAGCGTGGAAGCGCTACCTCGAAATCAGCGGCGACACTGATTTCGCCTGCACAAATCTGGCGCGCATCAGTTTAAAGGTGGGAGACAAAACTTCGGCGCGATCATTCCTCGCCCGAGTTTCCGACCCTGCGTTTCATCGCGTGAAAGAGCGGCTCTCTGCGCAGGCAGATTCCAAAAACCCGGAGACTGTGGCGCCGTAAACGGCAAAAACTGCGGCACTTGCGGATTGTCGAACAGGGAATTGACGCCTTCCTTCTTCTCGCCTAGCCTTGTCCCTCGCACGACCAATTTGACCATCAACCCATTTAACAGGAGAAAATCATGCCAGAAGTAATTGTCCGCAAAGGTGAACCAATCGACCGCGCGCTGAAACGTTTGAAAAACAAACTCGATGCCGAGGGAGTGATGGACGAAGTCCGCCGGCTGCGCGCATTTGAAACGCCGACCCAGAAAACGCGCCGCAAAGCCAAGGCGACCGCCAAGCGCAATAAGATGAAGCACCGCTTCAACGCCGGCTAAAACTTCGCTGCGAGAAACAAATCTTCAAGCCGCGTCCTGTTTCAGGATGCGGCTTTTTTTGTCACCGCGCTGAGCGACACGCGCGGATCAGCCTGGCAGCGGATACCGAGAAGTCAGTGCGCGCACCTGCTGCCGGATCTCGGAGAGCTTGGCTTCATCTCCACCGCTGGTGAGCGCGGCGTGAAGGTAATCCGCGATCTCCATCATCTCCTCCTCGCGCATCCCGCGCGTCGTGACCGCCGGTGTGCCGACGCGGATGCCGCCCCCTTTGAAGACGGACACTGTATCGAACGGAATACTGTTCTTATTCACCGTGATTCCGGCGTGATCGAGAATGTCGGATGCTTCTTTGCCGGTGATGTTGTGGGGCCGTAAATCAACCAGCATCAGATGGTTGTCCGTCCCGCCGCTGACGAGACGATAACCCTGGTGGACGAGCTGTGCCGCGAGCGCTTTCGCATTTGTGACAATCTGCCGCTGGTAGTCCTGGAAGTCCGGTCGGAGCGCCTCCTGAAAACAAACCGCTTTCGCCGCGATCACATGCATGAGCGGGCCGCCTTGGATGCCGGGAAACATTTGCGAGTCGATTCCCTTCGCGTATTTTTCGCGGCAAATAATGATGCCGCCGCGTGGACCGCGCAGGCTTTTATGCGTGGTGGTGGTGACAAAATCGGCGTGCTGCACCGGACTCGGATGAACGCCGGCTGCAACGAGCCCCGCGATGTGTGCCATGTCCACGAAAAGCATCGCCCCGACGGAATCCGCGATCGATTTCATCCGCTCAAAATCGATGATGCGCGGATACGCACTGGCGCCTGCGGTGATCATTTTCGGTCGGAATTCCTCCGCGTGTTTTGCGAGCGCGTCGTAATCGATTCGCTCGTTTTCCTGGCTCACGCCGTAATGGGATACTTCGAAAAAACGGCCGCTGAAATTCGCCTTGTTGCCGTGCGTGAGATGGCCACCGTGCGCAAGATCCATCGTCAAGATTTTGTCGCCGACTGCGAGCACGCTGAAATAAACGGCCATGTTTGCCTGGGAACCGCTGTGCGCCTGGACGTTGACGTGGTCGCCGCCAAACAACTGCCGTGCGCGATCGATGGCGAGTTGCTCCACCACATCGACATTTTCACATCCGCCATACCAGCGTTTACCCGGATAACCCTCGGCGTATTTATTGGTGAGGCAGGATCCCTGCGCTTCCATCACCGCGCGGCTGGTGAAATTCTCGCTCGCGATCAACTCGATGTTTTCAAACTGCCGCTTCGCCTCCGCGTCAATCGCCGCCGCGATCTCGGGATCAACCTCCGCGAGCGCTCCACGCGAAGGCTTTGGCGCGGACATTTGCTCCAGTTTTCCAACGCGCTGTGCGTGCCTGCCGCCCTCGAAATCCGTGTTCAGGTAAGCGTCCACGATCCGACGCGCCTTGTCATCGCTGACATCCTTCGCGGCCAGGCAGAGAATATTTGAATTGTTGTGCTGCCGCGTCACACGCGCGTCTTCTTCGCTGCTCACGAGCGAGGCGCGGATCTGCGGATGCCGGTTCGCGGCAATGCTCATGCCGATGCCGCTTTTGCAAAAGAGAATGCCGTAGTCGTAACGGTTGGCGGCGACTTCTCGGCAGACGGCATCCGCATAATCGGGATAATCCACCGACTCGTCCGAAAAGCTTCCGAAGTCGGAAACGACGATGCCTTTTCCGCTAAGATAATTCTGAATCTTGCGCTTGAGCGCGACACCGCCGTGATCGGCGCCGAGAGCAACGCGCAACGGCTTGGTCGCGGAGGAGAGTGGGGGTGTGGTCATCGTGGTTGGTTGGGACTGGTCAATAAACTCGAGAACGCTGGGGAGCGCCTTTTCCAAAAGATCGCGGCATTGCAAATAGGCTTCGATGCCGAGTCCGATCGGGTCCGGAATGTCGAGCGAATGCCGGGCGAGCTGCTCGTCGAATTCGCAGACGAGGTAAGCCTTTTCAGCCGCTTCGGGAAAAAGCAGATGGATCGTGTCGAGATGCGAGCGAGTCATCGCGAACAGAAAATCGGCTTCGTTTGCGATCTTCGCCGTCAGCGGCTGGCTGCGGATGCGCGAAATGTCCACGCCCGAGCTGCGCAGGACGTTCAGCGCATGCTGGCTGGGGGGTTGGCCGAAGTTCGCGCCCACTCCCACGGAGACGACTTCCAGATCGTCGCGGTCTTTTACCAGCTCGCGAAAAAGTCCTTGCGCCATCGGGCTGCGGCAGATGTTGCCCGTGCACACGAAAACGATTTTCTTGCGGTCGGCCATGGCGTGAAAGCGGAGCATCCATAGAAAAACGCGGGCACGCAAGTCCGCGAACCGCGGCACTCCGCGCTTGTGCCGCGGCGGACGGCTCCTATGATGGCGCGCTTGGATTTTGCCGCCTTAATCGACGAAAAAATCGAGCCGCTCTACCGCTTTGCACTGCTGCTGACCGGCGACACCGCGGCTGCCGAGCGCGCGCTCATCGCGGTGGCCGCGCAATGCGAATCGCAGATGGAGGAATTCCGCAATTCCCGGAGCCGGCTCGTTTTTTATGTGGGAAAACTGCGGGATTATTGCGCGAAAACCCGGGCCCCGGCGAGCGCCGCGCAGCCAGCCATAGTCGCGCAGTTGCAGTCCTTGCCGGAGCCCGGTCGCAGCGCGCTTGCACTTTTTTATCTCGATGTTTTTCCGGCGCAGGAAATCGCCGCAATTCTCAAAACGTCACTCGAAGAGTTGTCGCAAATCCTGGACGAAGGACGCGATCGTCTGCGCCGCAATGCGCCCGCCTCCGCTGCATGAACACGCAATCGGCGATCACTTACCTCCGGTGTCATCGCGAGGGCCTCGCGGGAGAAGACGCGCTGATCGTGAAGGCGGTAAAGATGGCGAGCCGCGACAATGA
>JAXDQV010000053.1:0-15327 GCA_034667645.1 Chthoniobacter sp.
CTGCCGCCTGCAGCTTCTCCCGGCTGTAGTCCCAGATGGATTCGGTGATGAAATAACGCGCGCCGTGCTCAGGTGATTTCTCGACCGTCACGAGTGACTTGTCGACCAGTTGCGTGAGCAGATCCACCACCTCGAAGTCCTCGATCCCCTCGCCTGCGCACACCGCCTCGATCGCTTCCAGCGTCCGCCCGCGGGCAAAGACGGAAAGCCGCCGGAGGAGCTTCTGCTCCAGTTCGGTGAGGAGATCATAGCTCCAGTCAATCAACGCGCGCAGTGTTTGCTGCCGCGGCATCGCCGTGCGGGAACCGCCAGTCAGCAAGTGGAACCGATCGTCGAGGCGGTCTGCGATCTGTTGCAATGTCAGCACTTTGATCCGGGCCGCCGCGAGCTCGATGGCGAGCGGGATGCCATCCAGGCGCGAACAGATTTGCGCAACGATCACGACGTTGTCGTTTGTTAAAACAAATGCTGAGCGGGCCGCAGTCGCCCGCTCGACGAAAAGGCGCACCGCCTCGAACTGCGTGAACTTTTCCACGGCATCTTCGGTCGCCGAAATATTGCGCCAGTAATCCTGCGGCGCCGACAACGGCGGCAGCGTCCAGGCCATTTCTCCCGCGATGCCGAGCGGCTCGCGGCTGCTCGCCATGATGCGCAGTTGCGGACAGGCGCGGAGCAGCGTCTCCGCCAGCTTTGCGCACGCACCGACCACGTGCTCGCAGTTGTCGAAGATGATCAGCAAATTCTTGGCGCGAAGGAAATTGGTGAGGGTGGCGGTCAGCGAAAGCGCCGGCTCCTGCCGCGCCTCGAGGGCGGCGGCGACGGTTTCCGGCACCAGCGTCGGGTCGTCAATGGTCGCGAACTCCACGAGCCAGACACCATCGGCGAAACTTTCCAAAACATCCGCCGCGACCTGTAACGAAAGCCGCGTCTTGCCGGTGCCACCCGTGCCGGTGAGCGTGAGCAAGTGCACGGTGTTTAACAAGCGTTTCACCTCCTCCATTTCCCGCTCGCGCCCGATGAACGTGGTGAGCTGCGCCGGAAGATTATTGGGAACACTTTCCAGCGATCGGAGCGGCGGGAACTCGGATGGCAGATCGTTCGTCACGAGCTGAAAAATTCGCTCGGGGCGCGCCAGATCGCGCAGACGGCGCTCACCCAGATCGCGCAGCCGAACGCCATCTGGCAATCGATCGCGGACCAGCTCGGCTGCCGGCAGCGAAAGCAGCGTCTGGCCGCCGTGTGCGGCCGCGAGCACGCGACTCACGCGGTTGAGCGCCGGCCCAAAATAATCGTCATCGCGCTGCTCCGCCGCGCCCGTGTGCAACGCCATCCGGACTTTGAGTGCGCCAACTCCTTCCCACTGCTCCTGCTGCAGCTTCCGCTGGGATTCCAGCGCTGCGGTGAAGGCGTCGTGCGCCGTGTCGAAGGCTACACAAAATGCGTCGCCGATGGTTTTGAAAACGACTCCGTGATGGGCTGCACACGCCTCGCGCAAGATCGCGTCGTGCCGCGCGAGCGCGACCTGCATCGCCGCGCGGTGCAGATCCCAAAGCTGCGAGCTTCCCTCAATGTCCGTGAACAAAAAGGTGATGGTTCCCGAGGGTCTTTGCGCCATGCGCCCCCATCAAAACAGATTCAGCGCCGAAAGCAAAACGGGCCGTGCCGCAACCGGCTACAAGCGCAGAAAATTTTCCAGCAACCTCTTCCCCTCGATCGTCAAAATGGACTCGGGATGGAATTGCACGCCGTGGATTGGCAGCTCCCGGTGGCGCAATCCCATGATTTCCTTTTCTGCGGTTTCGGCCGTGATTTCGAGGCAGGCGGGCAGCGTGTCGCGTTTGACGATGAGCGAGTGATAGCGCGTCGCTTCAAACGGGTTCGGCAGGTTTTTGAAAACGCCCTCACCGTTGTGCAGAATGGGTGACGTTTTTCCATGCATGAGCCGTTCGGCTCGGACGACTTCGCCGCCGAAAACGTCGCCCATGCATTGGTGGCCGAGGCAAACACCGAGCATCGGCGTCGTCCTGCCGAACGTCCGAATCACGTCGTTGCTGATGCCGGCCTCGCGCGGCGTGCATGGACCCGGAGAAATGACGATCCGCTCCGGTTTCATCGCCGCGATTTCGTCGAGAGTAATCTCGTCATTCCTCTTCACCACCGGCTCCGCGCCGAGCTCGCCGAAGTATTGGACGAGGTTGTAGGTGAAGGAATCGTAGTTATCTAAAACGAGGATCATTTTTCACCTCCGTTTCCAACTTGGTTGGCACGTTCGATCGCTCGCATCATGCCCATCGCTTTGTTGACGGTTTCGTTGAACTCGCCTTCCGGGGTTGAGTCCGCTACCACGCCCGCGCCCGCTTGGACAAAGGCTTTGCCATCCTTGAGCACGACGGTTCTCAGCGCGATGCAGGAGTCAGAATTGCCATCGAATCCGAAATACCCGACCGCGCCCGCGTAGGTGCCGCGTTTGCTTTTCTCAAAGCCGTTGATGATTTGCATCGCGCGCACTTTCGGCGAGCCGCTGACCGTGCCAGCCGGAAAGGTCGCTCGCATGACATCGTAGGCGTTTTTGTCGGGATGCAAGGTTCCGACCACGTTGGAAACGATGTGCATGACGTGGCTGTATTTCTCGATCGTCATGAAATCAGTCACGCGCACGCTGCCGAATTCCGCGATCCGTCCCACGTCGTTGCGCGCGAGATCCACGAGCATTAAATGCTCCGCGCGTTCCTTCGGATCGGCGAGGAGCTCGGATGCATTTGCTTCATCCTGCTCGGCGGTGGCTCCGCGGCGGCGGGTGCCGGCAATCGGGCGGATCTCCACCTTGCCGTTGATGGCGCGCACATGGATTTCCGGCGAGCTGCCGACGAGCGCGAACTCGCCGGCAAACTTGAGGCAGAACATGTAGGGCGAAGGATTCACGAACCGCAGCGAGCGATACAAGGTGAGTGCGTCCCCGGCATAGTCGGTCTCAAAGCGCTGCGAAGGGACGATTTGAAAAATATCGCCCGCGTGAATGAACTCCTGCGCCTGGCGGACCATTCCCTCATATTCCGCGCGAGTGGTGTTCGAACGCGGCGCGATGGGATCGGGATCTCCATGGATGTTGATCGCCGGCAAATGCGTCGGCTGCTCGAGCTTGCGCACGATCTCGAGAATGCTCGCGCAGGCTTCGTCGTAAGCGCGATCGGCATCGCCGCTCACGTGCGCATTCGCGAGCACTCGCAGCCGGCGCAGTTGATGATCGAAAATCAGCAGCGTGTCCGTGATGAAAAAAACGGACTCGGGAAGCTGCAGCTCGTCCTTGGCCGGAGCTCCGATGCTCGGCTCGAAAAACCGCACGACGTCATAAGCGAGATAGCCAACCGCGCCCCCGACAAATGGCGGCAGATCGGGAATGCTGACCGGGCAAAAACGCGCCATCAGTTTCTGCAGTTCGCTCAGCGGATCGGCGTCGGTCACGAACTCGCGCACCTCGCCGTTTTCTGAAATGCGAATGTTCCGGTCGCGACTTTGAAACACGATCCTCGGGTTGCTTCCGACAAACGAGAAACGACCTCCGCGATCCACGTGCTCGGCTGATTCGAGCAAAAACGAATACCCGCCCGCGTCGATTTTTGAAAAGGCCGACACCGGCGTTTCCGCATCCGCGACCAGCTCCGTGTAAACCGGAATCAAGTTCCCGCGTTTCGCCAGTTCGCGAAACTCCTCGCGGCTTGGTTTGAATAAATGCGCGCTCATTCTCCTCTATCACCCGTAGGTCTTCCCGGGATCGAAAAGCTTTTCCTCGGCGATCCGCACTGGCGATCCGTCGCGTTCCAGTTGCTGAAAGAAACAGCTCTCATAGCCGGTGTGGCATGCGCCGCCGGTTTGCTCGACTTCGAAGAGCAGAGTGTCCGCGTCGCAGTCCACGAACCATCTGACCACACTTTGCCTGTGGCCGCTGGTGGCGCCCTTGAGCCAGAGTTCCTTGCGCGAACGGCTCCAGTAGGTCATCAGGCCGCTCTCCGCGGTCTTCGCGAGCGACTCGCGGTTCATCCAGGCCATCATCAGCACGCGCTTGCTCGTCGCGTCCTGCACGATCGCCGGAATCAATCCGTCTGAGTTGTATTTGAAATCGAGATTCATTGGGTTGTTTAACAAAAAGAAAAAGCCCGATGATCCGGAAAGTGGGAATCATCGGGCGGAAAAGTTCGGCGCATCGGTGCGACGACTGCTCCGAAAGCATTCGGAGCGAGCCCGGCTAATTACGCCACCAATGCAGAGAGATCACGGCGGTTTGTGTAATCCCGCTCCCGACCGTGGGCAAGCGAATTTACAACGTTCGCTAATCCTTCAGCGAACGCGCTGACCGAGATATCTCCACGACGTCGGCAAGCGTCGCCAAGAAAGATTGCGCGGCTTTTTTAATCTCGAACCGCGACTCAAAGCAGCACCGGGCGGCCCGGCTCATCTCCGTGCGTTGCGCTTCACTCAATTCCGCCCACTGCCTCAGTAACGCGAGCGTCGCGGGTAGGTCATCGTCGCCGACGAACCCGGCTTTGCAGTCCGCGATTTCGCGCCAGATGTTGATGCGATTCGAAATCAGGACCGGCGTGCCGCAGGCCAACGCCTCGGCGACGGAGATCCCAAAATTTTCCTGGTGAGATGGCAGCACAAACGCCTCCGCTGCCCGAAAGGCTCCCCATTTCAGTTCGCCCTGCAACATGCCTGCCCAAGTGATCCGAAGGCCAAGCCCAAGTTTTTCCGCACGATCTTTGACCCGCTTCGCAAAGATGCTCTCCGCAGGCCCCGCAATGACCAAGTGAAAGTCGCGACATGCGGCGGGATCCCTCTTGATGAATCGCGAGAACGCTTCGACCAGAATGTCGCACCCCTTTTTCTCGTGAATCCTTCCGAGGAACAAAAAGATGCGCTGATCGCGGAGTGCCGGAAACTGCGTATGAAAAAGCTCTTTCTGTGCGTCGCAGTCCCCGTTCGCACCCGAGATCCCCAAGTTTGTTACGACCTCGTTACAACGATAAAGCCAAAACGACTTCCGCGCTTGCCGCCGTTCTTCTTCTGCCGTGAAAATCACGGCCGCTGCGTCCCGGAGCGTTCGATAATCGGCCCATGGCCAGTAAAGCCATTTCTTTAAGTGTTTCAGCGGATATTGGCGCTTGAACCACGGATCGAGCATACCATGAGTAAACACGCAATACGGCGTCTTCGAACCATGGAGAGCGCGCCAAACACCGAAGCTGCTGTATTGCCAAATGCCGTTTGCAATAACGACGTCATATCGATGCTGCTGCCCGCGAATCCAGGGGACCAGCAAGGGTGAGTAGCCGTATGTTGACCTTCTCGTTCCCAAGGCATGAAGCTTCAAAGGAAATCCTGCCGTCCATGGATCGCTGGGTAGATCGCAACTCAGCACCTCAACGCAATGGTTCTCGGTCGCTCGCGAGAGTTGCTTGATCGCCTCGATCGGCCCGCCTCCAGTGGGATTAACGGAATGGATGACGTGTAGGATATTCACGACCGAAGCAAATGATGATCCGCAGAGGGGGTCTCAAAGCGTAAGAAATTCACATTGCTCATCGAATGATCTCACCGAGCATTCGCACCGTTTCGGCTTCGGCGGCGTTGATGTCCTGCGGACCTCTTACTGCAACCTCCAGCACCTGTTGCCCGAGGTTTCGTCTTCCCGCGATGATTGCGCGCAACCTGTCAGCTACGGTCAACACAACTCGAGTGCTCTGTGGAGCGCCTGTTTCGGGTTGCTCTTCCCACAGACAGTAAAACACGTAAAGCAACCGTTCGTCCGAACTGAAGATGTAAACATGCGTAAGAAGTTCAATTTTAAAGACGCGCAATGTTTTGAGTCCCAAGTCCGAGAGGAGGATCGCCCCCGCTGCCGGCAGGCAAATCTCGGGACCATGAGATCGCGCCAGTTGCGCTGAGGCCCGCCCCGGTAGCCACCGGAGAAACACCAGCGCCCACGCGTTGCCATCGGGATCTGCCCAACCGGCGCAACGCGCTTCGTTATAGCGCAGGATGCCACGCGTGGTTTCGGAGAGATTGATCTCGTGGAAACCCGGTTTTTCAGTCGGTAACTCGACCGACCATTCTTGGACTTTTGCGGCTCGGGCTTCATGAGAGCGATACCATAGCTCCGTGCTCACCTCGACTGCGACCAGCCACATTAAAATCCCGATTACAAAGTTTCGCGAGGGTAACCGCGGGCGGTGCGGTGTTGGGGGATCCAGACTTTGCCCGGTGTCTTTCGTTCTCAACGCAGCCGTGAGAGCCGCCAGTCCACACAAGCTCACCACCAGCACTGCGAGTCCCACGGAGTCATGCCAGCGCTCGATCGCTTTCGGGCCTTCCCTCGTCGTGATCCAGACGAGCAGGAAAGCGCGGCCGGCGTTGCAGCCGAAAGCCAGTAGGAGTCCCGCGCCGATCAGGGCCGCACGGCGGGCGAAGTTAAAGCGGAGGAGTTCTCCGAGAAATAACGCAGCCATCAACGTTGTCTGGAGCGACCGCACACCGCTGCATGCTTCCTCGACTCCGACGACGCCGTTGCCGATTTGGATGACGTTTCCGTGCTGGGCCGCGGGAATTCCAAACCAGCTGAGCGCTTCCACGCAGATTGTCGCGACGGCGTGCATCAACCTTTGAATCACGCTCTGCTCGAAAGGCACCGGCCACGGCACCGCGACCAAAAGAAACGCCACCGGCAGGATGAAATGTTTCAACCAAGGCCAGCCTCCGGCGTAATAAATGAACGCGGCCGACAGCGCTAACGAAACCCCCGCCATCCCCCAACCGACCAGTCTCCAATCCGGAGCGCCTTCCTGCACTACCCGCAACGGCAGCAGCAGAAGTGCGAAAACAGCCACGCCTAACGTCAGCGCTCTCAGACCGCGTCCCGGCGCAGTCGCCGGACGGACTTTCCAACGCTCCGCAAAAAGATAGAAAGCAAGCACCGGCACTGTCCAACCGTAGGCGTATTGCGCATTGACGGTCCATTCGACGCGAAGCTGGTTGAGGGTGGAAAACCAGAGCGCAGTCAGGATTCCGAAAACCCAGACTGCGCGATTGTCACTGAGCGTCGCCTCGGCTGCGTGCGTTTCCGATGAAATCATGAACGCCACGGCGCGATGAGCTCCTGTTCCTCCACGCGCAAATCCTCGAGGCGAATTGCCTTCGCTTCGGCTTTGGCCTCGTCGAGTCTTCCATTCAACCCCAGCACCGCCGCGTAAACCGCGCGCTGATTGGGTGGGACGCGAACCCACGAAATCTGCAAGCCGTCGTAAACCGCCAGCGCTTCCGCAGGCCGCTTCAGGCGAAAGAAGGCGAGTGCCAGAGTGGTTCGATGCGGAAGACTCCGAGGCGCCTCCGTGACCAGACGCTGAGCGCTTTTCAGGCAATCGGCAACCTCCTCCCCAGCCAGCAGACTGAGATAGGCGTAGTCGTTTTCGATGGCCGGATCATTCGACCAGCGCCTCCGCATCTCGCGTAAAAGATCGCGCGCCGCCGACGGACTGGGTTTCCGCTGGGCGAGGCGTAACAACGCTTCGTAGGCCTGACGCGCGGTGGAGGCGTTCGCTGTTAAGGATTTGTAAGCCAGCTCCGCTTCGTCGATCCGGCCAATTTTTTCCGCATAGGTGCCGAGAAACCACATCTGCTCCGGCGAAGGAGCGGCGATTAAGTGCGCCCGTCGCCAATGGAGCGCGGCGTTGTTGGCCTCGCCGAGTTCCATCGCACTGCGGGCAAGAAAGAGTTCGGTGTAAACGGCGTCGAGGGGCACGTTCTCCTTCCCCAGAATGTCCTGGATTTCCTTCCAGGAATTCAGTCCCGCCAGCGCATCGAGTCGCACCAATAGCAGGTCCTTTCGTTTCGAAGCCTCGGCGGGGGGGATCAAATTGAGCGTGCGGGAAAACTCGCGATGGGCATTTAACCAGATTCCAAAGCTGCGCTTTGCCGTTGCCTCCGCTGTTTTGTATTTTGCCATCCGGCTTTCGAGGAATGTTTCGCGCTGATCCGGCTGTAGCTTGATTTCGAGGTCTAAACCGACAAGACGCTGTTCCTCGCTGGCCAACGGATGCTCCGCCAATAAAGTGATGAGAAGCCGCGCCTTCTCGTCAGGCAGGTCGTTTCGATGCGTGAGGAAGCCCAGCGCGTCGAGGCCTGCCTTTCCATGGTCTTCTGCGAGCTGCATTAGGGCGGCCCACCCTTTCTCACGCTCCGTTGCATCGGGTGAATTGATCTGAAGCACACCCACAAGGATCCGGCCATCTTTGTTGTCAGGATCAGCCCTTGCCGCCTGTTGAGCGACTTGCAGACTTTTCTCCATGCTCCCCTTCGCGGCATTCATCCGCGCAACGAGTCGCAGCGCAGCGGCGTCGTCAGGTTGCGCTTGGGAAACAGGCGCGATCTGTTGTTCGGCTTCCAGCAACATGCCCGACCGAAACAAGTCTTCCGCATAGCGCCGCCGGTCGGTGAGCGACAGCACCTTGAGCTCGTCGAGTTGCTTCCAGAACGAAAGCGCGGCTGCCGCATTTCCCGTCGCGTTTTGGAAATGCGCGACCGCGCGCATGGCCTCGGGTTCGTCGGGCTCGAGTTGGTAGGCAGCCTTGACTTTCGTTAGCGCGTCCGCCCATTTCTCCTCCGTCATCAACACTTCCGCATCGGCGGCGAGGTGCCTCGCTCGCCAACCCTTGCCCGCGCGATAAATCGGTTTGGATGCCAGCGCCAACCCCAGGGCAATCACCGTGCAAATGCCGGCAATCCAGAGCCCCCGTCGGCGCCGCATCCGTTCCGCCTGGAGCTGTGGTGCGAGATGGAGTTCAGCCGGCATTAGAGGACGACGTCCAAAGAACATCGTTGAAAAATGGAACTTGTCCCGATACCGTGCGCCCCCGGATGAGCAACGGGAGCGAATGGGCGGGCCGGTTGAAGGTTGACCTCGACCGCACCAGACACCCACATTTCTGCTTCTCCCCTTTGAAAACGGCGGCGCATCACTTTTCAAGGTAATGGCATGAGTAAACGCATCGCAAGCATTAGCCTGATATGGGCGGCCTTGATCGCAGTTGCGACTGCTCAGGAAGCCCCGCGCCCTTCCATGGTGCGCCAGAAAGCGCAGCAGTCTCTTCCAACCTATTACAATGCTCGGCTCGGTCCAATCCTCCTCACCTTGGACACGTCGATGCGCACCGAGTATGTGGATAACATCAATCTCTCCAGCGGAGTCCTCACTCCCACGGAATCCGATATCATCGTCAGCCCCCAGTTGGGGATCAATGCTGCCTGGCCCCTGACGAAGCTAAACACGCTGCGCCTGCATACCACCGTCGGCTACACGAAATATCTTTCGCATCCGGAGTTGGATAGCAGTTCGCTCCTCTTCTCGCCGGACTCGGCGCTTTCATTCGACGTTTACACGGGCGATTTCAAAATCAACTTTCATGATCAATTTTCGTATCAGGAGGACCCTGCCGGGCAGGGAGCGTTGAGCAATGTGTCGAAGTTTGGACGCTTCACGAATACCGCCGGGATTAACGTCCTGTGGGACCTCAGCGACGTGATCCTTTCCTTGGGTTTCGATCATTCCAATTTCATCACCACCGGTGCTTCCAAGTCCGCCAGTTTCACCAACGAAGACACCAGCTCTCTCGATCACTCCACCGACCAAGTCTCGGGGTCCGCTTTCCTCAATCTAACGCCGTTGATCGGAGCTGGAGTGGAATCAGTTGCGTCCCTCACCTCTTATCCTAACGCTCCGCAAAACGACTCCAGGCGCGTCAGCGCCGGTCCTTATTTGCAAATGCTGATCACGCCTTACACAAAGGTGTTCGCATCGGGAGGCATCGAACAAACCTTCAGTCAGGCGCAGAGTGGCCAGCCGAATGTGGACTCCACGGCCTCCATCCAGGTGAACCCGTTTTTCAGTCAGCAATCCGGGCGATCCTCCAACCTCAGGAACGTGTCCGGGGATTCGACGAGTTATTACGCAAACCTTAGCGTCGTTCACCGACTCAATCGCCTTTACAGCGATCGGCTTTCGATCGGACATGAGAGCCAGAACGGGCTGTTTGCGCAGAGGTCCGAGACAACTTACGTTAATTATTCCTCCACCTGGCTCCTGAATCCCAGCATCACCCTTGGGACGACCGTTTTTTTCGAGGATGTGGTGGAATCGGGAACCTTTGCCGGGTTGCCCTACCAGCGTTATGGGCTCACGATTGGCACCGGCTATCGCCTCACCAAAAACCTTTCCGCGTCCATCTCATATGAATTCACGGAGAAGGCCTCGAGCGCTGCCGAACAAAGCTACCGTCAAAACCGCGTCGCCATCACCGCCAGCTACCAGTTTTGAAAGATTGCTTTGACGAAACCTGCCGATGGCGCTTTTCTAGAGGCGGATTGGACAAGTTGTGGTTTACAGGTTTGGTTCCCCACGGATGAAATACGTTATCTTTGCGCTCGGCACCGTCGTGATTTGGACCGGAGTCGGAGTGCATCTCGCTCTTGGCCAGCCACTCGGCGGCCCCGCCGAACGGCCGCCCTCGGGTGGTTCGGTCGCGACCACGGTGGGACTGACCAATTCGATGGATGTCCTCAATGATAAGACGAAACTCAACAATGGCGACCGTCTCAGCTTTCGGGTGGTGGAGGAGCGAAAGGAGCCGATCCCTCTGATGGTGACGGATTCCGGCGAGATTGAGGTGCCATTCATCGGCCGCGTCTCCGCCGCCGGCAAAACATGCAAGCAACTCGCCCATGAGATCAAACCGCTTCTGGAAAAAGAATATTTTTTCCGCGCCACGGTCATCATCGGGCTCGATACGCTCAGCACCCGCTCCCGCGGCAAGGTTTACCTGATGGGCCAGTTAAAAACCCAGGGAGCCATGGATATTCCCGCCGACGAGGTGTTGACCGTCAGCAAAGTCATCCTCCGCGCTGGCGGTCTCGCCGATTTCGCCAACCGCCGGAAGGTAAAGCTCGTGCGGAAAAACGCCGCAGGCGCCACCGACACGACCATTGTCGACTTGGTCGAGATTCTCGATAAGGGACGCATGGAAAAAGATCCGGTGATCGAACCCGACGATCTGATCGTTGTCCCGGAGCGGCTGATTAATTTTTAATGTAATGGCCCCCGTCGAATCTCAGGACAGAACGTTCGTCTCGGCGTGGACGCGCGGGCGCATCCAGCTTTCACGCTATCTCACCATCCTGCGGAAACGCTGGTGGATCCTCTTCCTCACCGTCAGCCTCGGGCTCTGCATTGCTGCCTGGATCGGGTTGCAATTGCCTCCCGCGTCCCTGTCAGTTGGCCGGATGATGGTCCGCGGCCAGATCCGCCTGAATGAAGGCTCGGCGACCTACACGGAGGAGCTCGGAAATTTCTACGGCACGCAGATTGAGTTAATGCAAAGCGGGGAGGTTCAGAAACACGCCGCAGATCGCGTGCTCGCCCTCCATCCGGATTTGCAGCTCGAAAAAGTAAAATTGGAGGTCGGGCTCGTTCCACGCACTTCCATTTTCATTATTCGTGCGGTTGGGCTTACGCCGCTCTTCACGCGCGCTTATCTCGACGCGTGCATGGATGAATACATCGCGACCAAAAAGGAGATGCGTTCTCAAAGCTCGGAAAGCACGACCTCGGCCATCCAGGCGGAGTTGGTCCGGCTCGACAAAGAGATGGCCGACAACGAGGAGAAAGTTCACGCCTTTCAAAAAGACAACAATCTCGGCTATCTCCACGAGGAAGGAAATAGCGCCGCGCTCTACCTCACTCAGCTGAACCGGCAACTCGCCGATCTGAAAACGGAATACGACCTCCTCGAACTCCTCGACCTCGACCAAAATCTCGACCGGGAGCAAGCCACCATTACGTCCCCGGGCCAGACCTCCGGCACCCGCGACACGGCTCTCGCCAACTATGGGCCTCTGCTCGAGTATCAAAAGGCGAAGCAGCAACTGCAAATGCTAAAGTCCGAGCGCGATGACTTTTCCCGCTATCTCCGGCCGAAGCATCCGACCATCGTTCTGCTCGATGAACAAATCGCGCGCGGCCAGAAGCTGATCGAGACGTTCCGCAATCAAAGTGTGGAAACACTCAAAACACGCCGGGAATCGATCCGCTTGCAAATCGAAAACCTTCAGGATGTGATCAAGCAGTGGGAGGCCAAGGCGCTCGACCTCAGCAGCCGGGTTGCCGAGTTTGACAAGATCAAATCGGTGGGTGAGCGCACCAAGGCCCAATACGATCGCTTGCTGACCAATCTTCGCAGCATCGACATCACCAAGAACGTTGATCAGGACAGTATTTCCATTCTGGAGCGCGCCTCTCCCTCGATTTCCATCCGGCCGGGGCTGGTTAAGGTGATGTGGGAAGGTTTCGCCATTGGCACCCTGCTCGGCCTGATCATCCTCTTCATCATGGACAAGCTCGACGACCGTATCAGCTCCTTCGTCGAATTCCGGTCCCACTTTCCCGAGCACATCATGGGTCAGATTCCGCGCGAAGACATGTCGGGTGCGCACGCCCTCCTGACGCACAGCGACGAAAGGCATGCGCTCATGGAGTCGTTCCGCACTTTGCGTTCGTCCATCATCTTTTTACCCGTTCAGGGCGCCCGCCCCAAGACTCTGATGATCACGAGCACGACCCCGAGCGAAGGGAAGACTACGGTAGCCTCGAATCTGGCCATCATTCTCGCCTTCTCCGGCGCGAAAACGCTCCTCGTCGATGCCGATCTCCGCCGCGGTCGTCTTCATGACTTATTTGGCGTCCCACAAGGCGCCGGTTTTTCGAAAGTTCTTCAGCAGCAGATCCCATGGCGGGAAGCAGTCGTCGATACCAGCATTGACAATCTCACCCTGCTCCCCCGTGGCCGCGCCCTGGCCCATCCCGCGGAACATTTGCTCGGAAAGGTCACGGATCAGTTCCTCCGCGATTTTTACAGCGAGTATGATTACATCATTTTCGACAGTGCGCCGGTGATGGTTGCCGACGACGCGCTGAGCCTGGCGCCAAAGATTGATGGCGTCATGTTCGTCATTCGCTTTTCGCAATCCTCCGCGCGTCACAGCCGCCGCGCCTTGGAACTCTTGTCCCACCGGCAGGTGAATGTCCTCGGATTGATCTGCAACGACGTGAAACTCTCCCAGGCGGAATACGGCTACGGTTACTATTACCAGTATTCCGATAGCTACAAGGAGCGCAAAGTGTAGGCGGATGTGTTATAATGAACAGCTGAAACGCTGAGATGCTGCTTACGAAACGCTGAGACGGTGTTTATGAACGCTGAGATGCTGGAACCGCTGACATGCTGAATGAGAATCGATGCAGAACTACGAGATCGAACAAAGCGCTTTGCTTCGGCTATCGTGCGACTCTACGTCAGCCTGCCTCGAAACCGGAGAGAGGTGGAAGTCTTGGGTCACCAGTTGCTCCGATCGGGGACATCGTCGCTGCGAACGTCCGGGAAGCCTCCCGCGCCAGGAGCGACTCAGAGTTTTGTTCAAAGCTCGAAATCTCCCTTCAGGAAGCAGACGAGAGCCAACTTTGGATAGAACTGCTCATCGAAGATTGCGGTCAGGACACCGAACCCGCCCAAGCTCTCCTCCGCGAATCAGGCGGGCTCATTGCGATCTTTGTTTCAATCATCTCAAGAACCCGAAAACGTTAGTCTTTCTTTTCAGCATCTCAGCCTTTTCGCCTTTCTCAGTTTCTCGCTTTCTCGCCCTCTCAGCTTTCCCTCAGCCTTTCAGCCTCTCAGTTTTTCGCTTTCTCAGCTTCTCCTCCCTCTCAGCTTTTCGTCTTTACCTCGTCTCAGCTTTTCTCAAAAATGGAACTCCGCAGCGTCGAAGCCATTGTCAGCGCGTTGAATAACGCCGAGGTCCGTTACCTGATCGTCGGCGGACTGGCCGTCAATGCGCATGGATTTGTCAGACTTACTCGTGACGTGGATATCGTGCTTCATCTCGACGGAGAGAACGCTGCACTGGGGCTGAATGTCCTCCTCAAGATCGGTTATCAAATGGCCATTCCAGAGCAACCGGAAGCATTCGCGAATTCCGAGACGCGCGAGCGTTGGCGGAAGGAAAAACAAATGATCGTCCTAAAGCTTTGGAGTGATGAGCATCGCCGCACCCCGGTTGACATCTTTGTCTATGAACCGTTCGACTTTGCCAAGGAAGCGAAGCAATGCTCGATGCTCGAAATCGCTCCCGGCCTTTCCGCTCCCATCGTCTCGCTCGAAACCTTGCTGGAAATGAAACGCACCGCCGGGCGTGCACAAGATTTGATAGACATCGAAGAGCTAATGAGAATGCGATGAGCCAGCCTGACTTTATGACACCGGACTGGAGGTGGGGCACCGCTGAGGGAAGCCGGGACTTCGACCGCCTCGTGGATCGCAGCCTTACCTTCCGTGAGAAAATCGAATGGCTCGAGGAAGCCGAAACCCTCACATTGCAACTCCGAGTCAGCCGGGATCGCAACGAATATGATCTCAATATGCGATCGCCTGAGGATTGACGTCCGTCACTAAGGCTTATGCGCTGATTCAGACAGCTTAACGTTGCCCATCCGAAAGCGAGAGTTAGATGGCGGTTCTCGGAGGGCAGATCACACCCCTATGTTGTCACAATGCCCAGGTGAGCCTATGTATCAATCGTGTTTCTTCAGCGTTCTCGTCTCCGCATTTGGCTCTGCCGCTTCACTTATGGTGCTCTCCGTCTGACTACCACTCTTCAGCATTCCTCCCGGATCGAGCTCGCCCGCACAGGGTAGGGTGCAAATACATGGAGATTAATTCACCACCGCCGGAAATTCTATCCCAAGCAACCCCGTGGCCGATCGTCGGGCGTATTCGTTACTGGGCAATTGCTTCAAGTCGCTTCGCCTCGGTCCAGGTCTTAGTCCAACTTATGGGGTTTGTCACAGGCATGTTGATCATTCGCAAGATGTCGCAGCAAGAGTATGCCTTCTACACGATTGCCAACACGATGCAGGGGACAATGTATCTGCTCGCGGATTTGGGAATAAGCAGCGCGGTCCTCGCACTCGGAGGAAGGGTTTGGCAAGATCGCACTTTGCTTGGTGAAGTTATCCAAACCGCGCTCCGGATTCGCTACTGGCTTGCCACGGGGTCAGCGCTTCTCGTTGGTCCATTTCTAATCTGGTTGCTTGTGCGGCAGGGAACCTCCGCTACGTATGCCTGTCTCCTTTTTGCAATTATCCTGGTGTCTTTCGGAATTCAGATGGCTGTGGATATTTTGATGATTGCGCCCAGACTCCATGCACAGATAGCAAGACTCCAGCGACTTGAT
>JAXDQV010000054.1:0-6225 GCA_034667645.1 Chthoniobacter sp.
GCACGCTCGGGCACGAAACCGCACACCTCGTGGTGCACCGATTTTTTGGAAGCGGCGTCCCGCTCTGGCTTGACGAAGGCTACGCAGAATACGCTTCGACGCGCGGATACGCAGCTTTCATGCGGGCGCGCAGCTATGCCGCCAAGCCGGTCTCCGAGGAACTCGCGCCGGCCGATTACGTCCCGCTGAAAACGCTGACCGAACTTTCCACGTATCCAACGAATATAAAACAAGTGACGCCATTTTACGTCGAATCCGAGAAGCTCGTTCGTTTTCTCTCGGCGACGAACAAACAGCAGTTCCTCGCTTTTTTTGACGCGCTCGCCAAAGGCAACAAAACGGAATCGGCGCTGGGGAAAACGTTCGGCTCCCGCTTTTCCAGTCTCGACGCGCTGGATCAGGAATTTCAGGTTTACGTGACGAAGGACCATGGATCGGGACCGCAAAACTAAGAGTCTGCTGCTCGCTGCGTGGCTCGTCGGCGTCAATGCGGATGCGCAGCGTCCGTTCGCGTCCCCGGCGGCGAGCGCGACGCCATTTCGCGGATTTGCCCAAAGCGCGCCCGCAGCTGCGAATCCCTCGGGAGAGCCGCCGCGCGACATTCCGCTCGTCGAGAAATCGTGGTCCGAGCTTCCAGTTTATGAGCGCCAGCTTTCGACCTTGGCCGGGCAGGCTTACGCGATTCGGCCGGACAAGTGGAAACATGCAGAAACCGCGAATTTTCTCCTCCATTACCGCCGCGTGACCGAGGCCCAGAAGGTCGCGCGGGAGATCGAATACGACCTTTGGTTTGTGGCAACGTCGCTCCACGCCACGAAGGATCGGTATGAAAAAAAATCCCACGTCTTCGTGTTCGCGGACGAGGCGGAGTGGAAAACCTTCCTCGACAAAACCGATGTGCCCTCTTGGGCGACGAGCTTCGCGCGCAATGATGAACTTTTCCTCAACGTCCGCGCGGACACGGGCGAATTCGACTCGCGCCTGCTAGCGCATGAAACGACGCACGCGGTGGTGGCCCGGCTTTATCCGCGCCAGCCATGGCCGCTTTGGCTCAACGAAGGATTTGCCGAATACATGGGCAGCGCGGGAGTTGCCGCCCGGAAAAACCAGACGGTCAAACGGCATGAGCGGACCCTGACCGAGGCGAAAACCTCGCTCTCGGAGCTCGTGAAAATTGAGAAATATCCGGAGGATCGAATGCAGGTCGCGCAGCTTTACGAGACCGGTGAGAAGTTCGTGCGTTTCATGATGTCCGAGCTGCCGCCGGAGCGTTTTCCAAAATTCGTCGATGCGGTGCTCGCGGGAAAATCGCTGCAGGATTCGCTGCTCCAGATCTACGGCGATCGGTTCAAGGACTTCGCGGCATTCACTAAAAAATTCGAACGGTTTTCCAAATAGATGGCCGCTGCCAAAAAGACCAAAACTACAGGCAGCGCGATTTTCACCATCGCTGGTTCTGATGACACAGAGGTCAAGCGCGCTGCTGCTTTGCTCGCGGAAGAACTTGCGCCGATGAGCGCCGGGGATTTCGGGCGCGACGTGATCGATGGCTGCGCTGACAACGCGGACCAGGCGGTCACCCGAATTCATCAAACGATCGAGGCGCTGCTGACGCTTCCGTTTTTCGGCGGCGAAAAACTCGTCTGGCTGAAAAGCGCGAATTTCCTCGCTGATAGCGTCACCGGCCGCGCAGCGAGCGTAGTGGAAGCGCTGGAAAGACTGGAGCAAACGCTCGCCGCCGGCCTGCCGGATGGCGTGAAGTTTTTACTGAGCGCGGTCGAGGTGGACAAACGCCGGACGTTTTACAAATCCCTCGGCAAGCTCGGCAAAGTGCAGCTTTTCGACAAGGTGGATGCAAGTCGCTCCGGCTGGGAAGAGGAGGCGGCGGGTGCGGTCGAATCGCGGGCGCTCGGCTTGGGACTGCGACTCAGCGGAGAGGCGCTGGAATTGTTCACGCTGCTCACCGGCGGCGACACGCGCCAGATCGAGAATGAGCTGGGAAAAATCGACCTTTATCTCGGCACCGTTCGTCGCGATGTCCGCGCCAGCGACGTGCGGTTGCTCGTGCCGCTTTCGCGGGCGGGCGTCATTTTTGAACTTGGCAATGCCCTCGCGCGGCGCGACGTGCGACGCGGCCTCGCTCTCGCCGAGCAGTTGTTGAAACAAGGTGAATCGGCCGTCGGCATTTTGCTCGTGGCGATTGCGCCGACGGTGCGACATCTGCTCATCGCACGGGATTTGATGCACCGCCACAAACTGCGGCCGCCGCAAGCTCCCTTTCATTTCACCGCCGCATTGAATCGCCTCGCGGAAAGCGCGCTCGAGCACTTGCCTCGAAAAAAAGATGGCTCGGTGAACAGCTACGCACTCGGACTCGCGGCCATGCAGGCGCACCGGTTTTCTGCCGCGGAATTGCGCGGCCTTCTCGGCGCCTGCCTCCGGGCGAATCTGCAACTCGTCACAACTCAACTCGACCCCAGCGTCGTGCTGAGCCGGCTGGTAATTCTTTTCTCGGAAAGGCGCGACCAGGAATGAGTGGCTGCTGCTGAGGCCCTGCCGGACCGACGGTGACGCTGGATTAGCTTGATTGCTGACCTGTAAAAAGCGGAATGATTCCCCTGTTATTAAAGAAACTTCGAAATAGTTGTTGCCATCCTCGGTTACTCGCGTTAAACATTTCGGAGATTTATAAATTGTTCTGGGGGGAACATCCGCCCTTCGCGGCCATTCGGTCGCGGGGGGCGGTATTTTTTTGCTCTAATTGCCTTTGACCTCGCTCCCGGCTCTTTATCCGTCGCAATGGCTGCTGGCTGTCTTCGCAGCTGTTTCCATCGGGATCGCGAAGAGCGGATTCAGCGGTTTTGGGCTGGTCACGGTTTTGCTCATGGCCGAGATCATGCCGGCGCGCCAATCCACGGGAGCGGTGCTGCCGCTGCTGATTTGCGGAGACTTGCTGGCCGTCGGCGTGTTTCGAAAGCATGCGCAATGGCGCTACCTGGTGCGGATGCTGCCGCCGGCGCTCGCCGGAATTGTCGTCGGCTATTTCGCCATGGCACAGGATGTTCCAGACCGGACGTTTCGCTCCATCATTGCCACGATCATCCTACTGCTCGTGGCATTGCAGTTATTGCGCAAATGGCGCCCGCTCTCGTTTGAGCACGTGCCGCATCGACGATGGTTCGCCTGGCTGGTTGGGATGGCCAGCGGCGTTACCACGATGCTGGCAAATGCCGCGGGACCGATCATGACGCTTTACCTGCTCGCCGTTAAGCTGCCGAAATGGGAGTTCGTCGGAACGACGGCGACATTCTTCCTGATCGTGAACTTGATCAAAGTCCCCTTCAGCGCGCATCTCGGCCTCATCAACCCGGCTTCGCTTTCTTTCAATATCGTTCTCGTGCCGGCGGTGGTGCTGGGAACCGTGACCGGAAAATATCTGCTGCGCGTGATTCCGCAGAAGCAGTTTGAATGGATCGTGCTCGTTTTTGCGGCGCTGGCAACGGCCCGACTCATCATCGCTTCGTGATGATTTTCGACTCGCCAAGCGTTCTTCGACCCCTAGTTTCGCGCGCATGATTTTGTCGTTCCTGGGGAAGTATCGCGAAGGCGGACTGCTCTTTATGCGAATCGGGCTCGGCGTTTTGTTTATCGTGCACGGGATATTTCTGGTGGCTGGTCCGCACTGGTGGACCTGGCATTCGCTCACTGCGCATTGGCATAAAACGGGAGCGCTCGGCATGGAGCCAGTCGGCATGCACTCTTATCTCACTCTCTGGGGGGCGCTCGCTTTTCTCTCGGAATTCGTCGGCGGCATCCTGTTGATCCTCGGCTTTTGTTTCCGTCCCGCGTGCCTCTTTCTGGCCATCACGATGACCATGGCCGCGATCATGCACTCCAGGCACGGGGACGATTTCAATCTCGCCACCTCACGTGCCATCGAGATGGCAATCGTGTTTTGGGCCTTGCTTCTGGTTGGGCCTGGCCGATACAGCATCGACAAGAGCTGAGCGCCATCTTGGTGTCGCGTTTTGCTCCTGGTGCAAAGAACGGCGCCTTTCCGATGTCGGCCTCCTGTTGATCCTGTTTAACAGTCCGCAAATTATACAGAGGGAGAGCGGCTTCCCGTCTGATTTGGCACATCCATTGCTAAGGGCGCACCAATGGGATTATCAGGGAATTTTTCGCGAGGTTTTGCAACCGCGCGCCTCTTTCAGCAGTTCAATGGCGGACCCGAGTGGGCTCGATAATCCGCAACCCTGAAATCCATCCGCAGCCGTCGTGAGATTGTTGCAACAATCCCGTTGTCACTTTCACGAACTCGTCTCTATTCCGGAAAGCCAAGCCATTCGAAACTTCCAACTATGAAATGCTTCCAATTTCGCACCGGGCCATCCCAGTGGTTCCGCGCCGCGTTCAGCGCTGCAGCCTTCCTGCTCACAGCAGACCTCCATCGCGCCGCCGCCGCGGACGTGATCGCAGATTGGACTTTTGAAACGAGCGCTCCCACGACCGCAGGGCCCTTCGCTCCTGAGGTAGCCCTGACCTCCGGCAGCGCAAGCGGTAGCCATGCGGGTGCCGCGGTTTACTCCAGCCCGGTTGGAAATGGCTCGCAGCATTCATTCAGCTCAACCCTTTGGGCTGTTGGGGACTACTGGCAATTCGCACTCAGCACCGTCGGCTACCGGGAACTCACGCTCTCGTTCGATCAACTCAGCAGCAATTCCGGTCCAGGCCAGTTCCAATTTTCCTATAGCTCAGATGGGAGCAGCTTCACAAACATTGGTTCGCCCTACACGGTTTCCCCTAACGCCTCGCCGACTGGCTGGAGCCAAACTACCGCAATCACCGCAACCACTTACACCTTTGATCTGAGGTCCTTTTCCGCCCTAAATAACGGAAATACATTCTTTCGGTTGACCGATACGTCAACGACCTCCGCGAGTGGCGGAACGGTAGCTACCGGAGGCACCGATCGCGTCGACAACTTCATTGTTTCGGGCATCAGTCTGCCTGCTGCCGGAACGTTCTTGAATTGGGGAACCAGCGGCTCCGGCGGAAACGGCACATGGACCACGACGGGGACGAATTGGTTTGACCCGAGTGCTTCTCAGAACGTCGCATTCAATAGCTCAAAGCGCGCCGTCTTTAGTGGCACGAGCGGCACCGTCACAGTCACGAACATAACCGCCAACAACGGAATCGAATTCGACTCGACCGGTTACGTGCTCACGGGCGGCACGTTGAACCTGAGCGGCACCGCCACCGTGCTGGGAGGGATCCTGACCACCATCAACACGATCCTCGATGGGGTGAATGGTCTTACCAAAGAGGCTTCCGGCACTTTAATCTTGGGCGGAACGAACACTATTCAAGGCGAAATCGCATTGAATGGAGGGACAGTGGAGATCAGCAGCGACAGCAACTTGGGGGCTGCAGGCAATACGCTTAGGTTCAATGGTGGAACCTTGAAAACTACAGCATCAATCTCAATGGCGCACAGTATGTTCGGAAGTGGCACCTTGGACATCGCTCCTGGAACTACACTTCAAGATACCGCTGGGTTCGGCATGACCGCATTGACCCTTTCTAATTCGGGGACTCTTGACCTTGAAGACGGTTCCACGAGCGTTGGTTCCCTGACCTTTTCCGCGCCTGGAAAGCTGACCAGTCTCGGGTTCGCAATCGCCGTGACCGGCGTCAATGCGCCCAATCTCACGGGGACAGCAATTATTTCCCCGGCGCAGGGATTGACCTTCACCGCTGCGGGGACGGTGACTGTCGGCAGCTCCGGCACGATTTTCATTCCCACGGCCATCACTGCGCAGAAAGTAACGAAGAGCGGCAGCGGAACATTGGTATTAACAACGCCGAATCCTTCGCTTACGCAGTTTCAGATCAGTGCAGGCAGCGTCACTTTTAACAACAGGGACGCCTTGGGTGTCGGCCAGCTTTTTTTTAACACTGGGACGCTGAATCCAACTATCGATATGAGCGAAACAAACGCCATGGCGATCGGAGTTTCCATCGGCGGCCTCGATACAGCACCTTCTGTATTCAGCGGAAAAGACATCGAGTTTGCTGCGGCGAGCAGCATTTTCCCGACTGCAGGAAAGCAGATCGCAGTGACGATGAACAACACAGCGACAGTCGACGGTGCGCTTTCGATTAGTGGCACTCAGATTTCTACCGGCTTTCTGGTAGGCGGGACCGGAAGGTTGATTTTCA
>JAXDQV010000055.1:0-4361 GCA_034667645.1 Chthoniobacter sp.
GTGACTTGAAACCACGCGCCATCACTGTTTGGCTTAAACGTCTTTCCGGCTACATCACCGGCTTTGACGAGTGCGCCGGATGTAAAACCATCGGGGTGCAGATTCCATCGCGCCCGAGCTTCCTTGATCACGGCTTGCTGATCAGGGGTAAAGGGATCGTTGGCGTTTTTGGACTGCATCCCTTTTTTGCGCAAATCCAGCGAAGCCTCCTGGTATGGCGTGAGCCCCTTTTCGAGCGGGACTTGCTGAGTGCGGAAATAGTTCTCGGCGGCTTGGATGTAGGGAGCCTTGTGTTGCTGGTCAGCCGCAGGAAATTCACCGTGCAAATCCATAATGGCCTGATGATAGGCCGGGGTATTCCGCCCGTGCGTCGCGGTGGCGTCCGTTTCTCCGTGAATAAATCCCGCTGTGTCGAAGTCGGCAGCCGCGGCTTGTTGGTCCTTGGATTTTTGCAGAGCCATCTCGCGAGCTTCCCGCGCCTGATCCGCAGTAATGCGGGCGTGTTCAGCTTCGAGCCTCTGCGCGTTGAGTGCTTGTTCGGCAACGAACTGCTCATGGCGTTGCGCCAGTGCCTTGTCCGCCAACTCCTCCCGCTGAGTCATGCGCTCGGCGTTGAAATAGTAATCTTGCGCGACCTTGTCCGTTTGGAGCCGGTTCTCTAAATGGGCCGCTCGTTGTGCCTCCAACTCCCCGAAATAGTCGGCAATGTCCTGTTTGTATCTGACGCGCTGAGTGCCCGTGGCTGAGGGCATGAACGTCGCCGCCCATTCCGCATTGTGCTGCAAGGCAGACAACTGGTCGGTTTCCGGAATGATCTGAGATGCCATCCGAACGCGACCCTATTGCAATCAGATAGTTAAGGCAAGCTGATTATCAGTGTTACGAAACTGATTTTGGGGTAAAATTTGTAAGGCAGGTATATCGCAGGTGCCCGCGTCAATTCCGGGGTAGGCCCTATGATCCGCGACTGCGCGTCCCTACGGACCAAAAGAATTCTTATCTCTGCCACTTCCCCCTGCTTTTACTTGCCAACCACTTGCCGAATAAACAGCGCATCCAGACGTTTCGATGCGCTACCCTGCGCGTAGTCATGAGACAACGATTAACCCGCAGACCCTTTATCCATGCCCTTTACAGGGTGCCGATGGCCGGACTCGAACCGGCACTCCACTTTCGTGAAAACGGATTTTAAGTCCGTTGCGTCTGCCATTTCGCCACATCGGCAACTACTGACTTTTAGATATTTACGTTGAACATGATTGCCAACTTTGCACGTCGGCTGCATGCGGAATGACGGCAATCTCGATCACAAACGTTCTTTTACCAGCGGGGGAGATGCCCGCAATCGCAAAGTCCGCGGACTATGGAGGCGAGGGGACCACTTTTACGCGCAGGTGCGAGTGCCCGGCGAGAAGTCGGCCCGAAAGATTCCGCTGGCCGCTGGAACATTGACCGAGGCGAAGGAGGCGATGGTGAAGGCGCGCCTGACCGCGCGTGAAGGAGGTTTGCCCAAGGGAGGCGTCAAGCCAAGTTTCGCCAATTACGTGCGCGACCACCTCGAGTATCGCGAGACGAACCAGAGCGGCAGAAAGCGGATCTCCGTGGCGCGCGAACGCACTTGCTGCGCCAGTGGAAAAAGAAGATAGGGCACATGCGGATCGACAAAATCACCTAGCCGATGATCACCTCCTTCGTCAAAGATCGCATCCGGGAGGGAGTTTCGCCCCGCACCACGAATCTCGATGTGATTGTGCTTCGGGCAGTGCTCAAGTCGGCCCTCGATGATGGCTTTCTGGTGACTTTACCCACCGCCGGAATTCGGCCGCTCAAGGCCATTCCGAAAAAACGCCCGATGGTGACCCTGCCAATTTCCGAGGCGCTTTGCGGGGCCGCTCTGACTTGCAGCAAGAACGGCGAGCAGCTCGTCGACTACGTTCGCTTTCTCGCATTTTCCGGCGCCCGCTGCAATGAGGCGCGTCAAATCAAGTGGTCTGACGTGGACTTCAAACGGCAGTCGCTGTGCATCGGCGCCGGTGGCTCCTCAAAAAACAGTCGCGAGCGGTATGTGGATTTCAATCCCGAACTCGGCCGTCACCTTGAAGCATGCACGGCCGGCAAGCGCCCGATACCGGGTGGCTTTTTCCCAGTCCGCAACGCGGGGCGAACGATCGCCCAGCCAAGTCTCTTCGAGGGTCCTTCAACATGGCGCGCATCAAGGCGGGGCTCGAATGGGTCGGCTTTCACGAGCTGGGGCATTACTTCGCGTCACGGGCGGTAATGGCCGGAATTGACTTTAAGACCATCACCGAATGGCTCGGACATCGGGACGGCGGTATGTTGCTATGCAAAGTCTATTCGCACCTGCTCGCGGGACACAAACGCGAGATGGGCGGGCCGGCTCTGCTTCAGTCCCTCGATTGTCGAACTACCGCTACGGGCCCATCCGCTTACAGGCTGAGAAGATTTGATGAGAGCTCTCGACCCAGATCCTTGGGCGTTCCTGCGCCGGCGGAGACCGCCCCTAAAAGACCCGAAAGTGTTAAAATTGGAGCTCGGCAAGATTCTCGCGCGGTTAAGTGAGTGCTGTTTAGCGGAGCCGAAATTTGTATGGCCCGAATATAATGACTTGGACCAGCTTGACGACATCGTTCGAGAATCACGCACATTGATTCGAGGGGGCGTTCACGGTCGCGTCCTTGGAATAGCTACAAAGCAGTCGATAAACAGTGGCCGAAACTGCGACTCTGTGCGCGACTTTGCAACCTCGTTAACCGAGCCGGACCGGAATGCTCCGCACAGATCATTTGAGATTCTCATGCGGTTGGGTTCCGGTGCACGCGAGAACCAAAAACTGGCTGAAAGTTTTTTCGCTACGATCTTGAAAATCCGAAAAGGGGATAGCGATCCCGTAGAATGGGAGCGTTTCGCTCCGATTTTATTGGCCGTTCGCAACGAGCAGTGTAGTGGAACGAGGAAACCTGCGGTTGTTTTGGCAACGAAAGGAGGGCACTCACCCGGGCCTCCAAGACTTGTCGCCTACGCAGTTTACCTTAAAATGGAAAATGAGGATTGCGAATGGAAGCGAATCCATTGGGAAGGATTTACTGCGCTGATCGCGTGGGCCTATGGGACGAGAAATATACCGTTGTTTCAACATTAGCGCGGTTTTTCGTGCCACCTTATGAATTCTGCCAGCTCGAAAGAGACCTCGTAAATCAAGGAACAAGCGCCGAAAAACCGCAGCCGCTGATCGTCAGCAACGGGTTCGCGATAAAAAGGCGAAGAATTCCCCGCAAAAGCGTGACGTTTAGATGTAACAATCGGGTTACTTACATCGCATGAATGCTAATTGCGGCATGCAGCAGCAAGCGCACCCAAGCAACCTTCTCTCATTTGATCGTTGGTTGGACGACATAGGAAAAACACGCGCAACGGACTGGGGGTGGCGGCAGCGCGGCTGGGTTCACGCCGTCAACATCGCAGGGCGAATTTATGTTAGCCGCGACGAAATCGCCCTATTTGAGCGGCGAGCTGCTGCCGGCGAGTTTAGCAAAGTTCACAAAGCGCCGAACCGCGGGGGAGAGCTCAGGTGAGCATCGAAGTGATCTTTGCATGGCATGTCAAATACCGGCATTGGGTGGAATCAAACGACGGACATCGGAGCTGCGGGTAAATCGGGGAAGGTAGCGGATTTAAGATTTGAGCCGGGAGGGGATCTGCTAATTTTCGCGTTGCAGCGTTCCCCAATAGTTTTCCGGAGCCTCCCGCGCCCACCTCCTCAGCCTCGAGGACTTTCGACGTTCCGCCCGAAAGCTGCCGAAGCGGCTTTCCACTGCTGCCGGAACAGCGTGCTTGAATGGCTGCTCTTGCCACGTCCCGGCGCATTGCGTGAGCGATTGCCGGAGACGGATTTTGAAATTCGGAGCCAGCGGACCTCGTCCATCATCTCCGAGCTCGTCGAGATGACCATCGACATCGGCATCGTGCGGAGCGATTCGGTCGCGCCGCCCTAAAATCGCGCCACCAGAAAAATGCGGGGGTCGTGAGCTACTCTTTGTTCGTTCCCACTCAGCTCGCGGACGGACTGACGCAAGAGAATCTCAAACAGCAAGTCGCCAAGATCCCGATGCAACGTCTGTCGGAGGTCAGTTTCGAGAGCATCTTGAAGCGTCGGTATCAAAAGCGCGCTGGCCGTTACGGATAAGCGTCTCCTGTTCGTCGTTTACGCAAGCGGCGCGTGCCGGACGGTCGGGTGCGTGCGCCGCACTTCTGCCGAGTCGCGAAGAAGGACTAGACTCCAGCAACTTCAGGGGATTCGCACTCCCCTTTTTGAAACACTATGTAAGGCAGCTCGCGGTCGC
>JAXDQV010000056.1:0-2772 GCA_034667645.1 Chthoniobacter sp.
CGCGCATATTGGCGCAGTTACGGCTTCATTCTCGCGTGGCCGCTGAACGTTTACAACGTCTTCACCGAACGCCCGATGTGGCTTTGGCTCGGCATCTCGATTGTTCAGACCTTCGTGATCATTCCGCTGATCATTTTCCGATGGGGCAAAGGCGCTTACTGCGGATGGATTTGCTCCTGCGGCGCGCTCGCGGAAACGATGGGTGACGCGCATCGCACGAAGATGCCGCACGGCCCGTTTTGGAATCGCGTGAATATGGTCGGCCAGGGCGCGCTCGTGTTTGCGTTTATCATTCTCGGGCTGCGCATCGCCGGCTGGAACCTCGGCGACAATTCCGCGGCGACGCATTGGTATCGCGAACTTTTCGAGGGCATCCCGTTTCTCAACTACTCGTGGAGCGTCGATATTTTCATGGGCGGCATCCTCGGCGTCGGGCTGTATTTTTGGTTCAGCGGCCGGGTCTGGTGCCGCTTCGCCTGCCCGCTCGCCGCGCTCATGCACATCTACACGCGCTTCTCGCGCTACCGGATTTTTCCCGACAAAAAAAAGTGCATCTCCTGCAACGTCTGCACGTCGGTCTGCCATCAAGGCATCGACGTGATGAACTTCGCGAACAAAGGAATTCCGATGGAAGATCCCGAGTGCGTCCGCTGCTCCGCGTGCGTCCAGATGTGCCCGACCGGCGTGCTCAGTTTCGGGCGTTATGATTCCGAAAAAAACATCGTCCTCGACCGCCTTCCCGCGTCTCCAGTGCAGATGTCGGAGTCGAAAAAGTGAAAGACTGATTCACGCGGCGCGCCGCTACTTTTTTTTCCCGTCCGTATCGTGCGCGAGGATGCTGAACACGACAAAAAGCCCGGCGCCGGTGGCGAGCAGGAAGCAGATCATCGCGAAGCCGGGATAACCGAAAATCCGAAACTGCGTATCGATCCGCATGAGCAGCGCAGCGCCGATGATCAGTGACGCGATGACGAGCCCGACGGTGATGCGGTTCGCGATTTTTTGCAGGCCGCTCATGAAAACCTTCTCGTCAATGGTATCGACTTTGACTCTCAGGCTGTTGTTGGCGATCGCGTCGAGAATCCGGTTGATGCGTTCGGGCAGCCGCTCGACGAGATCTTTAATTTCCAGCAGGCCGCTGAAGAGATTGCCCGGCGCCAAGCTTTTCATGAGGCGGCTGCGGAGCATCTCAGCGGCGTTGCGGCGGATGGAGGAGTTCGGGTCGAAATCGGAAGCGAGCGAGCGGCCGACGAGGTCGAGATTGAGCAAGGTTTTACCGAGCAGTGAAAGCTCCGCCGGCACACGGATCCCGCATTCCGCCGCGATCATCGTGACATCCATCACCACCCGGCCGACCTGCATTTGCTCGACGGTGGCGTCTTTCTGATTGATCACGACCTCGCCGATTCGCCGGCGAAATTGCAGCTCGTCGAAATCCTCGCGCGGCTGGCCGATCTTGATCGCGCTGGACGCCGCGTCGTCGCTTCGGCCTTCGCTGATCGAGAGCAAAAGCTGAAGCAGATTTTCCTGCATCTTCGGCGCAATGCGGCCAACCATCCCGAGATCGATCAGGCCGATGCGGCGATCCTCAGTCAGGAAAATATTCCCGGGATGCGGATCGGCGTGAAAAAATCCATCGACGAGAATCTGCTGCAGGTAGGCTTTGAAAATCTCCTCCGCGAGCGCGTGGCCATCGAGCTCCATACGCACGAGCGAGCTGAGATCTGTGATCTTTTTGCCCGGCACATATTCCATCGTGAGCACCCGCGAGGTCGTGTAGTCGTCGATGGGCTGCGGGACAACGAGCAGCCGGAAATCGCGCAGTTTTTCGCCGAGCACCTTGAGGTTCTGCGCCTCCTCCCGGTAGTCGAGCTCGGCGAGCAGGCTTTTGCGGAACTGCTCGATGATCGAGGAGAACTCGTAGCGCCGTCCGATGTCGGTATGCGTGTCGAGGAATTGCGCGATCTCATCGAGCGCATCGATGTCCTCCATCATCTTTTCGCGAATGCCAGGCCGCTGAACCTTCACCGCAACGGCGCGGCCGTCCCGGAGCGAAGCTCGATGCACCTGGCCGAGCGACGCCGCGGCCATCGGCTCGCTTTCAAAATGCGCAAAGGCTTTGGAAATCCGTGCGCCGATTTCGACCGGAATGATCGCTTCCACTTCCGAAAAGGCAAACGGCTCGACCTTGTCCTGCAATCTCGTGAGCGCCTGCAGGTAGGCGGGCGGGAGAAAATCGGCGCGCGTGGAAAGGAGCTGCCCGAGCTTGACGAAAGTGGGGCCGAGCTGCTCGAGATCCGCGGCCAGCTCCTCGGCTTTTGCCGGCACCGGCACCGCCGGCTGATGCGGCAACGTATCGTCGAAAAGTCCGGAATCGCGAAGCAGCTCGCCGTGTCCGTATTTGGCAAAAAGGAACGCGATGTCTTTGTAGCGTTTGAGATGGCGCGGCTGAAGAGAGATGCTCACGCAAGTGAAACGAAGGAGTTTGGCGCAGTGGACTTGCGGCGGCGGATAAAGCGGCGTGAACTGGAAGCGCTGCCGCGTGGCCTCACGACAGGGACGGCTCCGATGAAGCGCAGGCGCTTTTTACGGGGGAATTTGATCGCCGATCAACGCGAGACACTGCATCGCGGCGAGGCACCACTGCGCGGTGTCATTCGTTGAAACACCCGCTGCTTCGTCGATCGGATTCAGCACGACCGGCGGTTCGATTCGCGTGACTTTCGGCAGTCCGCGTCCGCCTTTGTAAAACTCGCCCCACGCGCGCGCGGC
>JAXDQV010000057.1:0-18826 GCA_034667645.1 Chthoniobacter sp.
TATATTCCGGGTCGCGCTGGATGAATAAACTGCCGCCGGAATGGACGCCGCCGGTCCATGGATCGAGCCGCGCGTTGACCTGGAACGCGCTCCAGTCTGGCTGTTTTTCGAAGATAAAGATGTGGCACTTTCGTTCCCACTGCGAGGTGTCGCGCTCCATTTCCTTCGCAATGATCCGGTAGTAAAATTCCGCTTCGACTGAAACCGGCGTCGCGATGAAGCCATGGAAGAAATGGTAAACGAAATTCGTCGTCTCGGCGTGCTTCCATTCGCTGGCCCGGATGCCGAGCGCAATCTTGCCGAGCGGATTGAGGTTCGTGTCCGAAAGACGTGCGAACTCGACTTCCGCCAGTCCGTTCAGCCCGCGCGTGTCCGCCGGCGTTTGTGCGCGCAGGGCTGACCGCGCGAGCGCGAAAAAGAGCAGTGTTTTCACAGCGTGGAGAATCATCGTGCGGATGTCGGACAGGCAACCGCAACGCGGCGGGCGTGCCAAGTGAACGCCACTCCGAGCAGCAGCAGCGCAGCCAAGGTGACGAGATGATAGCTTTCAAGCAGCAGCGAAACGTCGCGCCCGACAAGTGCGCGATTTGTGCCGAGCACGACCAGTCCAAAGACCGCGAGCGCCGCCAGGGTTCCCCGGCTGGAGCGTTGCTGCGCCGTCAACTGTCGCATTGCGAAATAGAGCGCGGGCAGAGCCGCGACGAAATGTTGCCCCCAGGAAATCGGCGAAAAAAGCGGCATCAGCAAAAGCACTATCGCGCATTCCCACCACATTCGCGCCGTGTCCCGTTCAGCAACCGCGGTGCGGAATTGCCACGCGGCGAGGATCAAAAGCACGAGCAGGAAACTGCCGATCACCGCCTGCGCCTCGCGTGGGCTCAGTCGAAAGAAATCGACGTAAGCCGGACTATCGAATCTTCCGGGATGTCCCGGAGGGAGCTGCATCAGGTATCGCGCAAAGGCGGGGCGAAGTGCTTTGTTCTGGATGGGTTCAGGCCCGAGGATCCCGATTGAAGGATCGGCTCGGGAGACAGTTTGTTGCACATTGTGAAACCACGTGGTAGCAGCCTTCGCGAACGGGCGGGAGCCCAGCCACAGCGCGGGCAACAAGGCAAAACAGAGCGCGAATGCGATTGCCGCCGCCGCGATCTTCCACTGCCGCTTCCACAGGAAATAGAGGAGCAACAGCGCGGGCGTGCACTTGAGCGCGATTGCCAGCCCGAGCGCGGCGCCTCCCGAAACGGCGTGATTCGACGTCCATAAATAGAACCCCGCGAGCGTCAGGCCCAGCAACACGGTGTTTTGTCCGCCGTCGGCAAAATCTCGCAACAGGAAACGGCTCGCGAGCACGACTGCGGTCACCGCAGTCCAAAAAGCGGCGCGCTCGGACAGCGGAATCGCCCGGCGCGAAACCACGCGCAGGAGGTGTAAAACACCGAGCAGTGACGTAGCGCCGAGGAGGAAAAAGAGCGGCATCGCCACGCGCGCTGGCAGCAAGGCAAACGGCGCATGCGCCATCGCCCAGGCGGGCGGATAGGGGATGTTCAACCCGTTTTCATACAAAAATTCGCGAGCCAGAAAGCGCCGGCCAAATTCACGATGATTCAAAAAGTCGCCTCGCGGATGGATCATCGTCATCACCCATTGCGTCAGCAGAATCGCCGCTCCGAGCGCGATGACCAGCCAGCGTGCGGCTCGTTCCGAAAACGCCAATTCGCTAAATCGCAAAGATTTCACGTTCCCTTTTTCTCGGCGACTGAGCGAAGTTTCACGACGTCCGGCACGAACGGAGCGAACACCGCGCTGGTGCCGCGCGACAGCAAAATTGTGAACTCCGACCCGCCTGCTCCCGACTCTCCGGAAAGGGATCGCGCCCTTCTCGACGTCGCGTGGTTTTTGTTCGTCGCCGCAGTCTCGACGCTTTGGTGCGTGTCCGCTGCGCGCGCCATCGGACCGACCTTTGACGAGCCGAACTACCTCCAGTGGGGGCTTGAGCATTGGCGGGGCGCCGGCACGAAACCGTTTATGAAAGCCGGCACGATGCCGCTCGCGGCGGACGTGCAGACGCTGCCCTTGCGGATTTGGGAATACTGGCGCGGCGCCCAGATCGACCTGCCGCGAGAACTCGGACGCATGTTGCCATGGATGCGGGCCGGGACGCTCGTTTTCTGGTGGGCGATGCTTTGCTACGCGTGGCGCGGCGGTCGCATGTTGGGCGGTGCCTGGGGCGGGCGAATTGCGGTCGCGCTCGTCGCGTGCGAACCGCTTTTTCTCGCGCATGCAGCACTGGCGACGAGCGACATCGCCGTCGCCGCGTGCCTGTTGGCGATCGCGGTCGAATTCTCCGTCAATCGCGGCAACAACTGGCCGCAGCGGGTGGCGCTGCCCGGAGCGCTTTTTGGCCTCGCCGTTTTGACAAAGGCTTCGGCACTGGTGCTCGGCCCGCTGTGTTTGCTCGCGGTTGACTGGTCCTGTCTCGGCGATGGGGAAGTTTTCCGCAGGTGGTGGCGCGACACCTGGCAAATCTGCGTTATCGGCGTTTGTTTAACGCTTGTTTATTGCGGGAGCGACTGGAATACGGAGCCGACATTTATCCAGTGGGCGCAAGACCTTCCGTCGGGGTCGGCCCGCGAGGCATGGCTCTTCATCGCGGAGCACCTGCGCATTTTTCCGAATGGCGGAGAGGGTCTGGTAAAGCAAATCACGCACAACATTCGTGGCCACAATGTTTACGTGCTTGGCGAAGTGTATCGGCGCGCCGTCTGGTTTTATTTCCCGCTCACCCTCTCGATCAAAACGAGCCTCCCGCTGTTGCTCCTGCCGTTGGCAATCGCTGCGGTAAAGCCGCGTGCACTGGCAAACTGGGCCTGCTATGCCGCCGTTATCCTGCTGCTCGACAGCATGACCTGGCGTGTCCAGATCGGAGCGCGATTTTTACTGCCCGTGCTCGCGTTTGGCTGCGTCGGCCTGGGCGCAGCGGCGGCCAAGGCGTTGCTGGAAAGGCCCCACGTCACGCGATGGCTGGCCGGATGGGTTGGCGCCGGCTTGCTCTGCGCAGGTTTTTCCGCCTGGCGGATCTGGCCGGAGGGAATCGTTTACGCGAATGAATTGTGGGGAGGATCGCGCGGAAGTTATCGCTGGTTGAGCGATTCGAATTTTGACTGGGGCCAGGGACTGCCAGAGCTCCGCGCGTGGGCGGAGCGGCATGGAGTTGCTCCTTTGGAGGTCTGGTATTTCGGCCGCGATCCGACTGTTCGTGACTCGCCCTTGCGTGAGTGGCCGCTGCATTTTGAGGATCGGATTCACTCGCAGCCGATGGAGGAAATCGTGGCTGGCAAATGCGTGGCAGTCAGCGTGACGTTGCTGCACGGCGCTTACACTTCTGAAGACCCGTCACGCACTGCAGCCGCGTTTTTTCGATCGCGCATCCCCATCGATCGCACGCTCACGTTTTTGATCTACGACTTCCGGACAGGCACAGCCGCCACGCCAGCCAGCCCAGCAGCGTCCCCGCCACAATAATCCAATAGCCCGGCACCATATGTGTGCGCCAAGGGCCGCCCTGCCACATCGGCACCCCGAGGATGAAACCGCCCAAGGCGAGAACAACGAAGTCGGGCCAGGCTTCCGGCACTTCGCGCAGCAGGGCAATGAGCACATAGTATCCCGGAGCGAGCAGGGGAACGAACCAGCGGACGCTGAGGCAAACACCTGACGACCCAACCGACATCAGCGAATACAGCAGCCACGAACCAACGCTCAGACTCGCCGCGAACATCAGCACTGAAGCGTCGGACGTTCGTTTTCGCAGCAGTGGCACAAAGCCGATGACTGCGAGCCAAAGCGGCAGATTGTGCATGAGAAACCCGCGCTTTCCCACGAGCAGGTCCAGCGCATACAGCACGGATTTTCCAGGACTGCGATGAGGCAAACTTCCGGTGAGATTCTCCGGCGTGAAAGGAGAACCGGGCCACACGAAGTTCGCCGGATCCATGTTCAGTGGCAGCCACGTTCCGCCGGTGCGCCCGTTCAACCAGTGGTGCAGTGCGAGCCACGGCAACATTCCAACCACCACGAAAACAATCGGCCGGACAGCGCGTGCGTGATACGCGGCCCAGACGAGCGTTATCGCGACCAGCACGGCGCCGATCCCAAAATCGATGCAATAGCCCATCCCCGCGCACGTGCCGATGCCGACCCATCGGGCGATTGCGGGAAATCCGGGATCATCGAGCAAAACGAAAAGCAGGCTGCAAACTGCGAGCATCCAGATGTGCTGATTGACTGATTGCGTATAGGCGAGGGCGACGGTGCCGACCGCAAAACTCGCAACCACGACGAGGCGCCGCAGTTTTGGCAAAGCAGCGTGGATCGTCAGGCGATGGCAGCACGCCACGGCGATGACATAGGCTGCCCCACTCGAGAAAAGCGTCAGCAGATAGCAGAAACGGCTCGGACTTTCCGCTGCGCGCAAACCCAAAAGCGCTCTCAAGCTCGCATAAATTGCGGCCAGTCCAAGATTCGGCACCGGAGTCTTGTCCGAGAAATAACGGCCATTGATCCGCACCCGGTCCAAAGTGCCGTGGGAGTCGGGATCGGCATACGGCGAAATCGTTGCGCGGTGCGGTTTGACGAAAATGGAGTCATCGATGACCCACGTCCCGCGATCGACGAGCGACTCCGCCGCGGCCAGACGGCTGCCGTCGTTCCAGCTTCCGGCGTAAGGCTGCGCGCTGACGGCAGCGAGCAAAGACGCGATGACAATCAGCCACCCGCGCATCACTGAATTCTTGCGGCGCAACGCACGACATTCTTCTCGTCGTGGATCTGCCCCATCACCTGCGGCGGCGAGGACGTCCAGTCGATTTCGATCGTCCCAAAATTGACGCCGCAAAAAACATCCCCCACGCGATACCGATTCGGCTCCTGGTGAAAATCGTAAAAAAAATTGCGGAACGCCGGCGCCGCAAAATGCGTCATCCCGCTGGAGGTGATGTCGTAAAGCGGTCCCGGCAGGCCCGGCACAGCGATGCGTGAGATTTCGCCGAGATGCCGGTCTCCACTCAGAATCACCGGGCAGCGCGGCTTCGTTTTCACGAGCAGATCAAGCAGCCGCTGGCGTGACTTCGGATAATCGCCCCACTTTTCAAACAAATGCTCGCACGAGAGAACCTGCGAGCCGGAGCCGATCAAATGAACCTGCTCGTCGCTGTTCGTGAGTTGCTGTTCGAGCCAGGCCCATTGTTCTTCGCCCAGCATTTCCGCATTCGCTCCAGGCTTTTCGCGGAAATAACGACCATCGAGCAGGAGAATTTTTACCTGCCGCCCTGTCGTGCCCAAGGTGTGACTCGCGTAAACACCGTGCTGTTTGCGCCGCGGGCTTTCTGCTGGCTCATCGAGAAAATCGAGCAGCAGTTTCTGGCTTTCCGACTTGTGGGCGAAATCCGCGCCGCCGTCGGATTCGCCGTAGTCATTATCATCCCATACGCCGAAAATCGAACAGCTCGCGCGCAGCCGCTGATAGTCGGAGCTGGCTTTTTGCGAGGCATACAATTGCGCGAGGTTTTTCAGGTCGCCTCCGCCGTAAACGATATCGCCCAGCCAAATCCAAGCTTGAGGCTGATTCTCGCGAATCGGCTTCCAGAGCGGGTTGGCGAGCCACGGCTTGTTGCACGATCCGAAGGCGATGCGCGTGAGCGGCGGCGTTTCTCCGCGCGCGATCAAACATGCCGCAGCGAAGAGCAAAGGAAGGTGGCGAAGACGCATGCGCGTCGTTTCTAGAAGAGCTGGCATGTGCGCGGAATCACAATTTCCCGTTGTCGCACGCGAGCGCGTCCTGCAAAACGCCTCTGGTGAAAATCGCGCTCTCGGCCGAGTCGTTCGACCCGTCCCGCGGCGGACTCGAATCGTGGAGCTGCCAATTCGCGGAAGCATTGGTTGCACTGGGCCACGAGGTTCATCTCGTCGAGTTTGATTTTTCGACGGGCGATTCTCTCGGAACGACCAGGCACCCATTGGCCCCATCGCCATCGCCGATGGAACGCGCGGGCCGGCTCGAACAATGTCTGCGCGGCTTGAATGCAGACATCATTCACGACATGGGCTGCGGCTGGTTTGCCGATATCTTCCATCCGCACGGGGGCTCAACTCTTGCTTGGCGCGAACATAATCTGCGGCGGATTCCGGCGTGGCGGCGTGTGACGTTTTGGCAGGAAAAGCGTTATCGCGAGCGGCGTGAAATCGAGAAGCGTCAGCATGCGAGCGGGGCATTGATCGTCGCCGTTTCGCGAATGACGCAGCGCCATTTCGTGGAACTGCACGGGCTCGCGGCGACGCGGTTGCCGGTGATCCAGAATGGCGTGGACACGGAGAAATTTGCGCCAAAGCCGCACGCCGCGCGGGAGCAGACGACGTTTTTGCTCGTGGCGCACAACCTCGCTCTGAAAAACGCGCCCGCCGCGATTCGCGCCATTGCGCGGTTACGGCAAAAGGGCAAACCGGTGCGCCTTGTCGTCGCTGGCAGCGGGACCATCAACCGCTGCGAGCGGCTGGCGAGCCGGCTCGACGTGCGGGACGCGGTCGATTTTTGTGGGGCGGTCAGCGACATGCCGGGGCTCTACTCCGCCGCCGATGTCTGTGTGCATCCAACGTGGTATGACCCGTGCAGCCTCGTCACGCTGGAAGCCCTGGCAAGCGGACTGCCGGTGATCACGACGCGATCCAACGGCGCCGCGGAATCAATGCGCGAGGGCGAGCAAGGCTTCGTGCTCGATGATCCGGCCGACGATGCAGCCCTGGGGTTCAGGATGGAGTTACTGCTCGATTGCGAACTCCGCCAACGGATGAGTCTCGTCGCGCGCGCCGCGGCGCTGGAGCAGAGTTTTGAAAAAAACGTGCAGGCATTCGTGCGGCTCTATGAGGAAGTGCGGGAGCGGAAAGTGCGCGCTCAGTATTCGAGTCCGTAAGCCTCGCGCAGCTTTGCCTGGAGCGGCTCGAGGTAAGTCTGCGGCGTTACCGCACCGCCCGTTTCTCGCGCGACGCCGCCGGCATCCCTGGCCAGGCGCGTGACATACCACGCGTGAAAGACGCCGCCAGCGATGGTCGGAACACGATCGTGACCAACGGCGAACCGGGCGCAAAATTCGATGGGATGCCCGACAACTTCGAGGCCAGCCGCGAGCACACGCAAGGTGGCTTCCTCGCCGGTGTCGGTGTCGTGGCCGCGAAGCTTTCGCAGGATGACCAGCCCGCCGAGGTCCGCTTTGAGAAAGGACATGAAATGCGGATGCACATACCAGCCGTGCGGATTCCCGCGGTGCGAATCGCGGAAAACCGCGCCCGCGAGCCTGCGATCTGCATCGAGCTTATCCGAGCTCTCCGTGAGCCAACTCCCAGCGACCGGGTGCGCATCGGAATCGAGCAGCACGATGCGCTCGTGGCGGGCGGCGCGCGCGCCCGCTTCCGCCGCTTCCGCATGGCCATGGCGCTCGCGCCATTGCCGGCGCGGCAGCACGCGCACGTCCCCTTGTGCGTGCAGCCATTCGAGAGCGCCATCGCGGCTGCCGCGATCCACGGCCACGATTTCGTAATCACGATCTCCGGTGAACTCCCGGACTTTTTCCACCAGCAGGCGCACGAAAAAATAGCCGTCGCAGGTTACGGTGACGATGCTGACAGCGGGCAGGCGCACGACGCGAAACGAGAACTTTTCTCGCGCTTCGCGCAAGCCTTTCGCACGATTCGCACCCGTGCCGCCGCCGAAAATCAGCGTCTGTCTGGACGTCTTCAACTACGCCGATTTCCTGCCGCACGCGATCGAATCGGTGCTCGGGCAAACGTGCGGCGATTTCGAACTGATCATCGCGGATGATTGCTCGAACGATGGGTCGTTCGACGTGGCAAAGTCATACAAAGATCCGCGCATTAAACTGACGCAAAACCGAACGCGTCTCGGCATGGTGCGCAATCGCAATGTCGCGCTGGCTGCCGCGAGCGGTGACTACGTGAAGCCGCTGCACGCGGACGACTTTCTGTGTGCAAGCGATGCGCTGGCCCGGCTCTCGGCGTTGCTGGACTCACGGCCCGGCGCAAGTCTCGTCGCTTCCGCAATGTCCTTCGTGGATTTGAGAGGAGAAGAGATCGGCCGCTGGTCCGGCTTTCACGAAGACCGCTTCCTTTCCGGCACGGGCGTGATCACGCGTTGCCTCTGCGAGCAGCGGAATCTCATTGGCGGTCCAAGCGCGGTGATGTTTCGGCGGGATCGATCCGGCCGCGGATTCGACGAAACGTTTTTCCATATGGCCGATCTGGAAATGTGGTTTCATTTACTTGAGCGAGGCTGCTTCGGGTTTTGCGTAACGCCGCTGTGCGCATACCGTCGGCATGAAGGACAACAGACGGAGCAAGACCGGCGCACGCTTTCCCAGGTGGACGACTACGATGCGCTGCTCAAGCGTTACCTCGATCGTGATTACATCGCGATGAGACCGTGGATGAAGCGTCACCTACGGCGCGAGGCCGTGATTCAGCGGACACGCCGGTGCCGGGAATTGGGATTGCCAGCTCCCCCCGTTTCTTTGAGCCGCAAACTGGCGAACCGCGCGACCAGGTTTCTACTTCGGCAAACGGCACGCTTCGACGGGGCATCCAGACGGAGCGTCTCAAAGTCCCGGCCGCGCGGGATCAACGTCGCCGGATTCTTCGCGAGCGAATTCGGCGTCGGTGAAAGCTCGCGCGCCATGTTGATGGCCGTTCAGCAAAGCGGCTTGCCGTGCGCAATGATTAACATCCGTAACAAAGTGCATCTGGACGAGGACCGGACTGTCACCGGCTTCTCGAGCGGCAATCCATTTGCCGTGAACTTGATGGCCTTCTCGATGGATTATGCGCGCCGCTTCCAGCGCGACCGCGGATGGCGTTTCTTTGCCGGTCGTTACAATATTGCGCTTTGGTATTGGGAGCTCGAGAAGCTGCCGCTGCGCTGGCATTCGTGCTTCGATTACTACGACGAAATATGGGTCACCACCGAGTTTTGTCGCAAAGCCATTGCCGAGGTATCGCCGGTTCCCGTGGTAAAAATCGCGCCGCCCCTTCTGATTCCAACGGCAACAGCCGGGAGTGACCGCGCGAGATTTGGCATCGCCGCAGGCGCGTTCGCATTTCTCTGCAGCTTCGATCACCTAAGTCATCTTCAACGCAAAAACCCCATCGGAGTGATTGAAGCTTTTAGGAAAGCGTTCCAACCCTCCGAAAAGGCGGTGTTGGTAATGAAGTCGATCAATGTGGATGCCGACAAGGAAGGGCGGGAATTACTGCATCAGGCCGCTCGCGGGTTAAAGGTCATTTTCATCGAAAGCCATCTGCGCAGTAATGAATTCTGGGACCTGCTTGCATCGATTGATTGCTACGTCTCGCTGCACCGCTCGGAAGGACTGGGGCTGGGGCTGGCTCAAGCGATGGCACTCGCAAAGCCAGTCGTCGCCACGGCTTACTCGGGCAACCTGGAGTTCATGCGGCCGGAAAATAGCTTGCTCGTTCGATACCGCCTTACGGCGATTCAAGATACATGCGGCCCTTACGAGAAAGGCTGCCGATGGGCAGAGCCTGACACCCTGCACGCGGCGCAACTAATGCGTTGGGCCTATGAGAAGCAAGACGCAGCAAAACTGCTCGGCTCGCAGGCCGCGAAAGACGTTCACGGTATAATGAGCCTGACGAAAACGGCTGCACAAATACGGGCACAGGTGGAGGAGGTCTTATCGGCTGGAGCTGAGAATTGATAAGACGGTCGCTGCATAATCGCGCCAGGTTTGGAGGGGCCGACTTATCGCCTGTGCCGCGAGCTGGAAGCGGAGATCTGCATTAAGACTGACTCTCTCAATCGCTGCCGCAAGAGCTACCTCGTCGGTAACGTCCACGGTGTAACAACCCCCTCCCAGCGCGTTATCCTGCATCACTCCGAAATTCGCGCAGATGCAAGGCCGCGCAAACCAAAGGCTTTCCATAATCGGCAGGCCAAATCCCTCCAAAAACGAAGGGTAAATTGTAAAGTCACACCTTGTGTAGAGATGACGCAGGTCTTCCCAGCTTGGATTCATGTGCCAGTGGATACTGTTTTCACGCGCGGCGAAACCTTTTACCAACGCTTCCACTTCCGGTGCTCCAGTATAGCGGTCACCCGCAAGATGCAGGTGTGCTTGAATTTGCGGGTTGCGATCCTTGACCGCCAGAAACCCGGCAATCAGACGCTGATGGTTCTTTCTGGGTTCCAACGTTGAGACACACAGCAGGTTAATGGGGGAACCCTCGCTTTGGCGGGGTGTCATCGCTCGAGGATGTCCCGGAACTTCCGCCGGCAGTGGACACACACGGATGGGCGGTGGCGAAATTTGCTCCGATTCAAAATAGTCTGCCAAGTGCCGCGCGGAGGTCTCGGAGACTGGTAGAATCAAGTCTGTCAGCGACAAAGCACGCATATAGCTCTCGTGCGTAACGGCTGTCCTTTCCGTGAGATCTGGTCGCAGCAACGGTATCGCATCATGGAAGATTCCAGCCACACGTAGTTGGTGTCTGTGCGCGTATTTGATAACCATCAACAGGACTTTCCCATCCAACAACTCCGGCAACAAGAGCCATGCTCCTTTTAGCTCATCCCGGTAACTCGGGTGCAAGTGAAGGGGGGTGTGAGAGTGCCGCCGTTTCGACAGGGCTAGGACCCACCAATCCCGTGGATTCCGCAGCGAACAATCCAAGGTTGGTGGATGTTCCCGCACACCAAGATTCTCTGACCATTCCTGTCGCAGACCATGCGGGAATTGGCGCCTTTGGTTCCATGCCAGTGGGATGCTCGCAGTTATTTGTTCCAGTCCTGCACACAGCCCGCGCGTGACCGTTTGTATTCCGGTTCGCGCATTGCTTCGCGCCGTGTGAGTTACAACCGGAAAAATGAAGGGGTGAGGCATCTTAGGTAGGTCCGCCGGTGGCTCGGACCAATGCGAGATAGTAGCTTTCGGAGCTGGTGTCGTGATTATCTGTTCGCACGATCTGGTGTAATAACAGTCGTGCCCAACTTGACGCATATCCAACTCGACGAGGCGTTCCGGAAAGGGCCGCGCAAACGAGAGATCGCCAGTCCGAAGCAAACAGGTAAGCCACGTCCTGACCCCCAAGGGTTCTTGCCATCGCGAAGACAGAGCGACGGTTCCCCCAAGGCACGAAGCGATCTACCAGCGGCGCTACAGCATTTACTTGGGCCGGAGAGCCCACCACCGTCAACGAGACATCGGGACGACTTTCCTTGATCGCTTTCAACGCAGGCTGAGCCGCATTGCACGCGACATCGTCGCGGGGCAAAACGGCGAGAACACGAAACGCCTTCAGGCTGCTCCGGTCACTGCATTGAATGCCATGCGGAGCATTGGAGAGCAGGATTTGGTAGCGTGGAGTTTTCCAACGATCATGCGCCCAGAGCCAATCGGCGGGCGCTTGCCGGATCTGAACCGCGAGACACTGGTTCATTTTTTCGACGGTGGCTGGGATGGTTTCGCTGCGTTCGATTACGTTGGAAACAACGATACGCCAGCGTGCTACTCCCACCGTGTAAACGGCGATCGGCACGATTCCCGATCCTGAGCGATGCGATAAAGTTGCCGCCAGCATCGAAGTGGATGCTAGACGTCCAAACAAGGGGGTCCAAAGCCCTGAATCGCCCGCACGCTGATCTACGAGCACTCCCAGCGCCCCGCCTTCGCGAAGGAAAGTGGACGCGCCCAGGAGTTCTGAGTTTCGGTCGAACAAGCGGACGCCAGCCTTTGCGCGAAGCTCGCGAAAATGAGCATCAATAAAGCGATTGCGCAGCGGTTGATACGCCGCGCCGATTTGATACTCGGACAGGAGATGCCCGAGTTGAGTAAAGACTTCCCAATTACCAAGGTGGGAAAGCATCGCGATCCAACCTCTTCGTTCAGATTGGCGTCTTGCCGTGACTTCCTCTGGGATTTCTATCGTGAGACGTGCGCTGATGTCGCCCTGGCTCATCGATGTGAGCTTTAGGCCCGAGACGAGGTTGGCGCCGAGTTGCACGAAATTTTGTCGGGCGAGTTTGCGCACTTCGTCCGGAGCTTTTTCTTCAAACGCTCTGGTGAGATTGGCGACCGCCACGCGGCGGAGGCGCGGGGCGATCCAGTAAGCGCAACCACCGAGGCTTCCTCCCACCCGAAAGGCGGCTTCAATGGAGAGCAGAGAAATTAGCGCGGCTCCACATCGGTAGAACAAATAGGTTACATAATGTGGCAGCATAGAGCTCTCAGTCGTGAACTCTAGCGCCGGTGCCGTTCGGAGATGGAAGACCAGTGGCCGCGAGCTCAGGCATTTCCTCGGCGAGTTTTTCGGTGAAACGGGACGCCCCGGCCGCAAGCAGATGAAGCCCATCGCTAAATTCATCATCGGGCACCCAGGCGCGCGCATCTATCATTCGGAAGCGATATTGCGCCTGCAGCTTTCCCAGGTAGTCATCGATATCGCGGCGGGCGCCGGGCGGGTAACTCCCTGCGAAGTGCGTGGATTCGGGCATGTGAATAAGAAACGGTTCACACCCGGCGGAGCGACATCGATCGAGCAGTTCGCGGAGCGAGCCGTCGCCGTGGCGGGAAAGGTGAAAGCGCGCCCAAATTGGCCGGTATTCATCGAGCATCTTTCGGTTGTATTTCTCGCGAAGCTCCGCAGCAACGGGCTGGAAACCATGTTGCACCCAACCGAAAGCATCCCTGTTCCCGACTCTTTGCGCGGCATTCGGCACGAACATTCGTCCGGAGAGCCAGTTCCATCCGGTGAGCTTGCACTCTGCCGCCGGCACGATGCGCGAAAGCCACCACACGCGACTGACTTCCGGCGGATTGTTGCTGTAGCGTAGCAGGAGATCGAGCTCGGCATGGCGCCGCACGCCCAATTCCACGCGCGCAACGTCCCACCGTTTCCGGCGATGCACCTGCGGCAGAAAGCGACGCGCACGAATGATCGGCCCCGCGATCATCCGCGGGAAAAAGCTGATGAAGAGCAGGAAGTTCGCGAGATTTCGCTCGGCTGGCGCCCGGCGCAAAAAGACATCCACCGTGTAGCTGATCGCCTCGAAAGTATAAAACGAGATGCCGATCGGCAGCACCACTTGCAGGACGGGCAGGATGGTCGCGAATCCGGCGCGATGCAGCGCGTCCCCGGCGTTCGCCAGAAAAAAGTTGGCGTATTTAAAATAGAAGAGCAGCCCGAGGTTCATACACACGCTGCCCACGACGAGTGATTTCCGGGTGCGGTGCCCGGCCAATCTTTCCAGAGCGAGGCCGATCAGCCAGTCGATGATGGACGAGGCGCAGACGACGCCAGCCAGCCGCGGATTCCAGCTCGCGTAAAAGTAGTAGCTCGCCGCGAGCAGGAACCACATCCGAGCGCGGTGCCACGGCATCGCCCAATAGGCGGCGAACACCACTGTGAAGAAGACAAAAAACTCGGCCGAGTTAAACAGCAACGCCGCGGGATTGTTCACGGGTGAAGCGCGAAGTCAACGGCGTCGCCGTCCGGGCGCGCTTTGCCCACCGCACTCCGAATGGCCACTTGATTTTGAGGACTCGCGTGACAACATCCCTTGTGAAATTGTTCACAAGCTCCTTTTCATGCACCCATCTTTAATTTCCGGCGAGCTGCGGCCCATTTTTGAAAGAGTCTCGCTCGGCGAACGCATCTCCGACCCGGAAGCGCTCACACTTTATCGCTCCAATGATCTCAACGCCCTCGGAGCGATCGCCAATATCGTGAGGGAACGGAAAAACGGGAACGTGGCGACCTACATTCTCAACCGTTACATCAACTATTCCAACCTCTGCATCCTTGCCTGCCAGTTCTGCGCGTTCGGGGCGCGGAAGCGGGACGCGCATGCGTTTGAGTGCAGCATTCCGGAAATTGCTGCCGCGGTCAGCGAAGGGCTGGAGGAGGGGATTACGGAGGTGCACATGGTGGGCGGGCTGCATCCGACGCTCAAGAAGGAGTGGTATCTCGAGTTGCTCGGCACGCTGCGCGCGCTCGATTCGAAGCTAAAAATCAAGGCGTTCACCGCCGTCGAGATCCGCCATCTGGCGGATCGCGTTTTCAAAAAAACTCTGCGCGAAACGCTGGAAATCCTGCGCGATGCGGGACTCGCCGCGATCACTGGCGGCGGCGCGGAAATCTTCGACCAGGGCGTTCGCGATAAAATCTGCCGTGGCAAAGAAACGGCCGACGAGTGGGCGGAGGTTCACCGCACGTGGCACGAGATGGGCGAGCGGAGCACCTGCACGATGCTTTACGGACATATCGAAACGCTCGAGCAGCGCGTGGATCACCTGCGCCGGCTGCGCGAATTGCAGGACGAGACCGGAGGCTTCACCGGCTTTATCCCGTTTGCCTTCGAGCCCGAGGGCGCACGTCCTGAGTTAAGGCACATTCCGCACGCGTCGGCCTTTGAAGAGCTGAAAAACCTGGCGATCAGCCGCATCTACCTCGACAACATCGACCACATCACCGGCTACTGGGTCAGCCTCGGACTGCCGACGGCGGCATTGTCGCTGAATTACGGCGTCGATGATTTGCACGGGACGATTGTAGTGGAAAAAATCTTCCACATGGCCGGCGCGACCACTCCGCAGCGCCAATACGTGCAGACCCTCGAACGCGCCATCCGCGAGGCAGGCCGCGAGCCGATGCAGCGCAACAGCTTTTACCAGCGCGTCCCGCGCCACGAAGCTGAACCCGCGCGTGCTCCCGAGCTCGCGTGCGCGTGAGTTCGTTTCCGGCGCTGCGCCATCTGCGGGTCGGCTGCGTGCGGTATCTCAATGCGCGGCCGCTGATCCACTCTTTCGGCGGGAGCGTGATCTTCGATCATCCGTCGCGGCTGAGCGAAATGCTGATTGGCGGCGAACTCGATGTGGCCCTCGTGCCCGTGTTCACGGCACTCGAAAATCCCGATTTTAAAGTCGTCGATGGTGTCGCCATCGCCACTCGAGGACCGGTTTACAGCGTCGTCGTGGCGTATCGCGGATGTTTAAAGGACGTAAAAACCGTGGCGCCCGATCCGGCATCCTGCACGTCGAATCATTTGCTGAAATGCTTGCTCGCGGAATTCCATGGGCTGCGCCCGGAGTTCGTTCCTTCGCCCGATGCGGAGGCGCGTTTGCTGATCGGCGATCACGCCATTGCGTTTCGAAAAAAACACGGCTCGCAGTTTAACTATTTCGATCTGGGCGAGGAATGGGTGCGAGGCACCGGACTGCCGTTCGTATTTGCCGTCTGGCTATTGCGACCGGATCTGACGGAGGCCGTGTGCGCGGCAGCGGAATTGCGCGAATTGAAGGAAACGGGAATGACGCGGCTCAGCGAGATCGTGGCCACCCAAAAGGAGTTCACCCCGGAGTTTGCGAGCCGCTATCTGCGCGAAAACATCTCGTTCGATCTCGGAGAAGCGGAAAAGGCAGGCATCGCGCTGTTTCAAAAGCTGCTCACTCGTCACGGTTTTTCATCGGCCAAAACAGGTGAGTTGTCGTTCGTTTGAGGCATTGAGAATGTCTGCGGGAAATTTCTGATTTCCCCCCGCGTTTCATCCGTGCTCAGCTATCGCTTCAACCCCCAATGAAAAACTACCATGTCTGACGTCGTCACATTCGGTGAAATCATGATGCGCCTTGCCACGCCGGGCTTTCAGCGTTTTGCGCAAACGCCGCATCTGGAGCTGACCTTCGGCGGCGGCGAAGCAAACGTCGCGGTCTCGTGCGTGAACTATGGACTCACCGCAGATTTCGTCACGCGGCTCCCGCGCAACGACATGGCTCAGCGCGCGATCAATGAACTGCGTGGTCTGGGTGTCGGCACTCAATCCATCGTGCGCGGCGGCGACCGCATTGGGATTTATTTTCTCGAAAGCGGAGCGAGTCAGCGCGCGTCGAAAGTCACCTATGACCGCGCTCACAGCGCGATTTCGGAGATCAAACCGGGCGACGTGAAATGGGACGAAGTCTTCAAAGGAGCACGCTGGTTTCATTGGACCGGTATCACCCCGGCGCTGAGCGAGGACGCAGCGAAAACCGTGGCCGAAGCTTGCGCTGCGGCGAAACGAGCGGGCGTGACGATCAGCGTCGATCTGAACTACCGCAAGAAGCTCTGGAGCCAGGAAAAGGCGGGCCGCGTGATGGGCGAGCTCATGCAGTTTGTTGACGTTTGTATCGCTAATGAAGAGGACGCGGAAAGCGTGTTTGCGATCAAAGGGGCGGAGGTCACGAGCGGGAAAATCGAGCACTCGCAATACGAGGAAGTGGCGCGAAAGCTGACCGAAAAGTTCGGTTTCAAGAAGGTCGCGATCACCCTGCGCGAGTCGCACAGCGCCAGCCGCAACGGCTGGAGCGCGATGCTTTACGAAAACGGGAAATCGTTTTTCTCGCGCAAATACGACATGACGATCGTCGATCGCGTCGGCGGTGGCGACTCCTTCGCCGGCGGTTTGATTTTCGCGCTGCTGCGCGGAGACGATGCAGACAAAGCGATCAACTTCGCGGTGGCCGCCAGTTGTCTCAAACACACGGTTCCCGGCGATTACAATCGCGTGACCCTGGACGAGGTGGAGACCCTGGCCAGGGGCGACGCGAGCGGCCGGGTGCAGCGTTAGCGGTCTCGAAATCCTGCAACCGCAGAGTCCCGCGGCCGCGATCCTCACGCGATGGACGACGTGGAAAGCTCCCCGCCACCGAAGTCAGCGAGCGGCCCCTCGCCGATCCTGATGGGACAATGGCTCGCGCTCGTGATGGTGGGCGCGAAAGCAGCGATGCTTGGCGTGCCGCGATCATGTGAGTGGCTGTTGGTGCTCACGCGAGTTTCCGCGCAGGACCTGATTTTTGCGCTCCTCTTCGGTGCGGCGGGTGAAATTGCGGTGCGCTCGGCGGAGCGGCGCCCGATCCTCGCACGCATACTGCGAACGCTGTTTCTCGTTCTCGGCGTGCTCTGCGCGATCTCAAGCATCGTCGCGATCGGCGTCTTCGATTATTTCGATCGCCCGCTCACTTACGATTTACTGCGCCTCGTCCGCCACGTCGGCGCGGTGCGTTCATCGATCGGCAGCCAGTTCACCTGGCCGATCGCGATTGCGCTCGCAGTCGTCCCGCTAGGTTTTTACGCACTGGTCCACCGCTTTCATCATTCCTCCATCCGGCTGCCATGGGTTTTCGCGGCCGCAGTGCTCTGGATCGGCATCGGCTGGTCTTCGTTCGCGGAGCGCATTCCGCTGCGGAGCGAGCAACTCCGCCTCAACCCGCAGACGGAGTTGATCCGCTCCAGCGTTTCAGCTTTGCGCGGCCCGCGAAAGGTCACTTTTCCCGCAGATTTCCCGCGCGAAGACATGGAGGAGTTCCAGCCCTTTGCGCGTCGAAATGCGAAGCCCGCCGGCTTTTCGTTTTCCCCGGGCATTCCGCGGCCGCGCAATGTCATCGTCATCATTCTCGAGTCCGTCGGCACGAAGTATCTCAGCCTTTACGGAAGCAAATACGACACGACGCCACACCTCATCGAGGAGGCGGCGCATGCGGCGGTGTTTGAAAACATCTACGCGCACGCGCCCTACACTTATTGCTCATTCACCGCGCTCAACTTTTCCATCTATCCCGGTCTTCCGTGGCGTTACGCGCCATGGGCTGGCCGGCCTTGTCCACCCCCCCTTGCCTCGGCGCGGAACGAACAGCGCTGGCGCACCGCCTACCTGCACAATGGCGATCTCGACTGGGCCGCGGAGCGTTGGCTGCTGGAGCAAAGCGCAAGCTACGAGACGATGCGGGGCTTCCAGGAAATGGGCTGCACCCCGCTCACTTCCTGGGGCGGCGAGGATCGCTGCCTCTTCGACAACCTCATCCACTGGATCGAGAAAAAGCCGAACGAGCCCTTCCTCGCCTTTTGCTGGACGGACCAGACTCACGACCCTTACCACCTCGCGCCGGGCTTTGTGCCGATCGATTTTTTCCATGGAAACCCGCCCGCACAGCTCGCGCAGGATCTCTCCCGGTATCTCAATGTCATTCATGAGACCGACCGGAACCTCGGGCGCCTCTTTGACCTGCTGCGCGCGCGCGGGCTTGCCGACGACACGCTCGTCGTCATCACCGGCGATCATGGCGAGGCCTTCCGCGATCCCCACGGGCAGCGCGGTCACTCCTTCACCATCTACGAGGAAGACATCCACGTCCCGATGATCTTCTGGAACCCGCGCCTCTTCCCGCAAGGCCAGCGTCTCGCCACCATCGGCGCGCATGTCGATATGAACCCGACCATCGCCGACCTGCTCGGCATCGAGCCGCGGCCCGAATGGCAGGGCCGCAGCCTGTTCGATCCGGCGCGTCCGCCGCGCGCGTTTTTCCTCACCAATATCAGCGACTACCTCTTTGGCCTGCGTGAGCAAAACTGGAAATACATCTACGACGCCACCGGCGGCCGCGAGATGCTCTTCGATCTCGCCAACGACGCGCAGGAGCAGCACAACACCGCCGCCTCCGATCCCGACCGCTGCCGGCGGATGCTCCAGCGCATCGCCGCCTGGGTGACCTTCGAGGAAGGCTTCTTGCAGGAAAAACCGGACGCGAAAGCTGCCGCGCGGGCGGAGTTTACTCCGCTTTCGGTAAGAGCCGCGCGATGAGCCACAGCAAGACCGCGACGACGATCGTGAGCACGCTCCACAAAATGGCCCGAGAAATACCCGATGGCGTGTCGCCGCCACTCCAGCCGGATGACTTAAGCGCCTCCTCCGCGCCGAGCGACGCATTTGATTTGG
>JAXDQV010000058.1:0-2650 GCA_034667645.1 Chthoniobacter sp.
ACCGAGTTCATCACCGTGGTGGTGAGTGGCGCCACACTCACCGCCATCCCGATGCCCAACACGACGACGGCCGGGAAGAAATTCCTCCAATAACTGCCGCCCACGCCTGGGATGGTGAAGAGCACAAACCCACCGGCAGCGATCAGCGGGCCGAGGACAAGCGGCATCTTCGCGCCATAGCGATCCACGAGTCCACCGGACCAGCGCGAGAGAAGAAAAATAATCAGGATCAACGGCAGCAGCGCGGCGCCCGCCTGCGTAGGCGTGTATCCCTGTACTTGAATGAGATTCAGCGGAAGAAAGAAGAGCGTCCCGCCGAGCGCGCTGTAGAGGAACAGCGTCAGGAAATTCGCACCCGTAAAGGTGCGCGAGCGAAAAAGCTCCAGCGGCAACATCGGACGGCGGCTTTTCCATTCCACCACGAGAAACGCGACCAGGCCGCCGCTTCCGATCAGCATCGAACCGATGACGGCAGGATGGGCGAATCCCAGACGCGCCGATTCAATCAGCGCGAAAACCAATGCTCCCAAACTCGCCGCGGCCAGAACCGCGCCCGGCCAGTCGAGCGTGCCTTTCGTTCCACTCCGGGTCTCCGGCACACGCCATAGCGAGATGACGATGACGACAATCGCGAGCGGGATATTGATGAAAAACACCGCGCGCCAGGAAACCTGATCCACGAGCCAACCACCGAGCACCGGCCCGATCGCGGCCGTCATCGCGCTGAATCCCGACCACGTCCCAATGGCGCGTCCGCGTTCCTCCTCGCGGAAGGAGCTGCTGATAATGGCGAGACTACCCGGCACGAGTAGAGCCGCCCCAATTCCCTGGGCTGCGCGCGCCATGATGAGTTGGCCCACACTCGCCGCCAGCCCGCACCAGGCGGATCCCGCCGCAAAAACGGCGACGCCGATCAGGAAAATCCGCCGCCGTCCGTATTGATCGCCTAACGAACCGCCCACGAGAAGAAGCGCGGCAAGAAACAGCGCGTAAGCCTCGATCACCCATTGCACATCCTGCACGCTGGCATTCAGATCGGTTTGCAACGCTGGCAGCGCCACGTTCACGACCGTCCCATCGATGAATGCCATGCTCGAAGCGAGAATGGTGGCCGCCAGCACCCACCTCCCGGATGGAGCGGTGCAAACCGCCGTCGCTGGACCCGCGCGGATGACACTCTCATCGCAAGGCTCACGCATGACTGTGATCATGGTTTGGTCACACCCTGAAGAAAGGCGTTTCTACCTAAGGTGATTCCTCCGACAGCCGGCGGATGTGGTTCATGACGCGCAAATGCACGGCGCGGCTCATGTCGCGAGTCCAGAGATCGAAATACCAGCGAGGCCGGACGTGCAGGGTGTACCAGCTGGAACCGATCAGGGTTGTGGTGCCGTCGTGATTGTCTTGCAGAACGAACTGGCCGCGATGGAGGGTGATGTGGCCGTAGGCTTCGGGATCGGCCGGCTGCTCGGCAACGTCGAAGGTGAGTTTGTCGTTAGGCACGAATTCAGCCACGCGTTCTTTGATGACGACGCCGTTGCTGAAAATGCATTGCCGATCGGCGCCGATGAAGTTGCCGCCGTTCGTCGTTTGCGTCGGATACGGAAGGCCGAGCCGGAAGATCCAGTAGTTCGGCGGATCAGGAATCTCGGGAAAGGCGAGGACGTGCGGCCAGACTTTTGCGGGAGGCGCGTGGATCAGGATTCGGTCGGTGACAACGGCTTGCTGTTCGGAGTGGTAGAGCGATTCGCCGAGCGTGACCAGCGCGAGGAGCGGAAAGATGGTGAGCTGAAGTTTCGAGTAGTTAGGGCGGAACAGGATTCCGGTCCACAGGAAGACATAGACCAGCGGGGAAACGATCACGAGACAGACGACGCCTTCGCGCAGGATGATCGCGGCCGCGGCGAGGCTCACGAGCAAAATCCAGAGCGCGTCGAGAAAACTGATGGCGAGGCTGCGATTCAGCCGGCGCCAAAACCAGGCGGCGACGAGGCCGACAAGAAACGGTATCAGGAAAAAACTTGGCCAGGTTACCAGCGCGGAGACGTCCTGCTCCCTGTAGGCACCGACGAACAAGGTGACCGCGAAAAGCAAGGTCCCGCCGATCGCATTCGAAACCAATATGCCGAGCAGCAATGTCCAAAACACGTTGCGCGGCGGGAGTGGCGGCGGCGCGTCACTCGACGGAATGAAAGCGTTTTTGGACGGCATTGCGACCGCATCCTCTTAATTTCCTCCGCGTCACTCAAGCACGCGTTCCCGGGACGAACTTCAGGCGAGAGTTGATCGCGACGGCCAAGAGGTGGTAAAGTGAACCGTGATGCGAGCAACGTTGCGTTTTCTGCTCTGCCTGTTCCTTTCCTGCTCGATCGGCTTTGCGGCGGTCCCGAGGCAGGTTGCGCCGGTTCCGGAGATCGAGAAAACGAGTTGCTGTGCAAAAATGAAGGCGGCATCCGTAGCGCACGATTGCGATCGGCACGCGCCGAAGTCGGACCAGGACAAACAATGTTGCGCCCTCTGCGCCTTCGGTCTCGCGCTGGTGGCCACCTTGGCGACGCCGTTCGTGTATCCGCCGGTTGGCGACGAAACTTTTGCCGCTTACGTTTCTTCCGAGCACAGCCGCTCGCAACGTCCTCCGGTCCCGCCGCCG
>JAXDQV010000059.1:0-3819 GCA_034667645.1 Chthoniobacter sp.
GCACACGGACATCTTTTTTGCGGACACGACCGACCGAATCGGTCCGCTCGGTGCGAAATCTCAAGGCGAGTGCGGCATCAACCCAGTCGCGCCCGCTGTTTCCAATGCGTTGGCCGATGCCGTAGGATTCGACGCGGCTGAGCCAAACAATTCCGAGTAGTGTAAGGTCCTGTGCAGGTGCTCCCATGATGCCTCAGTGTTCAAGCTAATATATTTGAACATCGATTGGTGATCACTTGGGCGTCGGAGATTTGTGCCCGTCTGAATCCGAGTGATTTCCTCGGAAGTCCAGCTCTCGAAATCATGATTTGACATGCGCGTCGCCTTCGATCTTGCTTCATTTTGACTATCATATCTGGTAGCGAAGCTTAGACACAAATCCCTGAATTGTCGCCAACGCGTTGCTCGACAGGCACATCCAAAGGCGCAATCGACAATAGCTAAACCTTAGACCGATTGCGCTGGGTGCGGAACGGGATTTTGAACCTGTGACCTTCAGGTTAAAATCCCGATAAGCTGAAGATCGTAGCTTGCTGCCGCGCCCACGAATGAGGTAGCGCGTCGGTCAGCGCCGAGATGGTTGGGGCCGCGGGAGCTCTACAATCAATTATTGCATTCAACATATCCGGAGAAAGAAAGGCTAGGGTCGTCAGGCGCCGCACGTGGCGCAGGCCATCCTTTCGTGAGCAGCAATCTCATCAAAACATTCGACCTCTCCCGATCTGAGTGCTTCAACCCACCTGCATGCGCGTCTAATCGCGTTCAGAAGCTTTTCGCGCGCGACTGCATCAATCTGCCCGCTGTAGACGGGCTCCAGCGCGATGCCCTTCTGAGGAGCCACCGTCGGCGCGAACGGAATCACGAGCTTCTTCGCGGAGCCCGGCTCCTCTTCGTTTGGATTGCTCGGAAGTTCAACCTCAATCCGATCACGCCGGATGATCACCTTCGATACCCGCTGCGCGATCAGCTCCTTGTCAGAGATATCATCCGCCGCTGAGTTCTCCCGGCGCAGCGTTTGACAAACCAGCGCCTCCACCTCCGGAGCACCCACGCGCGGCACTGATCCGGCGTGCTCCTTCCGCCGCTGCAGAAGCGCATGAGAGGTGTAGTACCGATACCGAACGCCCTTCTTGTTGGCATGCGTCGGGCTCATCGGATTGCCGCGATCGTCAAAGATGAGCCCGGTGAGAAGATGCGGTGAATTCCCCCTTTTGACTGTCCTGGCGATGCTCCGCTCCGCGAGCATCGCCAGGACGCGGTCGAACACCTCGCGGTCGACGATTGCTGGGTGCTCGCCCCTGTGCACCTCGCCGCGATAGGCGACCTCGCCGACATACATCCGGTTCTTGAGCATGTGCGCGAGAGGGCCGATCGTATAGCGCTCCGCGGCTTTGCTCTGGCCGTTGGCGAGCTGGCGGGGTTTGGGTCTGATGCCTTGGCGCTCGAGCGCTCTAGCGAGGTCGCCGATCGAGCCCAGCTCCACGTAGAGGGCGAATATTCGCCTGACGAACTCCGCCTCTTTGGGACGACCTCGAGCTTCTTGTTCACGACCCTGTAGCCGAGGGGCACCATTCCGCCGACCCAGATGCCCCGACGCTTCGAGGCCGCGATCTTGTCCCTGACCCGCTCGCCGATCACCTCCCGCTCGAACTGCGCGAAGGACAGGAGGACGTTGAGAGTCAGCCTTCCCATGCTGGACGTGGTGTTGAAGGACTGGGTGACAGAGACGAAGGAGACCTCGTGCTCGTCGAAGAGCTCGACGAGCTTGGCAAAGTCGGCAAGAGAACGGGTCAGCCGGTCGACTTTGTAGACGACCACGATGTCGATTCTTTTCGCCCGGGCTGGACGGTCCAGGGAAGCGCCGGAGAGCCCACCATCGTCGAAATGCGTGGGTATGAGCTTCCAACCTTCATGGGCCTGGCTTTTGATGTAGGCCTCACATGCCTCTCGTTGTGCATCGAGGGAGTTGAAGGCGAGGTCGAGATTATGCTCGGTGGATTTCCGGGTGTAGATCGCGCAGCGCTGCGGCTTTGGCGGCGAGGGCTTCTTCATGAAGCCCCTCCCCGCCTCGCCCGTGCAGCGGAAGCGCCAGCCGTTCCAGCGGGTGCCTGTGATCTCCTTGGCGATGGCTGAGAGGCTTGGATAGGTCCTGCCCTCCCAGGAGAACCCGCCCTCGACCACGAACACCTCCTGCCGGGCGCCGGCATATTCCCGGACAATGACGGAGCCAGCCTTGATGCGTCGCGGCGGCTCGGCATCGGGATTGGCGAGGAGCTTCTTCAGCTCGGGGGAGAGGCCCCCGAGCTGTTCTTCCTGGATCGCATAGGCGAGTGCGCGGGCGAGAAGGTCCTTGGAGAAGCTTTTTGGCGCCTCCCTGCCCTCCCGCTCGCGCCAGAGGCTGCGGAGCTCGTTTATGTTCATCCCCGCGATGCGGGCGAGTTCCGCCTCGAGATCTGAAGCAGCCGGCGCTTTGGCCGGCTGCTTACGCAGGTTCGCCGCACGCATGGTTCAGGCCGCCACCTGCGCGTGATCGGCCTTGATCCGGTAGACGGAGCCCTTCGCCTCGTCGTTGACGCGCTCCAGGGCGAACCCGCGCTTGCGCAATCCGGTGAGCGCAGCGCGCGTCGTGTGCGGCAGCCACTTCGTCGCTTCGATCATCTCGTCGAGAGTGGCGCCCTTCGGCCGGCTCATGAGCTTGACGATCGTCGCCTGCTTGGAGCCGGCCCGGATCTGAGCGGGCGAGGACTCCGGATCATGGCCAGTCTTCCCTCGCGCAGCTTTGGTACGCGCCGACGGAGTCTTCGCTGAACCCTGGTTCCCGGCGCGTTTTGATCGGCTCTTCAACGGTTTGGGCGCCTCCAGGGTCGCAGACGATTGTTCAGCATGTTGCTCCTCGTCATCGACTCCGATGGCCTCCCGACCGGCTTTGGTGATCTTCAAAGCGAAACGACCGTCGTCGTTCTCGTGCCAGACCGGCGCATCGGCTTTGGCGCGGATCTCGCGGACAAGACCCTTGTCGACGAGCGATGATGCGACCCTCATAGCCGCGGCGGCATTCAGATTAGCGGGCCGCGTTGCAAGTCCCTCATCGTGCTGCGCCGCAGATGAGAGGACGACCAGTTGTGTGTCGGTGAGCTTCGTCATGCTTTACTCCTCGCGCTTCGTGAACAGCATCCGCTGTCACCAGCACGACCCCGCAATGGCTCTGGGCCTGCGGGGTTTAGGAGTGCGGCGCCTCAACGCCTTACGTTCGCACAGCAATGCTCGGTTTGAACAGGCAGTCCAGTCTATTCTCGGAGGTTGTCCCTGGGGTGTGCTTAGAAGCACCAAATTGCTAGGAGAGTCCCGACCAGAAGCTGCAGAACCGTTAAGACTTTATTAACCACTGAAGTATTCCACTAACCCGTTGGTTGTGCCGGGCGTTGGATTTCGCAAGCCGAGAGACCCGCGATGAACTTTGCCGTTCTGATCGTCGATGACGAGCCCATGGTACGAGAAACCCTGGCGGAAATGCTCAGCGGAACGAGCCTCGTTATTTTAGAGGCGGCAGATAGCCGCGAAGCATTGGAGATATTAAAGAAGCGCGCCTATCAAGTGGCCATCCTCATCACGGATGTACGAATGCCCGGAGAGATGGACGGCCTTGACTTGGCGAGCCTCGCGCAAAGCTCGTGGCCGTGGATTCGAGTTATCGTAATGTCCGGACATTACGAAACCGGGCCGGATCGGTTGCCGCGAAATGCCCGCTATCTCAGCAAACCATGGCAGTCGCACGAAATGGTCGAGAGTGTTAGCAAGGCTGCATCCGAGTTCCACGCA
>JAXDQV010000060.1:0-12906 GCA_034667645.1 Chthoniobacter sp.
GAGCTGGAAAGCGCGAACGGTTTGAAAAATGTCGGCGCGCTGCGCGTCAACCAGGAGATCAAAATCCCCGCGAAGTCAGCGACGAAGACGCCTCCGGATGCGAAAGGGGCCGCGGCGAATCTGAAGGATTCCGGCGATTTTTACACCGTCGCCAGAGGTGATACGCCGCTGACGATTGCCAAAAAGTTCCGGGTAAGCGCGGAGGAACTTTTAAAACTCAACAAGATCGAAGATCCGAAAAAAATCCAAATCGGCCAGAAGCTCAAGCTGCCGGTCAAACACAAATCCGATGTCGCCATTACTCCATAACAACTCCACTGCCGAAACCAAAGAACCGTCCGTCACGCCGCCTGCCACCGAGCCGAAGCGTCCTCGCTCGAGCGGCATGCGGAGTGCGATGGATTTGTGCGCGGAAGCGCTGATTCAAGCGATGGTCAACGTGCGAAAGTTTTAGCCGTTTTCCGAAGTGCATCGCAAAAGCGTTTACGTGCTCGTGCTCGCGGTCGCAGCGCTGCTGGTGCTCGGCATCGTGATGCTTTACAGCACGAGCGCCTTTGCACGCGGCAGCCACGGGGACTCGCTCTATCTCGTCAAACGCCAGGGAGTCTGGCTCGGCATCGGGATGGTCGGCTGCATTGCGGCGTCGCTGTGCGATTACCATTTCTGGCAGCGCACGTGGTGGATTTGGTTCGCGCTTTCCGTGGTGCTGCTCGCGTGTTGTTTCGTCCCGCATCTCGGGCTGAAGGTCAATGGCGCGCGCCGCTGGGTGAACCTCCGCGTCATCACCTTTCAGCCGTCGGATTTCGCAAAACTCGCCGCGATTGCCTTCCTCGCGTTCTGGTATGCGCGTTATGAAAACGAATCCGGCGAATTCTTAAAAGGGTTCCTCTATCCGATGCTGATTGTCGGCGTGGTCATGGCCGAGATCGCCGGCGAGATTGATATGGGGACGACTGCGCTGATTGGCGGAACAATGTTCGCGGTGATGTTCGTCGCGGGCGCCGGTCTGCGCTTCATCGCTCCGCTTGCCGCCTGCGGAGTGGGCGGCACCATTTACCTCGGCTTCCACATGAAAGACCGCCTCGGGCGCATGCTGGCCTTCCTCGATTTGGAAAAAAACAAGGACCATTACGGTTTGCAGCAATGGCAGTCGCTCATCGCCTTTGGTTCCGGCGGCGTGGACGGATTCGGGCTCGGAAACGGACGCGTGAAAATGTCGTATCTGCCGGAGGCGCACACCGATTTTATTTTCCCCATCATCGGCGAGGAACTTGGGCTGCGTTGGACGCTTTTCGTCGTGTTTTGCTATCTGCTCATCGTGCTCAGCGGGACGTTGATCGCGATCAATTCGCGCGATCGTTTCGGCATGCTGCTGGGCTTTGGTTTTGTCGTCATGCTGGCGTTGCAGGCCGCGCTGAATATCGCCGTCACGACCGCGCTGCTGCCCAATAAAGGGCTGGCTCTGCCGCTCATTTCCTACGGCGGATCGAATCTGCTTTTCTGCATGCTCGGAGTCGGAATTCTGATCAGCATTTACCGTCACGGCATGACAGAACGACTGCCGAAAGCGGCGATGAAATTCCATGCGCGCGTCACGCCCCGAATCTGAAACCGGTTTCCGCCAATGAGAGTCGCGATCGCAGGCGGAGGAACCGGCGGGCACTTGTTTCCCGCGCTCGCCGTCGCCGAGGCGCTGGTGGAGCGAGGGCATGAGCCGCTGATTTTTATTTCGGAAAAGGAAATCGATGCACTCGCAACGCGGGACCGGACCGAGTTCCGGTTTGAGCGATTGCCGGGCATCGGAATGCCAAAGCTGTTCTCACCGGCGGTGTTCGGATTCGTGAAACGGTTCCGCGATGGCGTCGAGGCCGTGCGCGCAATTTACAAACGCTTTGAACCCGACGCGGTGCTTGGGATGGGCGGCTTTACTTCGACGGCGCCCATTCTCGCCGGAAGGCGGCGCAAGGTGCCAACCTTTCTGCACGAGTCCAACGCCATCCCCGGAAAAGCAAACAAGCTGAACGCGCGGATGACGAGCGCGGTGCTGCTTGGCTTCGGGGACTGCGCGAAGTTTTTCCCGCGCAGCCGCTGCGAAGTCACGGGAACGCCGATTCGGAAAAGCCTGACTCAGCGCGTCTCCCGGGAGGAGGCGCTCTCGGCGTTTGACCTCGTCCCCGGGCGCAAAACACTCCTCGTGATGGGGGGTAGCCAGGGCGCGCACGGGATCAATGAGGCGCTGGTGAAAGCGCTTCCGTCGCTTGCAGATCTGCCGCTGCAAATCATCCATCTGACCGGCGCGGAGGACGAGCAACTCGTCATGGCAAACTATCGGCGAGGCGGTGTTTCGGCACACGTCGCGGCCTTTTGTCACCAGATGGAAAAAGCATACGCAGCCGCCGATCTCGCGATCTCCCGCTCAGGCGCCGCGAGCCTTGCCGAGCTTTCGCATTTTGGCCTGCCGTCGGTGCTGATTCCGTTTCCGCATGCGGCGGAAAATCACCAGGCGTTGAATGCCGAAATCTTCGAGCGCGGCGGCGCCGCGGAGACGATCGAGCAATCTCGGATCACGCCGGAGGCGCTTGGGCAGAGGCTTCGCGAGCTGCTCGGCAATCCGGGGCGACTGGAGGCGATGGCCGGATGCGCCCGGAAACTCGCTCCGGAAAATGCGGCGGCACGCGTGGTGGAAGTCATGGAAAAAGAAGTTGCCGTGAAAAAAGGCGGAAAAACTTAGATGGAAAACGAGAGTTTGGTTTTGAATTTTTCGCCCTCTGGTATGCTCTCCGCCGGCGCGCCCGACGCTCCGCTTTTTACCTCCATGGATACCGGCCAAATCCTTGCTGACATTCTTTTTGCCGGCGAGATGCGCGTGCATCTCATCGGCGTTGCAGGCTCCGGAATGAGCGGCATTGCGGGGCTCCTGCTGGCGCTCGGACATCCGGTCAGCGGCTCGGACAAGGTGAGCACCGTCGAGATCGAGCGGCTGCAAAAACTGGGCCTGCGCTTTTCCACGCCACACACCGCGGAAGCGATTGCCGACGCGGACCTCGTGATTTTTTCCTCGGCGATCAAACCCGGGAATGTCGCCTACGACGAAGCGCAGCGGCTCGGAAAAATGATGGTGCGGCGCGCGGATGCCCTGGCCGCCGTGATGAATCGCAAGAAAGGAATTGTCGTCTGCGGAATGCACGGAAAGACCACCACGTCATCCATGGCCGCGCACGTGCTGCGCGTGGGCGGATTGAACCCTTCGCATTATGTGGGCGCGGAGATTCCGATTCTTGGAACGAACGCAAACTGGGACGCGGAGGGTGAATTTTTCGTGGCCGAGGGAGATGAAAGCGACGGCACCCTGGCGCTTTATCATCCCGAGCACGCGATCGTTTTGAATGTCGAGGAGGAGCATCTCGACTACTACGAAAACCTCGCGGCGATTGAGGCCGTTTACCGCCAGCTTATTGCGCAGACCAGCGGTAAAATTTTCTACTCCGCGGATGACGAAATCGCGGCGCGCCTCTGTTCATCGGCATTGCAGGGGATTTCTTTCGGCGAGAATGTGAATGCCGCTTACCGGTTTCAGGCCGTGCTTTCGCGCGCGTTCCGTTCGCAGTTCAAAGTTTTCCGCCACGGAAAATGGCTGGGTGATTTCACGTTGAATGTCCCCGGAAAGCACAACATCTCCAATGCGACCGCGGTGATCGCGCTCGCGACGGAGCTGGGCGTAGAGGTCGAGAAAATTGCCGAGGCTTTTGAAAGTTTCCGCGGCGCGAAACGGCGGTTCGAAGTGAAGTATCGCAGCGATCAGTTCATGGTGGTCGACGATTACGGCCATCATCCGAGCGAAATCCGGGCGACGCTCGCCACGGCGCGCGCCGTCGGCAGCAAGCGCGCTTTTGTCATGTTTCAGCCGCATCGTTATTCGCGCACGCAGGCGCTAGCGGAGGAGTTCGGCGACGCGTTCGCGGATGCGGACCGGGTCTTCGTCACCGATGTTTACGCCGCGAGTGAAAAACCGATTCCGGGCGTAAGCGGGCGGACAGTGGTGGACTCGATTGCGAAAACCGGACACACCGGCGCGCGCTATGTCCCGGACCGCCGCGCGATTCTCCCGATTCTCGGTCCGCTCCTGCAGCCGGGCGACATGGTTCTGAGCCTCGGCGCGGGAGATATCCACGAGCAAGGCACGCGGCTGGCGCAGGATCTGGCGCGGATCGAGGAACTGCAAAGTGTGATGGGAACCGGTGCGGCGCGACTTTATGAACCCATCGCGAAGCACACCACTTTGCGGGTTGGTGGCCCCGCGCAGTTCTGGCTCGAGCCGGAAACCGAGGCCGGCTTTGCACGACTGGTTAAACATTGTGTGACACACCAGATCCCGCTTTTCGTGCTCGGGCGCGGCTCGAATCTGCTGGTTCGCGACGGCGGCATCCAGGGCGTAGTGGCCCATCTTGCGCGAGGGGATTTTAAAAAGCTCGAGGTCGCGGGAAACCGCATCACTGCTGGCGTGGGCGTGAAATTAAAGGAAGTCGCCTACGCCGCGCGCGATGCGAACCTGGCGGGATTCGAGTGGATGGAAGGCATTCCGGGCAATGTCGGCGGCGGTCTGCGCATGAACGCCGGCGCGATGGGCGGCGAGACTTTTGACAACGTCATCAGCGTGCGGGTCGTGAACCAGGACGGCGAATTCCAAACCAAACTGCGGAGCGAAATGGAAGTGCAATACCGGCACGTGCCGACGCTGGTGAGCAATTACGCAGTCGCGGCGATTTTCGAAGGCCGGCCGGGCAACCATGAGGAGATCGAGCGGCTGCTCGCGGATTCGATGCACAAACGCCGCACGACCCAGCCGAAGGAATCGAGCGCCGGCTGTATTTTCAAAAACCCCGGGGTCTGTGGAGCGGGAAAACTGATCGACGAACTCGGCTTGAAGAACACGAGCATTGGCGCAGCGCGCGTTTCGGAAGTGCATGGAAATTTTATCGTGAACGATGGCGATGCCACGGCGGCGGAGGTGCTGGAGTTGATCGAAAAAGTGAAGGCGGCGGCGCGAGAGCAGCGCGGGATCGAGCTCGAAACGGAAGTGCAGATCATTGGGGAGGAATTGTCGAAATGAGCCTCGCCGGGAGAAAAATCGCGGTTCTGAAAGGGGGCCCCGGATCGGAGCGCGAAGTGTCGCTGGCGTCCGGCGCGGGCGTGGCCAAAGCGCTGCGTGAACGCGGCGCAGAGGTAAGCGAAGTGGATGTTACGGGACGCGAGTTCAAGCTGCCCCAGGGGACCGAGATCGTTTTCAATATCATCCACGGGACGTTTGGGGAGGACGGCGATTTGCAAACGCTGCTCGATGCGCAGGGCGTGGTCTACACCGGTGAAGGCGAGGCGGGCAGCCGCCTCGCCTTTGATAAAATTGCGACGAAAATGCGCTTCGTGGAGCGCGGGGTGTCGACGGCGGAATTCGAGGTGATCAAGGCCGGCCAGCGGCCGCAAATGGACGTTCCCTTTGTGGTCAAAGCGCCACGCCAGGGCTCGAGTGTCGGGGTTTCAATTGTTAAACAGACTGAAAACATCGAAGCCGCATTGCGTGAAGTGGCGCAATACGACGAGACGTTGCTCATCGAGAAATTTGTCGCCGGCAAAGAGCTGACCGTCGGCATCGTGGGCAATCTCGCGCTGCCGATCATCGAGATTCTGCCGCAGCAAAACTTTTACGATTTCAAAAACAAATATCCGTTTCTTGGCGGCGGTGGGGGCGCGAAACATCTCTGCCCGGCGCCGCTCGACGACGCAACCACCGCGCGCGTCCAGGAGCTGGCGCTGGCGGCACACCGGGCGCTCGACCTGGAGGTTTATTCGCGCGTCGATTTCGTTCTGCGCGAGGACGGCGCGGCGTTCGTGCTGGAGATCAACACGATCCCGGGCATGACGGAGGCGAGCCTGCTGCCCGAGGCGGCGGGCGTCGCAGGAATTTCCTACGGCGAGCTTTGCGAGCGGATCATCGGATTATCACTGGAAAAAAGGAGGCGCGAATGAGAGGCGCGGTGCGGAACCAAAGGGCGTCCACCCGCCGCCAGCGCAACGATCAGCATCTGCTCGACGTGAAAGTGCGGTCGCGGACGGCGACGAAGCAGCGCAATCGGAAGCTCGTCGCGTGGTTTTCGTCCGTGCTCGTTTTTGCCGGCTTCGTTTTTGGCACCGGCTACGGAATCCACGAGTGTCTGGAGAAGTTTTTTTGGCAAAATCCGGACTACAATCTGGTGGCGATTGACATCAAAACGGACGGGCCGCTCACGCGTGAGCAAATTGCCGAGGCGACCGGGCTGCGGGAAGGGATCAACGTTTTCTCCGTGAATCTCGCACAGACCCGCGAGGCGCTGCTGGCGCTGCCGCAAGTGGAACGCGCCGAGGTCGAGCGGGTGCTGCCGAACCAGATCGCGATCGAGATTTCCGAACGCAAACCGGTCGCGTGGCTCGCGGCGAAGGCGACCGAAGACCCCTCCATTGCGCCGGACTCTTTCCTCATCGATGCGAAGGGCGTCCTGATCAAGATGAGGAGTCAGCTGCCGGACTACCTGCATCTGCCGGTGATCTGCGGTCTGCCGATGGATAATTTCCAGGCGGGCGCCACCGTCGAGAGCCCGGAGCTGAAGGCGGCGCTGGACCTATTGCGGCTCACGGCGGAAAAACCGGAGCAGTTTCAGCCGCGGACCATCAACCTCGCGCGAGGCTATTGCATGGTGGTGACGGATCAGCGCAAAGCGCGGATCACCTTCGCGATCGAGCACGTGGACCTGCAACTGGAACGTCTCGGGGTGCTGCTCGATCAGGTCGAGGAAGGCAACCACGAGATTCAGACAGCCAATCTGATCGTGCAGCGGAACACACCAGTCACCTTCATGCCGCCGCCGGAGGAAACTCCGGCTGCGGCAGCGGCGGCTTCGCCAGCGCCATCAGCTGCGCTAAAAACTCCTCCGCTCAAAAAGCCAGAGCCATTTTTCAAGGGCCCGGTGCGCAAAGCGACTCCGGTAAAATCAGCCGCCTCTCCCAAGCCCGTGCGAAAGGCCGTCCCCGTGGATGCACACACCAAAACCCGTTCCGAAAATGGGTAAAGATCACATCCTTGTCGGCCTCGAGATCGGCACTTCCAAGATTTGCGTGGTGGTCGGCGAATCGAAGCCGGACGGCTCGATCAAAATTCTCGGCGTGGGGCAGGCGCCGTCGCGCGGGGTGCGGAAAGGCGAGATCGTTGATTTCGATACGGCACAAAAATGCGTGCACGAGGCGCTGGTCGAGGCGGAGGAAAAAAGCGACGTGATGATCAAGAGCGTTTACGTCGGCATCACCGGTTCCCACATCACGAGCTTCAACAACCGTGGCGCGGTCACGATTCCGGAAGAGCAGGACGAGATCACGGGGGAAGATTGCGAGACGGTGCGCGAAGCCGCGAAGGACGTGAGCATTCCGCAGCAGAACACGTTCGTGCACGAAATTCTCCAGCATTATTATGTGGATGGGCAGGACGGCGTCCTTAACCCGGTCGGGATGATGGGATCGAAACTGGAGGCAGATTTTCACATCATTCACGGCATCGGGAATCGCATCCGAAACGCCGTGCGGTGCGTGAAGGAGGTGCCTCTCGACATGGAGGACGTGGTTTTCAACGCGTATGCGGCCGCGCAGGTCGTTTTGAATCAAAACCAGAAGAATCTCGGCGCGCTCGTGCTCGATATTGGCGGCGGCACCACGGACTACATTGTCTACAGCGATGGCGTGGTGAAGCAGAGCGGCGTGCTCGCGGTCGGCGGCGACCACATCACCAATGACGTCTCGATGGGCTTGCGCATCCCGATGGCGCGGGCGGAGAAATTGAAGGTGGAGGAGGGCAGTGTCACGCTCGGCAACGCGCTGCCGGGAGAGACGATTTTACTAAAGGACGATCACGGTTTTGCCGGGAAAGAAGTGGAGCGCGAGACGTTGAATACGATCATTCACATGCGGATGCGCGAGACGCTGGAACTATTGAAACGGACGCTGCTGCGGCACGAAAACTATCTCGATCTGCTCGGCGCGGGCGTCTTCATCACGGGCGGCACCAGCCAGCTCAAGGGGCTCGATCATCTCGTGGAGGAGATCTTTGAGCTGCCGACCCATGTCACCCATGCGCAGACGATGTCGGGGCTGACCTCGGCGTTTGAAAATCCGCAATTCTCCACCGCCATCGGCCTCGTGAAATACGCGCAGGCCAAGGCTCCGCAACGTGGCTGGCGCTGGCCGTGGCAGCGCTGGCGCAACAACGAATAAACCAACCACCCGCAAAACATGATCGACCTCAATCGCAGCTATCATCTCGTGCCGCAGACCAACGATGCGGTGAAAATCAAAATCATCGGACTCGGCGGCGCCGGCTCGAATGCGCTGGATCGCATCCTGCTCGACGGCATCGATGACGCGGAGCTGGTCGCGATGAACAGCGACGTGCAATCGCTCACCAGCTCGGTGGCCAACGAAAAAGTGCAGCTTGGACGCGAAGCGACGCGCGGGCTCGGCGCCGGTGGCGATCCCGAGGTCGGCTTCGCGGCGGCGGAGGAGGCGATGGAGGAAATTCGCGCCGCGCTGGACGGCGCGGGACTGATTTTCCTTTGTGCGGGGCTCGGCGGCGGCACCGGTTCCGGCGCGGCTCCGTTGGTGGCGAGTCTTGCGAAGGAGCACGGCGCGCTCGTGGTTGTCTTTGCGACAATGCCGTTTTCGTTCGAGGGCAAACGCCGGGCCGCGCAGGCGCACGAGGCGCTCGCCGCACTTCAGGCATACGCGGACGCGGTGATTTGTTTTGAAAACGACACGATGGGCGACGCCGTTTCGCCGAAGGCGGGAATCCACCAGGCCTTCGCCGCCGCGGACGAAACGATCAGCCAAAGCGTGCGCGCGATCTCGCAGCTCTTCGCGCGTCCCGGCATTTTGCGGATCGGGTTTGACGAGTTGCGCGCGGCGTTGTCGGGCAACAACGCGCGCTGTCTTTTTGGCTACGGCGAGGCCGAGGGCGACAATCGCGCGCACGACGCGCTGGCGCTGGCTCTGAAAAACCCGCTGATGGATCGCGGGCGGATGCTGCACGAGGCGCACAACCTCGTCGTGAACGTCGCCGGTGGCCCGGATATGACCCTCGCTGAAGTGCAAATTTTGATGGAGGAACTCGGCCGGCATCTGGGCGACGAGACGCACATTTTATTCGGCGCCGCCGTCGATCCAAAAATGGGCCCGCGCCTCGGAGTCACACTTCTTTCCTCCACGCAAATCGGCGTGCAAACAACGGAAGCCGCTGCGCCTGTCGAAACCCCGGCTAAAATCGTCCGGCGCCGCGCTCCCGAATTGGTGCAAAGCGAGCCGGAGGCGGAGGAGATTGAGGAGATCGAAGAAATCGAGGAAGTGGACGAGCCCGAGGAAGCTTCGGAGCCGCTGCGCCAGGAGAGTCGAGCGCCGCGCCCGAAACATGGAGCTAGGCCCCCGAAAGCCGCGCCCGAAATGCTGCCAGCCGGCGCTGCAAAAATGGAGCCGAAACAGGAAACGCTGCAATTCGAAGCCGTGACCCGCGGGCGTTTTGAGAAAAGTGAGCCGACGATCGTGGACGGTCACGACCTCGACGTGCCGACGTTTTTACGCCAGAACGTGCGGGTCAAATAGCGACTCTCAAGACAGCCGATCGCCGTGCTTACCAGGAGTAATGCACGCGATAGGTGATTACTTTCTCCTCGTCGGGTTTGAGGGTGGCGCGGAACTCGATCGTATGTGATTCGAGCTTTTTAAACTCGTCGCTCTTTTCCTTCACGTCCCAATTATCGAAGCGCGAGAGGTGCTCGACGGCGCGGATCTCGGCCGGCTCTTTCTTGTGGTTGCGCAGCTTGATCTCGAAGGCTTCGTCGAGCCAGCGGTTGCTGGAGTTCACGCGGAAATCGGTGCGGCGGCGCTCGCCGGCGAGGTCGAAGCTGTTGCCGACATAGACGCGGATCGTCTCGTCCTTCGGCGTGTGATCGATCTCGTTTTCACCGATGAATTGCAGCGACTGGTCATCGGGATCGGCTTGGTAAAAACGGAGACGGCCTTTTGGCAGCGGCATGCCGAGATGGTTCGCCTCCGCGTTTTTGAATTCACGCAGCACCCAGACTTTTTTGTTCATCTCGATGCCGTAATCGCCTTCGCCGCGAAACATCGGCCAGACGCCGTAGTTCATCGTCGCGCCGTCATAGACGAAGATGCGCGGCGCGTTGACGCCCTGCGCACGCACGAACTCGACCTGCTTGGTCTCGTGATCGCGCAGCGTCGCCGGGCGGCTGATCGTGTAGAGGTGAAATTCAGAGAAAGCTTTTTCCGTCACGGGCGCCGCCTCATCCGCCGCCATCGTGGCCATCGCAAAGCCCCGGGCGGCTTTCGCCATCACGCGTGGCGGCTGCACCTTGTTCACATCGCCCGCCATCAACTTGATCTTCGCTTCGCGGAAAGTCTTGCCGCTCTGATTGTCGAACGTCACCCAGCCAACGAGATCGATCACGTCACTTTTTTCAGCCGCGACGATGTTGTAATCCGCGTGCCACGACAGGCCGCCGGTCACATAGGCCAGTTCCGCATCGAATTTTGCGGCGGCGCCGGTGTTGAGTTTCCAGGAAAGGGTCGGATTCAGGATGGTGTCGTCGCCGAGCGCCGGAAAGAGCGGTTCGCCTGGCAGGGAAAACTGGAGCTTGCCGTCCACCTCGATGATTGGCTGCGTCTGATTTTGTCCCCCGGCTCCGTAGCCGCTCCGGATGATTTTGCCCTGGATCGTTGCATCCGCCTTGTTCGGCTCGCGCCGCAGGAAATCGATCGTTTTACCTTCATTGAGCGAGAGCAGGAACTGCTGCGACACCGGGTCGTTGCGATAGCTCTGCTCGAGCACCTGCAGTTTCACCTTGCCACTCGAATCCCGCAAAATCACCGAGTCCGTCTCGGCCTGCGCCGTCACATCGGAAAACCGCACGTCCTGCACTCCACCCTTGAGATCGAGCGGCACCGTGTCGCGCACGACGGCGAAGTTCTGGTTGTAGATCGTGAGTGCCGGTTCCGCGGCGAGTGTCGGGAACGCGGCGGCGAGGAGAACTGAAAAGATCGTTTTCATGATCGAAACGATAACGCCATCCGCTCACGCAGTTGTCATAAAATTGTGAAACGTTTGCGAAAACGCCGTTCCACTTCGCCCACAGCGCGACTCATCCCCCGCGAAACCTCGCTCAAATGACGCCGCCTTATTGCCTTCGATTCACCAAGTGTAATCCACGCGATACGTGATTACTTTTTCCTCATCGGGCTTGATGGTGACGCGAGCCTCAATGGTGTTGGAGTCAGTCTTTTTAAACGCGGCCTGTTTCACGTCCCACTTGAACGACGCAGGCGCGACGTCTTCTACTCCGAGATGTTCGACCACGCGGATTTCGACTGGATTCTTTTTATGGTTGCGAAGTTTGATTTCAAAAGACTCGTCTGCGGTGTGTTTATCATCGTCGCGATGGAAATCAGTGCGATGACGCTCGCCCGCGAGGTCAAAGCTATTGCCCACGTAAGCGCGAACCGTTTCATCCTTTGGCATGTGGTCCATGCCGCTCTCGCCGATGAATTCGAGCTGCCTATCCTCGTCTTGTTGATAAAACCGGAGCCGTCCTCCCGGAATTGGCATGCCGAGGTGATTCGCTTCGGAATTCTTGAATTCGCGTAGCACCCAAACACTTTTGTTCATTGGGAGCAAATTGTTGCCTTGGTCTTCCGCTGGCTGGCTGCCGTAATCCAACGTTGCACCATCGTAGATATAAATACGGTTCGCGCTTATGCCTTGCGCGCGGACGAATTCGACTTGCTTCGATTCATTGTCTCGCAGCGTCGTCGGGCGACTGATCGTGTAGAGATGGAATTCGGAAAATGTCTTTTCGGTGGCCTTCCCCGCCTCCACTTGTTGATACTCTGTGTAGGCCGCACCGCCGCCGAACGGTTCCGGCGGTTGGAGCGGCGGGAGTTTGTTCACATCGCCGGCCATCAACTTGATTCTCGCATCCCGAAAAGTTTTGCCGCTGCTGTTCACGAACGTGACCAAGCCCACGAGATTGACCAGATCGTCTTTTTCGTTTGCCACAATATTGTAGTCCGCGTGCCACCACAATCCGCCGGTGATGTAAGCCAGCTCGGCATCGAACTTCGCCGCGGCGCTGGCGTTTAATTTCCAAGTCATCGTCGGATTGAGAATCGTGTCGTCGCCAAGGTTGGGAAAGTGTGGCTCGCCCAGCAGTGAAAACTGTAACTCGCCATCCACTTCGATGATCGGCTGTAGTGGCTCATTGCGATTTTGAGTCGTGGCTCTGTAGCCGCTGCGGATGACTTTCCCCTGCACGACGCGATCCGCTTTGTTTGTTTCGTGAACAAAGAAATTGATGTTCTTTCCCTCGTTGAGCGAGAGGAGAAAGCCGGTCGAGACCGGGTCGTTGCGATAGCTCTGCTCCAGCATCTCCAGTTTCACCTTGCCGCTCGGGTCGCTGAGAATCACCGAGTCAGTCTCCGCCTGCGCCGTGACATCCGAGAAGCGCACGTCGTTGACGCCTGCCTTCAAATCGAGGGGCACCGTGTCGCGGACGACGGCGAAGTTTTTGTTGTAAATGGTCAACGCGGGTTCCGCGCTTAGCGCGGTGAGGGCATTGAACATGGCGACAAGGAGGAGTGTCTTCTTCATGCCGAGGATTCTGCCGCAATAACACGAGGAGAGTGTCAAAAAATCGTAAAAAGAATGTCTCGCGTCTGCGCGAGCCGCGGAAGACGGCATTGGCGGCTTTTTGCGGCCAGACACTCGATTAGAGAGAGGAGGAGAATCGTGTTTGACCAAATGAGAACTTTCCCTAGATTGCGCCG
>JAXDQV010000061.1:0-5190 GCA_034667645.1 Chthoniobacter sp.
GCTGGAGCTTTCGCCCTACGATTTAAGCAAGGCGCGGATTATTTTTCGTGAAACTTAGGCAAGCGCACGCGATACCTGTCATCCGTAGTAACAACGCACGCGAAAAAAACTCAACGAACCCAACCATATGCCAGACGAAACATCGACAGATCCGGGAATCGGCAACGCCGACCCAGCAGCGAAACTTGAAAGCGGAAGACGCACGTGAAGCAGGCGGCGGACGATTTGCGCTCCGCGGCGGAGGCGAAGGTGACGGAGTTCCGCACGGCGGCTGAAGCCAAGGTGAACGAAATTCGCGGCCGCGCGGAGCAGACGTATGACGACGTGCGGACTCGCGCGAACACCATGCGCGAGGATGGCGAGAAATACGTGCGCGAGAATCCCACGAGGGCAATTCTGACCGCGCTCGGCGCCGGCTTTGTGCTCGGGCTGATGTTCCGCCGCTAGCGAGCCTGCGATGGCGGACGCGGCCGGCCCTTCCCAGCCGAAAGCTGGCTTCTTCGAGCACGCGCGCGAGATCATCGCCGCTCTCTCGGCGTATCTGCACGCCCGGTTGCGGCTGGCGGGGATCGAGACGAAAGAGGCGCTGGTTCACTACGCGATCATTCTCGCGCTGATCTTTGGCGCGTTGTTCGTGGCGGTGTTTGGCTACCTGTTCCTGTGCATCGGCCTGATGCTCGTGCTCGCGCATTTCCTGCACGTGTTTGCCGGCTGGCTGGTGCTCGGGTTTGCGCTGGTGCATATTCTGGCGGTGCTGGTTTGCGGATGCATTGTGAAAACCCGACTCGCCGCGCCGATGTTCAGTGCCACGATCGATGAATTTAAAAAGGACAGCCAATGGTTGAGCACATCAAAACAGAATTAGCAGTGGAGCTCGATCGGGCCCGGGCAAAACTCGCGCGCAACGTCGACGCGTTTCGCCGCGACATCGACCTCTCCGCACATTTTAAAAAATCCTTCCGCGCGAACCGCGGACCGTGGATCGGCGCGGCTGCCATGCTCGGCTTGCTGGTGGCAAAACTGCCCGCGCGGAAGAAAAAAGTTTACGTGGACCGCAGCGGAAAAGAGAGCATGAAGCGGTTGGAGAAGGCCGGCCTTGCGCTGGCGCTGGCCAAGCTTGCGCTGTCCGCGGCCAAGCCCGCCTTGACCGCTTTCGCGACTAAGAAGATCAGTGATTACAGCAGGCGCCGGTGAACTGCCAATCGCGCGGAATGCACAATTCAATTGATTTTCCTGCGGCCGTGTAGTCCCGTTTTCACATGGATTCCCCCACGGTTGATGTCGTTGCAGAGGCTGCGCCAGATTACCACCAGACGGACGGCAGCGAGCACACGCTTGCGCACGTGGACCAGTATCTTTTTCTGGGGCAGGAATCCAATGCGTCGGACATCCATCTCGGTGTAAATTCGCAGCCGATCTGGCGCCGGTTCGGAACGCTGGAACCGATCTGGCTGCAGGCGCCGAAGCTGTCCGCTGACGACACGCTCCGCCTCGCGATGGCGTTTCTCACGGACGCTCAAAAGGCGCAGTTGCAGGATCGCGGCGATGTCGATTTTGCATATGCGACGAGCTTCGGCCGGTTCCGGGCGAGCGTGGTGCGGCAACGTCTCGGAGTGGATCTCGTCTTTCGAATCATCAGCACGAATCTGCGCACGATGGACGAGCTCGGTCTGCCGCAGTCGTTGAAGCTTTTGACGCAGTATCAAAACGGGCTCGTGCTCGTCACGGGCGCGGTCGGCAGCGGAAAATCAACGACGCTTGCATCGCTCGTCGAGGAAGTGAATCGGACGCGGCACGACCACATCATCACGCTCGAAGATCCGATTGAGTATTTGATCGAATCCAAAGGCTGCCACGTCACGCAACGCGAAGTGCACACGCACACCGTTTCGTTCGCGGCGGCGCTGCGCGGCGCGCTGCGCGAAGATCCCGACGTGATCATGGTCGGTGAAATGCGCGACCTCGAAACGATCCAGCTCGCGATCACGGCTTCGGAAACTGGCCACCTTGTCATGGGCACGCTGCACACCGGCAACGCCGCGCGCACCCTCGACCGGGTGCTCGACGTTTTCCCGGTGGATCAACGCGAGCAGATCCGCATCATGGTGAGCGAATCCTTGCGCGGCATCGTTTCGCAGCAGCTCGTGCCGCGTGCGGATGGACAGGGACGCGCGCTCGCGATCGAAATTCTCGTCAACACGCCGGCGGTCGGGAACACGATTCGCGAGTCGAAGACTTTCATGCTGCCCGGCATCATCCAGACGGGCAAAAAACTCGGGATGAAACTGATGGACGATTCACTGATCGAGCTCTACGACACCGGAATCATCACGCAGGAGGAAGCGTATGCGCGCGCAGAGCAGAAATCGGTGATGAAGCAGCATTTCGAAAGTTAACCTCCGAACGCCATGGCTTACATTGACCAGTTTTTCCAAGTCCTCATCGAAGCGGGCGCGTCCGATTTTCACATGGCGCAAGGGCAGCCACCGAAGATCCGCCGGCACGGCGAAGTGGTGCCGATTCGCGAGGAAGTCATCACGCAAGAGGAAGCCGCCTACATGATGAGCGAAATCTGCGGGCCGGAGCGCTGGGCCACGTATGAGGAGCGAGGCGATCTCGACTTTGCCTATGAGATGAATGAGGACTCGCGCTTCCGCTGCAATTTCCTCAAGCAGGCTCACGGCTACGGCGCAGTCTTTCGGCTGATTCCCACAAAAATCGCGACGCTCGAGCAGCTCGGCATCCCGCCCGTGGTGAAGGAATTTGGCAACATGCGCGGTGGCCTCGTGCTCGTCACCGGCCCGACGGGCTCTGGGAAAAGCACGACGCTCGCGGCGCTCATCGATTACATCAACACGAACTTCCACCGGCACATCATCACGGTCGAAGAGCCGATCGAGTTCGTGCATCAAAACAAGAAAAGCATCATCACGCAGCGGGAGGTTCCGGAACACGCCTCCAGTTTCCCGGTCGGCTTGAAAGCCGCGCTGCGCGAGGATTCGGACATCGTGCTCGTCGGTGAAATGCGCGACCTCGAGACGATCGCCCTCGCGCTCACCGCGGCGGAAACCGGCCTGCTCGTTTTCGGCACACTGCACACCAACAACGCGCGCAAAACGGTGGATCGCATGATCGACGTTTTCCCCTCCGACCAGCAGGCCCAGGTGCGCACCATGCTTGCCTCATCGCTGCGGGGGGTGGTTGCGCAGTTGCTCCTGAAAAAAACGGCCGAATCCGGCGGCGGACGCGTGGCGGTCAACGAAATCCTCGTCGTCAACAGCGCCGTATCCGCCATTGTGCGCGAAGGCGCCACGCAGAAACTGCAGGACGTGATCGTGGGCGGTAAAAGCCAGGGCATGCAGTTTATGGACGATGCGATCTGGGCCGAGATGCAGCAGGGCAAAGTCTCGCCGCACGAAGCCTACATGAAGGCGATCGACAAAGGCCGGTTCAAGGCGTTCCTCCCGCCGGAAGAAGCAGCGCTCGCAAATTCCGCCGGCGGCTCGGACGAATCCGCATCGAAACCGGTGAAGGCAGGCGGCCGGCCTTTGGTCGCGAAAGCGGGTTGAGACGCGCGGAAAAGTGCCAGGGGGGAGAGTTGAACTCCCGACCAAGGGCTTATGAGTCCCCTGCTCTACCACTGAGCTACCCTGGCGGAAAGAGAGCGCAGAAAGTAGCCAAGCGGCAAGGCGCTTTCAAGGGGAGAATTGATGCCGGGATTGCCCGCTTAAAAAGCGTTTTCGTCGCGTTGCTTTCGTGCCTGATCGAGCACGGAATGCGTTCTGTCGAGCGGGCGTTTTATGAAATTATTGGCCGATGTCGTCGGGGCGGGCTGCGCACTTGGGGAAGGCTTTTGCACCACGGCCGCCGTGGGATCCTGACGGCACGCGAATAGGTAAAAATTTCCCGCAATGATGAAGGTCAGAAAGTATCGCATTCAGCCAGCGAGAGCAGACTCTGCGCCATGAGATTGCTGCTCACGCATTTCAGTGCGGGCACTCCGGGAGGAGTTGATCTCATATTGGCGCAGCACGCCCGCCTGTTCGCTGCGCGCGGACATGACGTTACCATCGCGAGCAGCTCGCAGCACAACGGGCGCAAGTCGAAAAACTTTGTGCATGTGCCCAAGCTTTCAGTTCGCGCAGCGCGCGAGCTTGATTCTGGAAAACCTGGTCCCGCATTCGGGCAGGAGCAGAAGGCGATCCAGGACCTTTTCCGGCCGCTGATCGCCGGCTTCGACATCGTGTTCCTGCACAATATTTTCACCATGCCTTTCCATCTGGCGTGGACGGCGGCGATGTGGCAGCTCGCGACAGTGCCGCGCCGCGGGCGATTCGTCGCCTGGGTGCACGATCTCGCCGCGTGCAACCCCGACTACAATTTCCCACATCTCTCCCTCAAACCATGGAAGCTGCTCGCCTCCGCGCATCCGCGTGTCGAATACGTCGCCATCTCGGAACTGCGGAAACGGGAGTTCGTCAGTCTCACCCGACTGAAACCGCACCGATGCCGTGTCATTCCCAACGGCGTGGATGCAAACGAACTTTTGCGACTGAGTCCGCGTGTTGCCCGCTTCGTAAAAGGGCACGGCTTATTACAAAAGCAGCTAGTGCTGCTGCACCCTGCGCGCCTGGTGCGGAGGAAAAATGTGGAACTCGGTTTGCAGGTGGTCGAGCATCTGAAAACACGTGGAGTTGATTGCTGTTACCTCGTTACCGGCGCGCCCGATCGGCACAATTCTGCATCGGCAATTTATGCAGAAGAGCTGGTTCATCTGCGCGATAAACTCGGGCTCACTCGGGACGCGTTTTTTTTGCACGAGAGTTTTCCGGTGACAAGGCGCACTCTGCTCAGTTTATATGCGGTGTCCGATGCGTTGTTTTTCCCCAGCAAGCAGGAGGGCTTCGGCATTCCACCTCTCGAAGCCGCTTTCTTGCGCCTGCCCGTTTTTTGTTCGGACCGCGAGCCGATGAATGCGCTGATACCGGATCACTTCCACTTTTTCGATCCGGCCGCCGCGCCGGCTGCGATTGCGAAGCTTGTGCTCGAGACGATCTCGCGGGACAACGCTTCGCTCGCGCGAAAAAAAACGCTGCGCGATTTCGAATGGCAAACAATCTTTACGCGCCATCTGGAGCCACTGCTGCGAAATAAAAACTAACATGGAAGTCATCGACACCCCTCAAACTC
>JAXDQV010000062.1:0-3112 GCA_034667645.1 Chthoniobacter sp.
CGCTCGATGTCACCGGCCTGCTCCCGACACCGGAAGAGCATGATCGTTTTCTCGCGGATACCGATGAACAGAAGCGCGGGAAGCTGATCGATGCGTTGCTCGCGCGGCCGGAGTTCGTCGATCTGTGGGTGATGAAGTGGGCGGAGTTGCTGCAAATCCGCTCCAGTAATGACATCAGCTATAAATCCGCGGTCATCTATTTCAACTGGCTGCGGGATCAGATCACGGGAGATGTTCCTGTGAACCAGATCGTTAAACAACTGGTCGCGAGCAGCGGCGGCACGTTTGAAAATCCCGCGGCTGGTTTCTACCAGTTCGAGACCGATCCGCTGAAACTCGCGGAAGACACGGCGCAGGCTTTTCTCGGCGTGCAGATGAAGTGTGCGCAGTGCCACAACCATCCATTCGACCGCTGGACGATGAACGACTATCGCGGCTTTGTCGGGTTTTTCACGCAGGTGGCGCGCAAGAAGGGGGAGGACCCGCGCGAGACGGTGGTCTTCGACCGGCACGAGGGCGAATCGAAAAATCCGATCACGAACGCGGTCGTCGCGCCGAAGTTTCTCGGAGGCATTGCGCCGGATGTGAAAGGCCGGGATCGCCGCGAGGCACTGGCGGAATGGCTCGCCGGGCCGGATAATCCGTATTTCGCGAAGCATTTCGCAAATGTCGTCTGGGCGCAGTTTTTCGGGCGCGGGATCATCGAGCCAGTGGACGACGTGCGCGTGAGCAACCCGGCCTCCAATCCAGAATTGCTCGACGCGCTCGCCAAGCGACTGGTCGAGGATCAATACGATTTCAAGCGGCTCGTGCGCGACATCTGCAACTCCCGAACCTATCAGCTCTCGAGCCGCACCAACGAGACGAACGAAAGCGACGCGCGCAATTTTTCACACAGCGCGGTGCGGCGGTTGCGGGCCGAAGTGATGCTCGACTGCATCACCGAAGTCACCGGGACGCGGAGTAAATTCAAAGGCATGCCGCTGGGGGCGCGCGCGGTGCAGATCGCTGACGGGCAAACGAGCAGCTATTTTTTGAAAACATTTGGCCGCGCGACGCGCGAGACGCCGTGTGCGTGCGAGGTCTCCATGGAGCCGAACCTGTCGCAGGCGCTGCATCTGTTGAATGGCGACACCGTGCAGCGAAAGATCGCTGACGGATCGCTCATCAAACGTCTGCTGGAGGCGAAGAAATCGCCGAAGGAAATCGTCGCCGAGCTTTACCTGCGCTGCTTTGCGCGGAATCCGACCGAAACAGAATCGGCAAACCTTTCGCCGCTCCTTGAGAAAAACGAGTCGGTGCAAAAGCCGCTGGAGGATGTGTTTTGGGCGCTGCTGAACTCGAAGGAATTCATGTTCAATCACTGATGAAAGCGGGGACCACTCTCTTCACGGTGCGTGCAGGAGATCTGCGTTGGATTTGCGTGCTCGGGCTTTTCGTTTTCTCAGCCGCTGCGCGGGCGCAGGACATTACCTACGCTGAAAACATCCGCCCGCTTTTTCAGAGCAGTTGCCTGAACTGTCACAACGCGGACAAGCACAAGGCCGGACTCGATCTTTCAACCTACGAGGCTGCGATGGAGGGCAGCGACGGCGGAAAGATCATCGAGCCGGGGAATCCCGCGAAGAGTTTGCTTTATCGCGTCATTACATATGCGGAGGAGCCGGCGATGCCGGCGAAAGCGGACAAGCTGCCGGATTCGCAGATCGAGATGATCCGTAAATGGATCGAAATGAACGCACCGGAAAAATCAGGAAACGCCGTAGCGAAGAACGCTGGCGGCCTGGAGGGCGCTCCACAGGCGGCAGCAGAGGAGCGTCCCAAAACAGTCTCGATGCCGCGCGACCTTTTACTCGAGTCGGCGGTGCATGCTCGCCGCCCGGGTGCGATCAATGCGCTGGCGGCGAGCCGCTGGGCTCCGCTCATCGCCGTCGCGGGGCAAAAGCAAGTGCTGCTGTTTAACACGGACACACTGGAACTTGCGGGCGTGCTGCCTTTCCCGGAGGGCTTTCCCGATGTGCTGAAATTTAGCCGCGACGGTCAGCTGCTGCTGGCTGGCGGCGGCCTCGGAGCGAAGCTCGGACGCGTCGTGGTCTGGGACGTAATTACCGGGCGGCGGATGATTGAAGCGGGGGACGAATTCGACGCGGTGCTGGCGGCGGATATCAGTGCGGATCACTCGCTCATCGCTCTCGGCGGCCCCAACAAGCTCGTGAAAATATTCTCCGCGCGCGACGGCTCGCTTTTGCACAAAATGAAAAAACACACTGACTGGGTGACGGCACTGAGCTTCACGCCGGACGGCAAGTCGCTCGTCAGTGGTGATCGCGCCGGCGGGCTCGTCGTGTGGGACAGGGACGGGCGCGAGCTGCAGTCGATCAGCGCGCATAAAGGGATGATCACGAGCGTGGCCTGCGCGGGAAATCTGGTGGCGAGCGCGAGCGAAGATGGCACCGTTAAACTCTGGGACATCCGGGAGGGCCGGCAGACAAAAAGCTGGGACGCGCACAAGGGCGGCGTCGCCTCGCTGGCGTTTGCTCCTGACGGAAGGATGGTGACGTGCGGGCGCGACCGCGCGACGCGGTTGTGGGATGCGGGCGGGAAGCAGTTGCGGCAGTTCGAGCTCTTCAACGATATTCCGATGCAGACGGCGTTTGCCGGCGGAAAAGTCATCGCGGGCGACTGGAGCGGCGCGCTGCGCGTGTGGACACTGGAAGGAAAGCGGACGGGGGAACTTGATGCGAATCCACCGACTCTGGCGGAGCGTTCCGCCACCGGAGTGAAACGGGTGGAGCAACTGGAGACTGCCCTGGCGAGCGCTGCCGCAGAGCGGAAACAGGCTGAAAGCGCAGCGGCTAAACTGAGCGCGGAGGTCCGCGTCACCGGCGGGATTTTACAAGAAAAAGAATCGGCGATGAAGGGCGCAGTCTCACAAATGGCGCGGCTCGAGAAGGCGACAGGCGAGGCGGAATCGGCCTTGAGCAAAACACAGGAAGAAATCCTCGGACTGGAACAAAGTGTTCCGCAGTTGGCGCAAAATTCGGTGATGACCGCTGCCGCGCATCAAGCTGCGGAAAAGGCGGAAAGCATCTCCGGAACACCAATGTCGGCC
>JAXDQV010000063.1:0-7123 GCA_034667645.1 Chthoniobacter sp.
TCCCGTTCCAAAGTCCCCGCCGCTTGCAGGGCCCGGAAGTTTTGGAGTGCTTTCTGATAAACCTCAGGTGAATACGGATCCACGGCCGCCGGAAGGTCGATCTCCGCGCGATCCACGTGAAGGAGGGAGAGCGGATTGTCCTTCGCCAGCTCGGCCGCCTCGTTCCGGTCCACCACATCGTAGGGCACACACGCTACCTTGTCGGCGAGGCTTTGCGACGGGCGCAGCCCTTGGAAAGCACGGATTCTCAACATCGGGCCAGCCTACGGGAGCGCCCCTCGCCCGGACAAAGAAATTTCCTGCTGCGCGAAACAAAGAACACCCGCCTTTTCCGAAGAGCCTCAATGATGGACAAAGCGGGGAGACTCCCCCATATTCCCCGCCCGCCATGGCCATCCTGATTAATTTTCTGCTGACGATTTTTGTCATCGACTCCCTGCTGCTCATTTTTATCGTGCTGATGCAGCGGCCAAAAAGCGAAGGACTTGGTGCGGCGTTTGGCGGTGGAATGACGGACAATCTTTTCGGCGCACAGACGACGAACGTGCTCGCGGGTTTCACGCGCTATTTGGCGGGAATCTTCTTCGGGCTCGCGCTGCTGCTATCGGTGCTCTACGCGCGGCAGTCGCAGACTAAAAGCTCCATTCAGCAGGAGCTGATCCGGGGCGCGAAACCGGTGGCGATTCCGGCAACATCCCCGGCAATGAGCGCAGCTCCGGCAACGGCGATCATGAGTGAAACGCCCGTGCCGTCCTCGACTCCGGAGAGCACGCTGCAACAAACGGTAGCGCCCGCGCCGAGCATGGCGGCGAAGGCAGCGGCCAGCGCGAAGCCGACGCACGCGGTCGCCACACCTCGGAAAAAGTAGCAGACTGCGCCGCATGAACTGCGTGCGTCCCTTCGCCGGAATCGGCCGGCGTTATTTCCGAAGAATTGTTTTTTCCGCGTTCGCCGCTCTCGCGTTGGTGCTGTGCAGTTGCGCGAAGCCGCATCCGCGTGCCGATCTCGTTTTTCTCAATGGCGCTGAGCCGGAAACGCTCGATCCGGCGCTGATCACCGGCCAGCCGGAAGGCCGGATTGCCAATGCACTTTTCGAGGGGCTCACCGCCTCCAACGCCGCCGCGCAACCGGTGCCGGGCGTGGCCGAGCGCTGGGATCTCTCGAACGACAAACGCGTTTACACTTTCCATCTGCGTGCCGATGCGCGCTGGAGCAATGGGGAGGCGGTGACTGCGGAAGATTTCGTCCGGTCGTGGCAGCGAACACTCGCCCCGGAGACGGCGTCGGAATACGCCTACCAGCTTTACTACATCGAAAACGGGAAAGCCTTTAACGAAGGGACGCTGAAGGATTTCTCGCAGGTGGGCGTGCATGCGCTCGATGCGCGAACGCTGCAAGTCACGCTCGAAAATCCGACGCCGTTTTTCCTCGATCTCTGTGCGTTCTCGACGCTGCTGCCGGTCCATCTGCCGAGTGTGCTGCGTTTCGGTGACGATTGGATCAAGCCCGGTAAAATGATCAGCAATGGCGCCTATCAGCTCGCCGAATGGCGCGTCAATGACCGGGTGACGCTGGTGAAGAATCCGTTTTACTGGAACTCGGCCCATGTTGCGATGCGTTCGATCGACGTGTTCCCGAGCGCGCGTGCGAACACCGCCTTCAACTACTACTCAACGGGGCTGGCGGACCTGATGATGGACAAAGGACTCGCGCCGACTCCGCTGATGGGCGAGCTGAAAAAGCGCGCCGATTTCCATTCGGCGCCGTTCCTCGGGAACTACTTCATCCGCTTCAACGCGAGCCGCGCGCCGTTCAATGACCCGCGCGTGCGCAAGGCCTTCGCGCTCGTCATCGACAAAAATTTGCTCGTCGAAAAAATCACGAAAGCTGGTGAGGTTCCGGCGCAGAGCCTGGTTCCGCCGGGGACAGCGGGATATGAGCCGCCTCCCGGTCCGGCGCGCGATCCGGCGCATGCGCGTCAGCTTTTGGCCGAGGCCGGATTTCCCGAAGGCAAAAACTTTCCGCTCGTCTCCTACCTTTACAAAGGGGACTCCGATCTCGACCGCGATCTTGCCGTCGAGCTCCAAGGCATGTTCCAGCGGGAGCTCGGCGTGAGCGTCCAGTTGCAGGGGCAGGAGTGGAAGGTTTACCTCCGCTCAATGAGCAGCCTCGATTTCGACCTGTGCCGCTCGAGCTGGGTCGGGGATTACAACGACCCGAACACGTTCCTGGATATGTTCGTCACCGGCGGCGGAAACAATCGCACCGGCTGGGCCAGCCCGGACTACGACGCGCTCATCGCCGCCGCAGCGCGCGAGCTCGACGAGACCAGGCGTTTCGATATTTTTCGCAGCGCCGAACGCCTGCTCATCACGGACGCTGCGCCCATCTGCCCACTCTATTTTTACGTCGGCATCCAGTTTTACGACGGCACCAGGCTGGGCGGGATCGAGGCGAACCTGCTCGACGATCATCCCCTGCGCGAGATGTTCTGGAAAACTCCGCGTTAGCTAATTTACCCACGGTGCCGACGACGGCGGCATAGCCATGCTCCCAATGCGGCGAGAGTGAGCGTTGCCGGCTCCGGGACGGCTTGGGTGCTGAAGAAAAACGGATCGATGGAATAGCTAACCGAGTTTCCCAACATCGACTTGTCGCGAACAAACGTAGGCTGAATCGGAAACTGGCTGGTATTGTTCGAAGCGGAAAAGGCGCCGTAGAAATTGTTACCGACAGCTTCGAGATCTTGGTAATCGCCGATGTAAGGATCGAAGGCGGGCGCGGGATCGCCGTCAGTAAAACTTGAGAGCGTTAAATCAGAGATGGTGTCGAAACCATCCGCCGTTTGAAGAAAGTGCGTTTCGAGATTCCCGCTGCCAAAACGTGTGTAGAGCAAACCCACCGCGCCATTTTGGGCGATGGCCAGCGCGGGAAGACCGGTGTTGGTGGCGGTGGTAAATGCCGGGGACCAGTTGACACCGCCGTTCGTGGAGGTCAGCACGCGAACGGCCGGCAAGGAGCCTGAGAGGAGTCCATAGGCGAGAAAAAGCCGGTTGGCATTGCCCGGATCGACGGCAATGGAAAGATCGGAGCCGAGCCGCTCGCTCCCCAAGTCGCCGCGTGGGAAGGTCTGGCTCGTCGCTGCAGTCACGTTCAGATTGGTAAAGCCGTTTCCTCCGCTGTTCGTGTCCTTTACCACCACGACGCTGCCGAATGCGTCATTGGCTGCAGTCAAACTATCCCATCGCTGAAACGCGGCGAAAACATTGCTGCCGCTGAGGGCCACCCGGACCGCCGGCCCATCCTGGCCAAGACCAGGCGCGGATTTTTCGATCACGGTGTTCGTGAACGAAGTTCCGCCATTCGTGGATCTTCGGATGCTCGCCGTCTTGCCGGCCTGGTTGAGGTCGTTGAATCCGACATAGATGTGGTCGCTTCCGCCGATGTTATTTGCAACAACCCATGGCTGATCCGGCTTACCCGCGTAGCTAGTGCCGGTGTCGGAGAAAGTAATGCCGTTGCCGGGGTTCGTGCTCTTTTTTACGATCAACGATTGGTCGCTGCTGGCAAGTTGCGCGAGGTATGCAGTCCCGGTGCCGCTCCAGGCCAGCGAAGTGTCGAGCGTGAGGATGTCTAGAAAATCCGACCAGCTCGATCCGTCGTCCGTGCTCAGGAAAACGGGATTGCTCGTTTTTCTGCCAAACGCGCTGATCAGCACCTGCGACGGATTGGCGGGGTTTACCGCGATATTGGGCTCACTGTTTTGGGATGTCTCGGTGTTTTGTGAGCTCGGGACAACGTCCACAATTTTGAGCTGGCCGAAGGAGTTGCGGCCCAAGGTCGTGGACAACAGAACTCCTAAAAACACCAAGCGAATCGGGAGGTGAAACACGCGCAGAATAGGCGGAACTTGCGCGTCTGTTGGAATCAACGCAAGCGGCAATCAAACCGATCGGAGCTGAAACATGGCATCTCCCGCGAACATCTTGTCAGCCCGCAGCGCCTCGGCTATAACACGCCGCCAATGTCTTCAGCCCAGCCCGTCGCATCGGCAAAAACCAAACCTTCCAGCGACGTGACTGGAAAAAAACTGCTCGTCGCCAACCGGAGCGAAATTGCGATCCGCGTGTTGCGCGCGGCGAACGAACTCGGGATGCGGACGGTGGCCATTTACGCGCAGGAGGACCGGCTCGCACCGCACCGGTTCAAGGCCGACGAGGCTTATCTCGTGGGCGAAGGAAAAGGTCCGGTCGGCGCTTATCTCGACATCGAAAGCATCGTGGCGCTGGCGTAGTAACGCGGCGTGGACATGATCCATCCGGGCTACGGTTTTCTGTCGGAGAACGCGCGTTTTGCAAAGGCGTGCGGAGACGCGGGTATCATTTTTGTCGGCCCGCGCCACGAACTGCTCGACCTGATGGGCGACAAGACGGCCGCGCGTGGTCTCGCGCAAAAGCTTTCAGTTCCTACGTTGCCGGGGACTGACGATGCCATCACGGATCGCAGCGAAGCGTTGCGCGTGGCAAAAACGATCGGCTTTCCGCTGATCATCAAGGCGGCCTTTGGCGGAGGCGGACGCGGCATGCGAATTGTGGAAAAAGCGGGCGACCTCGCGTCGTTGCTCGATGAAGCACAGGGCGAAGCAGAACGCGCGTTTGGAAATCCCGCGGTGTTTTTGGAAAAATACATCGGGCGCGCGAAGCACATCGAAGTCCAGATTCTCGGCGACAATCACGGCAACGTTTTGCACCTGCACGAGCGGGACTGTTCCGTGCAGCGGCGCCACCAGAAAGTCGTCGAGATTGCGCCGTCGGTGGAGCTGAATCCGGAGGTGGTCATACAACTGTGCGAGGCGGCGGCGAAGCTCGCGAAGGAGATCGGCTACAACAATGCGGGCACGATCGAATTCCTCCTCGATCTCGACCGCGACGAATGGTTTTTCATCGAGATGAATCCGCGGATTCAGGTCGAGCACACGGTGACGGAAGTGATCACCGGGATCGATCTTGTGCGCTCGCAAATCCTCGTGGCCAACGGTGCGGCGCTCCACGGACGAGAACTCGATCTACCGCAGCAGGAGGCGATTCCGCGCAACGGTTATGCGGTTCAGTGCCGCATCACGACTGAGGATCCGGAAAACAAATTCACGCCGAGCTATGGCAAAATCATCACCTATCGCTCCGCCGCCGGCTTCGGCATCCGGCTCGACGCGGGCATGGGCGACACCGGCGCAGTGATCACGCCATTCTACGATTCGCTCCTGACGAAAATCACCGCGTCCGGCCCGACCTTCGCCATGGCCTTGCAGCGCATGCATCGCGCGCTCCGGGAGTTCCGCGTGCGCGGCGTGAAGACGAACATCCCGTTTCTGGAAAATGTCATCACGCATGAGATTTTTCGTTCGGGTAACGCGACCACGCGGCTGATCGACACGACACCGCAACTTTTCGTATTCAAACCACGCCGCGACCGCGCGACCAAGCTGCTGGCGTTTCTCGGAGACGTGATCGTCAACGGGAACCCGCAGTCGAAAGGTCACACGCAAAGCGCTCCGTTCAGTTTTGTAAAACACCCCGTTTACGATCAGAAACAAACTCCGCCGAAAGGAACGCGTCAGCTTTTGCTCGATCTCGGCGCGAAAAAATTCGCGGCGTGGGCGCTCGCGCAGAAGCGCCTGCTCATCACGGACACGACTTTTCGCGATGCCCACCAATCGCTGCTGGCGACCCGCGTGCGCAGCTTCGACATGCTCGCCACGGCGGACGCGGTCGCGCGCCGGACGGCAAATCTGTTCAGCCTCGAGATGTGGGGCGGCGCGACGTTCGACACCTCGATGCGGTTTTTGCACGAAGACCCGTGGGGGCGGCTGCGGTCCTTGCGCGAGCGCATTCCGAACATCTGTTTTCAAATGCTCCTGCGCGGTTCCAACGCAGTGGGCTACTCGAATTATCCGAACAACGTCGTCGCCGGCTTCGTGAAGCACTCGGCCGCGAGCGGCATCGATATTTTCCGCATTTTCGATTCGCTCAATTACCTGCCGAACATGAAAGCCTCGATGGAGGCGGTGCAAAAAACCCACGCGATTTGCGAGGCGGCCATTTGTTACACCGGCGATATTCTCGACCCGGCGCGAACGAAGTATTCTCTGAAGTATTACGTCGGGATGGCGAAGGAACTCCAGCGCATGGGTGCGCATTTTCTCGCCATCAAGGACATGGCGGGAATCTGCCGGCCGTATGCGGCGCACGCGCTGGTCAAGGCGCTCAAGGACGAAATCGACATCCCAATCCATTTTCACACGCATGACACCAGTGGCATCAATGCCGGGTCGGTTTTGCGCGCCTGCGATGCCGGAGTGGACGTGGTCGATCTCGCAGTTTCGTCCATGTCCGGCTCGACCTCGCAGCCGAATCTCAACTCGATCGTCGCGGCGCTTCAGCACACCCCGCGCGACACCGGTCTCGATCTCGAGGCGCTGAACGAGTTTTCCGATTATTGGGAACAGGTGCGAACTTACTACGCGCCGTTCGACACCGCGCCGCGGAGCGGACTGGCGGAAGTTTATTTGCACGAGATGCCGGGCGGGCAATTCACAAACTTAAAAGAGCAGGCCTCGGCGATGGGGCTCGGGCATCGCTGGCCGGAAATCGCGCGCTGCTACGCGGAGGTGAATCAGCTTTTCGGCGACATCGTGAAAGTGACGCCATCGAGCAAGGTCGTCGGCGACATGGCGCTGTTCCTTTTCACCCGCGGCATCAAGCCCGCCGACGTGGTGAACCTCGAGCCCGGCAGCATCGCCTTTCCCGAGAGCGTGCTCGACATGCTCAGCGGCGGACTCGGCGAGCCGATGGGCGGCTTCCCGAAGGACGTGGTGCGTGCCGTCCTCGGTGACAAGAAAATCAAACGCACGAAGCCCGAGCCCGTGAAGCTCAGGGACACGCGCGCCGAAGTTGCCGTGAAAACCAAGCGCGACGAGAGCGACGACGACCTGTATTCACACCTCATGTATCCGCAGGTCTTCGCAGACTTCGCAAAATTCCAGGCGAGCTACAGCGACGTGAGTTGCCTGCCGACGCCCGCGTTTTTCTACGGCCTGCGCCCCGGCGAGGAAGTCGCCGTGAGC
>JAXDQV010000064.1:0-3660 GCA_034667645.1 Chthoniobacter sp.
GGCAGCATCTGGCTCCTGGATCAGGAAAAGCAGCACTTGGTCGTGGCCTATAACAGCGGGCCCAATACGGAAAAGATCATGGGCTTCAAGCAACCGGTTACCAAAGGCATCGTCAGTCTTGTCGTAGCAAGCGAGCATGCTTTCGTTGAGAACCAGGTCTACAAGAACGCCAAGCACAGTGCCATGCTCGACCAGAAGCTGCACAAGACGACCTATGCCATGATCGCGGTGCCGTTCTACTTCCTTAATGAGGTCCGCGGAGTTATCTCATGCGTGCAACTCCTGGATGTGGTCGTGCATGAAGGTCAGGCGGCCGCCACGGGAGAAACGCCGGCCGGTTTCGGCCCGCCTGAGCTAAACGCCATTCAAACGATTGCTGCGGTGGTCAGAGATTTGATCGACTATCGGCTTCTCGGCACTGCTGTAGGATGGAACCGCCTCTAACCCCAGATCCAAGTCCCTTCCGGCTAGACGAGGCGCGCCAAGCTTTGGCCAAGGGCACCGGCAAGGGGGTGCGGATTGCCGTAATCGATTCCGGAGTCGAAATCGATCATCCAGCCCTGGCGGGGCTAACTCTGGTGGATGACTTGCATGTTATCGATGCAGGCGTCCAGATTGAAGTTAAGCCGGGCGATGGAACCGACGTCTTCGGGCATGGCACCGCGGTGACTGGGGTGATTCGCCGCATTGCGCCGGACGCGCAGATCGGAAGCATTCGCGTCCTTGGCGCCAACCTGGGTTCACGCACCGTGATCATTCGCGAGGGAGTGCGGCAAGCCATCGATCGAGGGTACCACGTTTTGAATTGCAGCTTCGGCTGTGGCTTGCCGGAACACATCTTCCAATACAAGGAATGGATCGACGAAGCTTATCTCAAGGGCATCCATGTTGTTTCGGCGTGTAACAACTACGACTTCACGACGCCGGAATGGCCGGGATATTTTCCCAGTGTCGTCACAGTCAACATGGCCCGTTTTGAAGAAGACCACACCTTCTTCTACAAGCCCGGGCATCTCGTGGAATTTGCCGCGCGTGGAGTGGACGTCACTCTTCCCTGGAATAATCGCTCCTCGAAGGAGGTAACTGGAAGCAGCTTTGCCGCGCCCATCATGAGTGCCTTGCTGGCACGGTTGATCTCAGAGATGCCAAACCTGGCGCCCTTGGAGGCCAAATCAATCCTGCATCGTCTTGCCATTCCCTGGCGCACCGATGTCACGGCCCCTAACGTCGTGTCGGCGGAAGCGCCAGCGGCGCCAGTTGCACGCGCGGGCCGGCCTCCGCCTTCCAGCTAGCGAATAGCATGACTAAGTCGCCTGGAGCCGACACGGTGCTTCTGCCGGTGGCAATCGTGGCCGGGCCTTCCGCAGACGCTTTACTTCTGAAGCTGGATGCCACTAAGGCCAAGCGGCGGCGCATTCTGCCAACTACCGATACCTCCCATCAAGGACACGGTCCGGACCCCGAACAGCTCGCCAATCAAATCAGAGCAATTGCTGAGGAAGGCGCAATCGATGAGCTGGTAATTGAATGCGATCCTGAGACCCCCGTGATGGCCTGCGCATCCCTCTTTCTTCCGAACGAAGACTCTTCGCATTCCCTGGCCAAGGTGGCGCAACTAACAACAACTGCGCTGGTTATTAGCCCTTCGGCTTTGCTCGATGCCTTGCTCGGTCGCCGCGGCGTTAACAATCTTCCTTCTCCCTGCTTCATCGCGGAACAACTGGAATTTGTCAGCCATATTGTCCTTGCGGGATCTTCCGATGATCCTGACTTCAAGCTCGCGCGAGCGATCGCCGTCACGCTCAATCCCCGCGCTGAGATATCGGACCTCTCCCAGGAGACTCTTACGACTCTGTTCACTAACACCGAGACCTCCTTTGATTTCAACGCTTCGCTGGAAGGGGCCGGGTGGCGTCGATTGATCGAAGCAGCCGAGTCAGACCGCGCTGAGGGCGACATCACTGCTTTCGCCTATCAGGCACGAAGACCGTTTCATCCGGAAAGGTTTTGGGATTTGTTGCAAACGAAGCTCACCGGGATCTTCCGGGCAAAAGGTTTCTTCTGGCTTGCCACGCGGATGGACCTGGTGGGCGGGCTTAACCTCGCCGGCCAGGAGTTTCACTGCGCTTCCGCTGGCGAATGGTGGGCCGCGCGTGATGGTCGCGCGCGCCAGTTGAAAATGTCGGAGCGCACTCGGAAAGAATGGCACGAGCCTTTCGGCGATCGCCGGCAAGCAATCGCTTTCATGGGGATCGACCTTGACCCAGGCGTTTTCAAAACAGAGGTCGATGCCTGCCTTCTGACTGACGCGGAAATGGCCGCGGACCATGAACACTGGCACAGTCTCACCGATCCGTTTCCATCCTGGTCGGGTCACGCACACAAACACCACTGCGATCATGATCACGATCATGAGGCGGGGGAGCACGACTGCTGTCACCATTAGGCAAATCCGTCGACTCCGAGCTCGAGCTTGCGCGACGCAGAAATCGCTGGTCAGCGCGCTAGCGATCGGTTAATTGCATCGCAGTCGTCTCCTCCAGAGATCGGCTGTCCCAACGTCGTGTCTGACCTGCCTGAAGTTAAGAACGTTCCCAGCGCCGCCATCGCTCTCCACGAACTCTGGCGTCGCCGGACGGAGTGGATGGACGATACCCAGGCCGTCCACGCGTTTGTGAAGAGAGCGCTTTCCGCGGGTGAATTTCTGGCCGCGTACGATGCCGCTCGCGCCGGCGTCGAGGCACATCCGGATGACGACTGGCTGCAACAACGAATGGCATTGGCCCTGGCCCAGATGGGATCGCCCGCTCGCGCTCAAGCCATCCTCCACCCTTTGGCTGCAAAAAATCCAGCAGATCGCGAGACCCTAAGCATCCTGGGCAGGACTTACAAAGATCGGTGGTGCGCTAACTCCGCCGATGAACACTACCTGCGGCAGTCTTTCGGCTACTACAACCGTGCCTTCGAAGTTCAGCCCTCGGAGTCTTATCCCGGGATCAACGCCGCCACCATAGCTTTTCTGCTCAAGGAAACAGACAAAGCTAATCGCATAGCTCAGACGGTCCTGGAGATTTGTGAGACCCAACCGGATGACTATTGGAAGCATGCGACGGTGGCGGAAGCCCTGGTCGTCCTGGGCAAAGCAGATGCCGCCAAAGACGCGTACCGCGCCGCGGTCGCGGCTGAGAGTGACAACCTTCGTGCGTTTTCCTCTACTCGAAAACAAGCTCGCGTCCTCTCGCGACGTCTCTACCACCGGCCCGATGCCTTTGACGATTGTTTTCCGATCCCGAAGCTCGTCGTTTTTTCGGGGCACATGATCGACGCCCCGGATCGCCGCAATCCGCGGTTCCCCCCGGCAAAGGAAACAGAGGTAAGGGAACTCCTTGAGAAACAACTCGCGGCCATGAATGCCGGAATAGGATTCGCCAGTGCCGCCTCTGGCTCGGACATCCTGTTTCTTGAAGCCATGCTCGCCCGCGGCGGCACGATCCATCTCGTCCTCCCGTGGCCCGCAGAGGAGTTTGTTAAAACGAGTGTCGAGATAGATGGCGACGGCGCCTGGGCCGAACGATTCCACAAAGTTCTAGCGCGGGCCGCGTCTATTCGCATTTTAGGCGAGCTCTACATGCCCGGCAGCGCCACTGGTTTTGAATATTG
>JAXDQV010000065.1:0-2562 GCA_034667645.1 Chthoniobacter sp.
CCAAACACGCGCAACACGCGGTCATCAGCCAGGGCCAGGCGGTCCATCGACTAACCGTTTTACCGAACGTGATCCAGTTTTCATTGCGGTGCGTTTCGACCCAGCCGCGAACTGCGTCATCTGCAAAAAACGAGAGCACGATTGCCGCCACCACGGCGATCCAGAGAGCTGCTTTGGACGTTTTCAGTGCGATGATTTTCGCGAGAATGCGCGAGATGGACAGATTGAAAACGACCGCGCAATTGCTCGGTTTGTTTTCATTTTGTCTGGGGTTGCACCTCTGCGGCACGTGGGCTTTTCCGTTGATGGACCGCGACGAACCGCGCTTCGCGGAAGCCGCGCGTGAGATGCGCGAGAGCGGCGATTGGGTGGTGCCGACATTCAATGGGAAACCGCGATATGACAAGCCGCCGCTGACTTATTGGCTGCAGATCGGAGCGCTTAAGATTTTCGGGGAAAACGAATTTGCCGCCCGCTTCCATGCCCCGCTCTGCGCAGCGCTGACGGCGCTCGTGGTTTTTGGTTTTTGCGAAAGTCTTTACGGACGCGCTGCGGCATGGCACGCCGCAATCGCGTTCACGGTTTGTTTGCAGTTGCTCGTGTCAGGGAAAGCGGCGATCGCGGACATGCCGATGTTGTTGTGCGTGACGCTTGCCGCCTGGGCCGGATGGGAGCTGCTGAAAAGGCCGGGCGGTTTCTGGCGCACCATTTTTTTTGCTGCGCTCGCTGTTGGATTTTTGGCGAAAGGACCAGTGGCTTGGCTGCCGCTGATTTGGATTTTCGTCTACGCGAAATGGGCCGGCGTCACCGGCTTCGCAGGACGGTTTCGATTTCTTCGCGGCACCGTCCCGATGTTGGGAATCGTCGCCTTGTGGGCGGTGCCGGCCTGCTGGAAAACGCACGGCGAATTTTTCACCGTCGGCTTGGGCAGGCACGTGATCGCTCGTTCGTTCGCACCGCTGGAAGGGCACGGCGGACGCGGATGGGCACTGTATCTCGCCTTGTTCCCGTTTTATTCCGTGACCGTCTTCGCCAGCTTTTTTCCGTGGGCAATCTGGCTGCCGGCGACAGTCAGGAGACTTCGTCAAAAACGCGCGCAGGCTGATGTTTACTTGCTTGGCGGCGTGCTGACGACATTCGTGGTTTTCTCAATCGTCGCAACGAAGCTGCCGCATTACACCCTCCCCGCCTTTCCGCTACTGGCGTGTCTTGTCGCGCCACACCTTGCGCAATCTAGAACCGCCTTCTACATCGCGACCGTCGGGATGGTCGTCCTTAATCTCGGCCTTTCGTTTTGCGCTCCCTCTTTTCTCGGCCCCTCCGTGGCTCAGGCGGCGCTCGCGACGCTGCCCGCCAATTTGCCGCAGACTACCCGTTTCGCATCCGTCGAGTTCGATGAGCCAAGCCTGGTCTGGTATTTCCGCAGTCGCTTCAAAACGGCGCACGAACTGATCGCGCCGGACGCCTTCAATGATTTCATACGCGGCCCCGGCGCACGCGTTTGTCTCGTCCCAGACGAGATCGCTGCGTCACTTCCCGACGCCGCGCGGGTGAGCGGTTGGAACCTGGCGAAAGGCCGGCGGGTGGCGTTGCGCGTGTTGCGGAAGGACGACTAACCTTCCCACTTTCGCAACGCCAGCGCGACATTTGTCCCGCCAAAGCCGCTCGAATTTGTCATCGCGATGCGAGGCGCAAAGTCGATCGGCTCGGTCACGATCGGCACACCTTCGCATTCCGGGTCGAGCTCGGTGATGTTTGCTGAAACCGGCGTCCATCCTTGATCCAGGGCCAGGCAGCAGAACGCCGCTTCCATCGCACCGGCCAGAGAAAGACCGTGCCCGGTCAGCGATTTGGTGCTGCTCACGCGCGGGGTGCTGCCTTTGCAAAAAACGCTTTTGATGGCGCGCAATTCGGCCGCGTCCCCCGCCGGTGTCGAGGTCGCATGCGCGTTGATGTAGTCGATTTCCTCCGGCACGACTCCGCTCGCACTCATCGCATTTTGCATCGCGCGCGCGAGTCCTTCGCCGTTCGGCTCGGGAGCCATCACGCTGTAGCCGTCGCTCGCCTCCCCCCAGCCGAGCGCCTCCGCATAAATATGCGCGCCACGCCGCCGCGCGTGTTCGAGGTCCTCGACCACGAGCACCGTCGCCCCGCCAGTGACGACGAAACCGTCGCGCTTCCGATCAAAGGCACACGGGCTGCGGGCCGGATCGCTTTGCAACGTGAGCGCACGCGCGCCGGCAAACGGGACGATGCTGAGGAAATTGCAGTCCTCCGCACCGGCGACGAACACCACATCCTGCCGGCCGAGCCGGATGTGATCGAGCGCTGCGCCAAATGCATGCGCGGACGACGCGCACGCGCTCGAAAAACCAGCCGATGCGCCTTTGATCCGAAAACAGGCTGTTAAATTCATGTTTAACGTCCCGGAAATACTCGCGGGCATGGCGAGCGGGTAGCAACGCTGCACCCCGCGCTTCATCATCTGGTCGAGATATTCATAGAGCAGCCAGGTCGAACCACCCGACGCGCACATGGCGCCGGTGCGCGGATTGGAGACGA
>JAXDQV010000066.1:0-19235 GCA_034667645.1 Chthoniobacter sp.
ATTCTATGCCTACGAGGAGCCGAAGCCGGCGATCTTCGATGTGCTGGCCAATAGTTTTCGCGGCCACAAATACGAGATCAAGCCGTTGATGAATGAGATCTTTCGCTCCGCTGAATTTTACTCACCGGATGCGATTCGGACGCAGGTGAAGTCGCCCGTGCAATGGATGATCCAGACCGTAAAGATTCTCACGCCGGAGACGAAGCCGGCCGGTCCGATGGCGGCGAATATCTTGCGACAGCTCGGCCAGGTCCCGTTCGCCCCTCCGAGCGTGAAGGGCTGGGACGGTGGGAAAGCGTGGATCACCACTTCCACGCTGCTGCTGCGCTATAACCTTTCCAGTTTTGCGCTGGGTGGACCGATCAATGTCCAGGCGATGCGGAACGTGGGAAACAACAACAAAGCGATGAACCGACCGGACCGGGAAGTGCGGACCCGGAGTTCGATCGACTTCGAAAAGATTGCACCAGCCGACCTTCGCGGAGACCCGAAACGGCTCGTGGCCTACATTACCTTTCGCCTTTTCCAAAGTCCGCTGACGCCGCACGACACCGGGACCTTTGTCCGCTACGTGGAGGATCACAAAGACAACTTGAACAACGAAACCATCCGCGAGCTGCTGCACCTCATGATGAGCACGCCGCAATATCAACTGACCTGACCTCCATGAGCGACCACGACCACTTCATCGAACCCCACACGCGCACGCTGCACACGCGGCGGGAGTTTTTGCGCACCTCCATGCTCGGCGCCGCGGCGGCCTGGACGCTGCCCGTGTTTTTGCAAAAAACCTTCATGACGCTCGACGCGCAGGCCGCCGACCTCGCGGTGCAAGGCGCGACCGGCAAGGATGGCACGATCCTCGTGGTGCTCCAGATGGCCGGCGGCAACGATGGGCTGAACACCGTCGTGCCGTGGGCGGATGACGCGTATTACAAGGCGCGGCCGGTCATTGGAATCAAGGCGGATTCCGTCTTGAAGGTGAACGATTACATGGGGCTGAACCCGAAGCTGGCCGGATTGAAGTCGCTCTATGATGAAGGGCATCTGTCGATTTTGCAGGGCGTCGGTTATCCGAACCCGAACCGGTCTCATTTCCGCTCGACCGAGATCTGGCAGACCGGTTCCGACGCAGACAAAAACGAGTCCTACGGCTGGCTCGGAAAATACTTCGACAGTTGCTGCAAAGGCGCGGATCCGACAGTCGGCGTTGCGGTCGGGAATCAGTTGCCGCAATCCTTTAGCTCGCCGAATCCAACCGGCGTTTCGTTTTCCCGCCCGGAACAATATCGCTGGGTGAACAACGACAAGACCGGCGCGAGCGAGGCGCTGTTCCGCGAATTCAACGCGCCGTCAGAGGAGGCTGCCGACGCAAACGCCGGCGGCTCGATCGGGATGATCGGTGGCACGAAAAAACAGAGCCACGGGAGTGCGCTCGATTTTCTGCAACGCACCGCACTCGACGCGCAGATGAGCAGCGACAAGGTTTTGGAAATCGCCCGCAAATACAAAGCGGCGGTCGATTATCCGCGGAGTCCGCTCGCCGACAGCCTCAATCTGGTGGCGCGGATGATCGCCGGCGGGCTTGCGACGCGAGTCTATTACGTCAGTCAGGGCGGCTACGATACCCACACGAACGAGACGGCGACGCACGATCGGTTGATGGGTGAGTTCGGTGATGCGCTCGGCGCTTTTGCCAAAGACCTGCAGGCGCAGGGAAACTTCAGCCGCGTGATGGTGATGACGTTCAGCGAGTTCGGCCGCCGCGTGACGCAAAACGCCAGCAACGGCACCGATCACGGAGCAGCCGCGCCGATGTTCGTCATGGGCGGCGGCGTCAAACCGGGCGTTTTTGGAAAATACCCGAGCCTGACCGAGCTCAATGCCGGCGACCTCGTTTACAATCTCGATTTCCGAAGCGTTTACGCGACCGTCCTGGAAAAGTGGCTGCGTGCGCCAAGCAAACAGGTGCTCGGCCGAAACTTCCCGCTGCTCCCGATCGTTTAGAAAACAGGCGCGGCGGCGCCTACTGCCAGCTAAACCAACTGCCGCGGAATTGTTTGTGCAACTCCTCGTAGTCGGCGCTGAGACACGAAAGCGTGAAGGTCAATTGCGCCTTCTCCAGGTCCACGAAAAGGATGCTGACTTTGTATTTCTGACCGAACCGGACATACGTCAGCTCGAACTCGCAGGTGGAGCGCCCGCCGATCTTCAATGAATCGACAAGCGGCTCTGCCACTTCGATTTTCTCGCTCTGCGCCGGGAGACTCGCCGTGACTCGCGCCTGCAAAACCTTGAGGTTTTCCGGGTCGAATTGCAGAGGCAAAGGAGATGCGGCGACCTCGATCTTCGCATCCGCCTGCACCTTGTTCTTCGGCCGGAGGGTCAGCGCATTTTTTCCACCCGACGCGTAACTCCATCCGGCTGGCGGCTCATAGGTGATCGTCTTGCCTTCGTCATGAAACTCGAGCTGCGGAAAACTGCAACCGTCCAGCACCCGGACGCTTGCGGTCGGCGTCAGATTGATCTCGGCACGGGCGGCGATGCTGGTCGCAACCAGGAGGAGCATAACGAACTTCATGCCTCCATTCCTAGCAGGAGGCATGCTAAGAACTAGGTATCGAAGGGCCTCGACACGTTCCCCCGAACACCGCGATGGCTCGGCTCGCGTCCGCTAGTAGCTCGCCTGGGCGCCTTTGAGATTCTTTTTTTGAATCCAAGGCATCAAACCGCGGAGACGCGCGCCGGTCTTTTCGATCGGATGCTTTTCGCCGTCGGCGAGAAGTTTCCGGTAGTTTTTGTAGCCGCCCTCGTATTCCGCGACCCAGCCTTTCGCGAACTTCCCGGTCTGAATGTCCTTCAGCGCCGCTTTCATCCGCTTTTTCACGCTGGCGTCTATGATCTTCGGGCCGACACTCACGTCACCCCACTTGGCAGTCTCTGAAATCGAGAAACGCATGCCTGCGATGCCGGCCTCATTCATCAGATCCACAATCAGCTTCAATTCGTGCAGGCACTCGAAATACGCCATCTCGGGCGAATAACCTGCCTCGGTCAGCACTTCGAATCCCGCCTGCACCAGCGCGCTCGCGCCGCCACAAAGCACCGTTTGCTCGCCGAAAAGATCGGTCTCCGTTTCTTCCTTGAACGAAGTCTCAATCACGCCGCCGCGGGTGCCGCCGATCCCCTTCGCCCACGCCAGCGCGACTTTTTTCGCCTGCTTGCTTGGGTTTTGATAAATCGCGATGAGCGCCGGCACGCCTTTGCCCTCGGTGTATTGGCGACGCACGATGTGCCCCGGGCCTTTCGGAGCGACCATGATCACGTCCACGTTTTTCGGCGGCACGATCGTTTTGAAATGAATCGCGAACCCGTGGGAAAACAGCAGCGTTTTGCCTTTCGCCAGATTCGGCTCGATGTCCTTTTTATAAACAGCCGGAATCTTCGTGTCGGGCACCGCGACGAAGATCACATCTGCGCGCTTCACCGCTTCCGCCGTGTCGAAAACCTCGAGCCCTTTTTCCTTCGCCACCGCGCGGGATTTGCTCGTGGGATAAAGGCCCACGATCACCTTCACGCCACTGTCTTTTAGATTCAGCGCATGCGCATGGCCCTGCGAGCCGAAGCCGATGACGGCACACGTTTTATTTTTGAGCGGATCGAGCGAGGCGTCTTTGTCGGAGTAGATTTTAGCGGGCATAAGAAAGGAGCCGAGATGCTAGCGGGCGGTGCCCCGAAGTCAACGCCACGGCCACGGCCCGCGGCGCACTTTCTCGATGCGAAAACGCAGCCGCATGTGCAATGGTGCCCGCATGTTGCGGCAAGAATTTTCACCCGGCTAATGGCGCGCCAATACACGCTCCAACGCAGTCCCGGCGCCGGGATCAAAATCGACTACGCCGCGGAGTTGAACCCGCAGCAATGCGCCGCGGTCACGGCCGCGCCCGGCCCGGCGCTCGTCATCGCCGGCGCGGGTTCGGGAAAAACGCGAACGCTCATTTATCGCGTCGCCTATTTGATTGAGAACGGAGTGAGCCCGTCGCAGATCCTGCTCCTCACTTTCACCAACAAGGCCGCGCGCGAAATGCTCGAGCGCGTGACGACCTTGCTGCCGAACGACACCAGCGGTTTATGGGGCGGCACATTTCACTCGATTGGAAACCGGATGCTGCGGCGGAATGCGGAGGCGGCGGGATTTCGCCCCGGCTTCTCGATCATGGACCGCGAGGATCAGCAGGACATGCTCGATTCCGTAATTGCGAGCGCGGGGATCAGCACGAAGGACAAACGTTTTCCGAAAGGCGAAGTGCTCGCGGACATCTACTCGTTCGCGCTGAACACGAGCCGGAAAATCGAGGAGGTGCTGGCGGAGAAGTATCCGTATTTCCTACCGCTCCAGGCCGACATCGAGGCGCTGCAGAAGAAATACGAGGCGCGAAAAAAATCGGCGAACTCACTCGATTTTGACGATCTCCTCGAAAAGACGCTGCGGATGCTGAAGACGAACGAACAGGTCGCGAATTACTACCGGCAGCATTTCGAGTTCATCCTCGTGGACGAATATCAGGACACGAACGCGATCCAGGCGGACTTCATCGACGTGCTCGCGGAGCGGCATCAAAACGTGATGGTCGTCGGCGACGACGCGCAGTCGATCTACTCCTGGCGCGGCGCGAATTTTCAAAACATCCTCCAGTTTCCGAAGCGGTATCCGGCGGCGAAGATTTACAAAATCGAGACGAACTACCGGAGCGTGCCGGCTGTTTTACAAGTGGCGAACGCGGCGATTGCCGCGAACGTGCAGCAGTTTAAAAAAGAGCTGCAACCTGCGCGCGACGAGGGCGCGATGAAGCCCGCGCTCATTCCCCTCGCCGACTCGAATCAGCAGGCTCAATTCGTAGCCCAGCGGATCTTGGATTTGCGCGACGAGGGCTTCGATCTGCGCGAGATCGCGGTGCTGTATCGCGCGCATTTTCACTCGATGGAATTGCAGATGGAGCTGACGCGGCACGGCATTCCCTTCGCGATCACGAGCGGCCTGCGCTTCTTCGAGCAGGCGCATGTGAAGGACGTGGCGGCGTTTTTAAAATTCGCGGTCAACCCGCGCGACGAGGTCGCATTCAAGCGCATGGCGCGGCTGCTGCCGGGAATTGGCGGACGCTCGGCCGAGCAGTTGTGGAGCGGGTTTGAGAAAGGAGACGGCACTTTCGCTGGTTTGCGAAGTTTGAAGGTCCCCGCCAAATCGCAGCGTGCGTGGGAGCAGCTCGCCCACACACTCGACGAGATCGCGCCGGGCGGAAAACCGAACCCGCCAAGCGAGATGATCGCGTCCGTCATCGAGGCGGTTTACGACGATTATCTGAAGGCGAAATTTCCGAACTACGAAGCCCGCCGCGACGATCTCAACGTGCTGCAAAACTACGCGCGCCAATACAAGGACGCGCACGAGTTTCTCGACCAGCTCGCGCTCGTCTCCAGCCTCGAAAGCGAGACCGAACTCGGCACGCGCGAGGAGGACGACGAGATGGTGAATCTCTCGTCCGTCCACCAGGCGAAAGGACTGGAGTGGCGCGTCGTGTTCGTCATCTACATGTGCGACGGCATGTTCCCGAGCTCGCGCTGCCTCGACAGCGAGGCGGCGATCGAGGAGGAGCGCCGCCTGTTTTACGTCGCCGTCACCCGCGCGCGCGACGAGCTTTACCTCTCTTATCCGATGCTGCGCCTCAACGCCGGCTATGGCGAAATGCTCCAGCGTCCTTCGCGTTTTTTAAACGAAGTGCCGAAAGCGCTGCTCGAAGAATGGCAGATCAACGCGGCGTATTAACGACTGCGGGAACTTCAACCGCCAGCGGAAGCAGGCCGCGGTAGATTTTCTCGTATTCCTCCGCCGCGCCCTCCCACGAGAAGTCGCATTCCATGGCGCGCTGCATCAGTTGTTTCCAGGTCGCGGCATCGGCGAAAACTTTCTTCGCGCGTCCGATCGTGTCCCAGAGCGCTTCGGGGCGGTAGTCGAAAAAGAGGAAGCCGTTGCCGCCGCCGGTCGTCGGATCGTAGTCGGTGACGATCTGGTGCAGGCCGCCGCTGGCCCGTGCGATCGGGATCGTGCCGTATTTCAGCGAATACATCGCGCTCAGTCCGCACGGCTCGAAGTGCGACGGGATCAGCGTGATGTCCGCGCCGGCCTCGATCAGATGCGCGAGTTTGTTTTCAAAGCCCTTGCGAAAAGCGAAGCGGCCGGCGTGACGCTTGGCCGCGACGAAAAACTCGCGTTCATACGCGCTATCGCCTTCGCCCAAAATCACGAGCCGCACGTCGTCTGCCAGCAGCCGGTCGAGCAGCGGGATCAGCAAATCGATCCCCTTTTGCTCGGCGAGACGGGTGACCATCGCGAAGACTGGACCGCGGGGATTTTCCTCCAATCCAAATTGCTCCAGCAGCGCTGCCCGGCAGGCTTTCTTTCCGGCGAGCGCCGACGGCTTGTATTTCTTTGGGATCAGCTTGTCGGTTGCCGGATTCCACAGCGCGTAGTCGGCGCCGTTGAGAATTCCGGTCAGCTTGGCTGCGTTTTCGCGCACGACGGCGTCGAGTCCGAAGCCGTATTCTGGCGTCTGGATTTCACGCGCGTAGTGCTCGCTCACCGTGGTCACGGCGTCGGCCAAAACGATGCCGCCCTTGAGAAAATTGAGTTGCCCGTAAAACTCGACTCCGTTGGCCGAAAAGAAATGTCCCGGCAGATTCGTGAAACCAAAATCAACGCCCCAAAACGCGCCTTGATAAGCGAGATTGTGAATCGTGAGGACGGTGCGAAACGGAAGCGCCCGGTCGCGGACCAAAGCCGGCACGAGCGCCGTCTGCCAGTCGTGCACGTGCAGAATGTCCGGCTCGGGATTGAGCCGCCGCGCCAGCTCGACCACCGCTTTGGAAAAAAAGATGAACCGCTCGGCGTTGTCTTCATAGGCGCGGCCTTCCGTCCCGTAGATTTCGCTGCGGTCGAAATACTCGTCGCGCTTGACCAGAAAGATCTGCACGCCACCGGGCGAGCAGGTTTCCAAAATTTCCGTGTCGATCCGCCGGCTGCCCACTTGCACGGTCATTTTCACGCCTGTGCTGGATATTTCTAGCGAACGATTCTCGCGAATCGTCCGGTAAAACGGAAGCGCGACGCTGACTTCATGACCCCGTTTCTCCAGCACGACGGGAAGCGCTTCGAGCACATCGCCGAGCCCGCCGGTGCGAGCGAGAGGAGCCATTTCACTGCTGGCCATGAGGATTTTCATGGAAAAAAGGATGAGGGCTGAGGAGGCAAGGATGAAGGCTTTTCTGCGCTTGTCATCAATTTCGCGATTGTTACATTCCCGAAGCCTTACAGGCGCCCACGCATGACGCTCGGCAATTTACTCACCGTCGACCAGATCCTCCCCGAGATGAAAGCGACCGAGCGCTTCGCGGCGATCGAGGAGCTCATCGCGCTGCTCGTGGCCCGCGAACAGATCAAGCCCGAGGATCGCGAGACCGTCCTGCAGGCGCTGCGCGCGCGCGAGGAAACCATGAGCACCGGGATCGGTTTCGGCATCGCCATCCCGCACGCCTCGTCCGATCGCGTGAGCAAGGTGATCGCCGCCTTCGGGCGCTCGAGCGCGGGCATCGAGTTCGATTCTCTCGATAATGCGCCGGTAAAATTCATCGTCCTTTTCATCGTGCCGAAAGATCAGTTTCAGACGCATCTGCGGACCCTCGCGGCGATCGCGAAATTCTTGAACGACCGCTCGGTGCGCGAACGGCTCGGCACCGCGACTTCGGCGGGCGAGATTCTCAGTATTTTCGAAAGCAACGCTCCGGTGCGGGCGTAAATCCCTGTCGGTCCCCCGACAGCCGACGAAGGTTCATCCGCCTTCCTCTAAAGTGCAGACCTTGATTTCACTCCTCGAAGAAAGGCTGCGGACCGCCGTTTCCTACGCCGGTGAAATAGAGCCGCGCGTGACGGGGACGGCGGACCCGCGCTTTGGCGATTACCAGACGAACGTGGCGATGCTGCTCGCCAAACAACAGCGCGCGAATCCGCGCCAGATCGCAACGCAAATCATCGAGCGGCTCGACGTGAGCGGGATCTGCGAAACTCCGGAAATCGCCGGCGCGGGTTTCATCAATTTTCGAATCAACACGGCGTTTCTCAACAGGCGTTTCAACGAGCTCTGCCACGACGAAATGCTCGGCGTCTCTCGCGCGAAGCCGAAAAAAATCGTGCTCGATTTCAGCGGGCCAAACATCGCGAAGCCGATGCACGTCGGCCACATCCGCAGCACGATCATCGGCGACACGCTTGCGCGGGTGGCGCGTTTTCTGGGGCACGAGGTCATCGCCGACAATCATCTTGGCGACTGGGGCACGCAGTTTGGGAAAGTGATTTACGGCTGGAAGAATTGGCGCGACGAAGCGGCGCTCGCCGCGCGTCCGGTCGAGGAACTGGTGCGGCTTTATAAAAAGGCAAACGCGCTCTCCGAACAGGACGAGACCGTGCTCCGCGCCTGTCGCGACGAGCTGGTGAAACTGCAAGGCGGCGATGCGGAAAACATCGCGATCTGGCGCCAATGCGTGGAGCTTTCGTGGCATGAATTCGAACAGATGTATGCGCTGCTCGACGTCCATTTTGACAAGCACCTTGGCGAAAGCTCTTACAATGACCGGTTGGCGCCACTCGTCGCGAAGCTTGAATCCACGGGCATCGCGGAGCAGAGCGAAGGCGCGACCTGCGTGTTCTTTCGCGACGACTCGGCGCTCGCCGACAAGCCGTGCTTGATTCGGAAAACCGACGGCGGATTTCTGTATGCGACAACGGATCTGGCGACGATCGAGTATCGGATCGAGCGCTGGAATCCCGATGAGATCTGGTATGTCGTCGGCGCGCCGCAGGCGTTGCACTTCGAGCAGGTTTTCGGCGTCGCCCGAAAGATGGGCGTCACGGCGCAGCTCCGTTTCATTCCCTTCGGCAGCATTCTGGGCGAAGACCGGAAGCTGATGAAAACGCGCTCGGGCGACAACGTGCAGCTGCGTGAATTGCTCGAGGAAGCGCAGCAGCGCGCCCGCGCAGTGGTGGAGCAAAAGAACGCGGCTCTTTCTGACGAGGAGAAAAACGAGATCGCGACAGTCATCGGCATCGGGGCCGTGAAATACGCCGATCTCTCGCAAGCGCGAATGACGGACTACGTTTTTTCGTGGGACAAAATGTTGTCGCTGCAAGGCAACACCGCGCCGTATTTGCAAAACGCGTTCGTCCGCATCCGCTCGATTTTCCGGAAGATTGAAACGGGAAGCTGGGAGGCCGGCAAAGAGGACGGTGCGCTGGCCGAGCCGTCCGAGATTTCGCTCGCGAAAAAGCTGATGCAGTTTGGCGAGACGGTGCCGCTGGTGCTCGACGATTTTCGTCCGAACATTCTCGCAAATTACCTCTACGAGCTCGCGAACACATTTCATGGGTTTTACGAGGCGTGTCCGGTTTTGAAAGCCGACGAACCGATGCGCTCCACACGTCTTGCGTTGTGTGATTTGACCGCCCGTGTGCTCGAACGCGGCTTATCGCTGCTCGGCATTCGCGCGCCGGAGAAGATGTAGCAGTTGACGAAGTGTAACTATTGCAGTTACATTTCTTCATGCCCGCCAGTTGTCGCTTTGCCATGGCAGTCCATCTGCTCACGGTTTTGGCTTATCAAGCCGGAGCGCGGGTGACCTCCAGCCAGCTCGCCGCCAGCGTGAACACAAATCCCGTGGTCATTCGGCGGCTCCTTTGCGCATTGCGCGAAGCGGGAATCGTCGAGACGCGAAAAGGCGCCGGCCTCGGCTCGCAACTCGCGCGGGCACCGCGACTCATCCGGCTGGCGGACGTTTACCGCGCCGTGGAGGCAGGCGAGACCTTCGCATTTCCCGGCAGCAAACCGAACCGCAAATGTCCGGTAGGCGCGAAAATCACCAATGCGCTGGAAACTGTTTTTTCCTCGGCGCAGGCGGCCATGGAACGCGAGTTGGACAGAAAAAGCCTCGCCGATATTTTAAAGACCGTGGACTGCCCGGCGGCGGTCTGACTCATTCACTTTAAAACGCTATGAACAACGCAGAACCCATCAATATCAACGAAGAGAGTTTCGACCTGGCCGTGACCAAATCACCCGTGCCGGTGCTCGTCGATTTTTGGGCGCCGTGGTGCGGCCCCTGCAAAATGCTCTCACCCATGCTCGACGAGCTGGCGCGCGACCAGGCCGGCGCGGTCCGCGTGGCGAAAGTGAATCTCGACGACAACCAGGCGCTCGCGAATCGATTCAATGTCCGCGCCGTGCCGACGATGCTGCTTTTCAGCGGCGGGGAGCTGAAGGAGACGATTGTCGGGCTGACCAGCAAGCAAAACCTGCTGGCGAAAATCGAACCGTTGAAGACTTGAGAGCCGTCGGGCGAAAATTAAGGTTTTCCCCGATTGCAATTTCAGCGCACGGCAGATAAAATCCTTGCCATGGCGATGCCGGATAACGTCGTGCAACTCACACTGAATGCCGAAGCATTTGGAGACATCAACGACCCGCCCGTTCCGACATCCGACCCCGCCGCAGATGCAATTTCCGTTTTAGACTCGCTCGCATCGCAGCTCGAGCGCGCGACCGGCGCGCGTGACGAGGCTTTTGCGGAGCTGGAACGAGCGCGGCACTTTGCGCGGACGCAGGTGGAAGCGCTGGTGATGGAACGCGACACGGCCCTGAAAACCCGCGACGCCTTGATCCCGGAGCTGGAACAACTCCGCTCGCAGATCGGCCAGCAGCGGAGCGCGTTCGAGCTGAACCACGAGACGTTGTCGCGCGGGCGGCAGGAAATCGCGGACCAACTGGCGAAGGAGCGCGCGGAACACGAGCGCCGGCTGGCGACGGTCGGCCAGACCGCGGATGATTTTACAAAGAAACTGGCGGATGTGTCCGAGCAGTTCGCGCGGACGCAAAAGAGTCTCGAAGAGCGCATCGAAACGCTCAAGACACAGCGTGAACAAGCGGATCTCGATCGCCTCACGGGAATGGCCGAGGCCGAGCGGCAGCGGCATGCGCTTCAGCGCGAAATCGAGGAGCTCAAGAAATCGGGGCAAAAAACTGAGGCGCAGCGGGATGAACTCGCGGACGAGATCGCGGAGACCAAACGCGAGACGCAGAAACAGCTTGATGCATTAACCAAGGAGCGGGACCAACTGCAGCAGGCCGGCGAAAATCTTCGCGCTCAAATTGCGGAAGTGACTTCAGGATTCGAGCAATTGAAGGGGGAGGCGGCGGGCGTTCGCGCGGAGCTCGCGCAGTGGCGCGCGGCTTACGAACGCGATACGACGACGCTGACCGGAGAACGGGATAAACTCGCCGCCGACCGTGCGGAATTGCGGGAATTGCGTGACCTGGCTCGGCTGGCGCATGACCGCGAAATCCACGCCAGGCAGGAGCAGATCGACGCGCTCGCAGCGCAGCGGGACCAAGCCTCGGATCAACTCTCGCAAGATCAGACTTTTTACAGCACGCAGCTCAATGCGCTGACCCGCGAACGCGACATGGTCGCGATGGAGCGAAATGAGACGCGCGCCGCGCTGGCCGCGCATACAGAAGCGCATGGACGCGAATTTGCGGTGGTCACCGCGGAGCGCAATGCGGTGGTGGAGCAGCGGGACGAAGCGTGGCGCCAGCTCGAGCGCTGCCGCGAAGCGCATCGCCAGCAACTCGAAGCGATCCGTCTCGAGCGCGATAGTTTGATCGAACAACGTTCGGATTCCGCCGCGCAGTTGTCTCGATTCACCGCGGCGCTCGGCGAGGATCGCATGGCCGGCCTGCGGGAACAATCCGACGCAATCCGGCAGCTCTCGCAAGTGAATGAGCAACAGGAAACGGCCCGGCAGGAATATCAACGGCAGCTCGAGGAAATCGCCGAGGAACGTGATCAAGCACTGGCGCAGCTCGCTCCTTTCACCGCGATGCAGCAAATCGAGCAGGAAACGTTTGGGGCCGCGACGACGCGTAAATATGAGGTGCGCGGCAGGGTTTCGACCGAACGCACGGGAACCCTCGTCCGTGCGGTGGACGGCATCACGGAACGCGAGGTCATCATGAAGGTGGCTGAATCAACGGATGGTTCTCCGGCAATTGCGCTGCGTGAATTGTTGCGCGAAGCGCGCACGCTCGCCCGCCTCGATCATCCGGGCATTCTCCCGCTTTACGAGATCGGGGTGGATGAAAGCGGCCGCCCGTTCTACACCACGCGCGCTGTCGAGGGAGTCACACTGCGGCAGATCCTCGATGAAATCGAGCAGGGGCGCACCGGCACAAGCATCCATTTTACGCTGCGGAGGATGCTCGCGATTTTCCAGCGCGCTTGCGATGCCGTCGCTTACGCCCATGCGCAGAATATCGTGCATGGCGGACTCGAGGCGAAGAATGTGCTCATCGGCGACTACGGCGAGGTCTTCATCACGGGCTGGGGCGCAGAAGGAAATGCGATCTATGCGGAATCGCGACCCTCGCCGGAACACGACGTCCGCGCGCTTGGCCAGATTCTTTTTGAAATCGTGACCCTTGCGAAGCCGCCGGATGCGACACAGCTCGCCCGCGAGTCTCTCGGGTCCGGCAAGCCGAATGGCTCGCAGAAAAAATCGGTCGCGGCCAAGCCATCGCGCGCGCCCGAGCCATTCCTGCGTCGCCATCAGGCGCTCGCGACGATCGTCTTGCGCGCCGCTGAGAAAGCGATCGGGCGTCATGGCGGCCGCTCCCATTTCACCGTCCGCGAATTGCAGCGCGAGGTGGATGCCTACAGCAGCAGCTTCGACGATCCGACCGAGCGCATGACGGTCGGCAAAGTGGTCGCGCGGCTCGTCATGGAGCAGAAATGGTTTTTCGCGGCACTCGCGATCGTGCTGCTGACGGTGATCGCATGGTTCGGCAGCCTGGTCCTGAAGATGCATCCTTTCCGCGCCGGGTGGATGCACGAAGTGCTCACGCACGAAAACGCGGCCGCGCCGCAGCCACGGTGACCGGCGTCGGCGGGCGCTGAGATTTTGCGGAAAAGTGTTGTCGGGCGCGTATCGGAGAGCGGTAAAATCCGCGGCACATGGCAACCTCGGAAAAGACTGCTCTCGGCGTGGTGCAGATGCGGTGCACTCAGGATACGGCTGAGAATCTCTCGCGCGCCATCGTTCACGTCCGCGAGGCGGCAAGGCAAGGCGCGCAGATCGTTTGTCTGCCCGAGCTTTTTTGCTCCCAATATTTTTGCCAGGTCGAGGATCACGACTGTTTCAAGCTGGCCGAGGAGATTCCGGGACCTTCCACCGATGCGTTAACGCGAGTTGCACGTGAGTTAAACATCGTGATCGTGGCCTCGCTCTTCGAAAGGCGCGGCGCGGGCCTTTACCACAACACGGCGGCGATCATCGACGCAACCGGCGAGTTGCTCGGGAAATATCGTAAGATGCACATTCCCGATGATCCGCTTTTCTACGAAAAATTTTACTTTGCCCCGGGCGACCTTGGCTTCCGCGCCTGGCGCACCAAACACGCGCACATCGGCGTCTGCATTTGCTGGGACCAATGGTATCCGGAAGCGGCGCGATTAACCGCGCTGCACGGCGCGCAGGTTTTGTTTTATCCGACGGCGATCGGCTGGCATCCGGCGGAAAAAGAGGAGTTTGGCGAGCAACAGCACGATGCGTGGGAAACCATCCAGCGCTCCCACGCGATTGCGAACGGCTGCTATGTCGCGGTGCCAAACCGGGTCGGCCATGAAGCGCCCGCCGGCGGCGCAGGGATCGAGTTTTGGGGCCAAAGCTTCATCGCGGCGCCGGACGGAAAAGTCCTCGCCAGGGCGGGCGCGACCTCCGAAGAAATCCTCGTCGCGGAAATCGATCTCGCCCAGATCGACGTGCAGCGAACACACTGGCCCTTCCTGCGCGATCGGCGCGTGGATTTCTACGGCGATATCACCAAACGATTCATCGACTAGGCATCATGGCAGAAACGGCAACGTCGCAGGAGATCACCCCGGCCAGGCTCGGTTACCGCATGCCTGCAGAGTGGGAGCCACACGCGGCGACGTGGCTTTCGTGGCCTCGCCGGGAAGGCATTAGCTTTCCGGACTCCTATGCAGCGGTATTGCCGGCGCTCGCGAAAATGGTGGATGCCCTCGCAGACTCCGAGCCCGTTTGCATCAATGTCCGCGACGCCGACGAGGAGCAGATGGTGCGCGAGCAGTTGAAAGCAAATCGCTCGCGCTCCGAACACGCCCGGTTTTTTCACATCCCGACCAACGAACCATGGTGTCGCGATCACGGGCCAATTTTCCTGACGCGCGCCGGCGATCCAAAGCTCGCGGTCGTGGATTGGGATTACAACGCATGGGGCTGGAAATATCCGCCGTTCGATTTCGACGACGAAGTTCCCACGCTGGTCGCGGAGCGGCTTGGGCTGCCGGTTTACAAGCCGGGCATGGTGCTGGAAGGCGGCTCGATCGAGGTCAACGGGCGCGGCACGTTGTTAACGACCCGTTCCTGTTTGTTGAATCCCAATCGGAATCCGGATCTGACCAAAAAGAACATCGAAAAGATGCTGAAGGATTTCCTGGGCGTCCGGAAAATCCTGTGGCTGGGGGACGGCATCGAGGGGGATGATACCGATGGCCACGTGGATGACCTGACGCGCTTTGTGGGTCCGAGCACCGTTTTGACTGCGGTGGAGGAACACGAAGATGACGCCAACTACGAACCGCTGCAGGAAAATCTCGCGAAACTGAAGGAGATGAAAACGGAGGACGGATCGCCGTTGCTGGTCAATGTCCTCCCGATGCCCTGCAAGGTCGCACGCCAGGGCCAGCGCCTCCCGGCCAGCTACGCCAATTTTTACATCGCAAATAAAGTCGTGCTGCTCCCGGTCTTCGGCGACGCGTGCGATGCATGGGCCGCGTCCGTTCTGCAGACCGCTTTTCCGCAGCGTAAAGTGGTCTCCATCGACTGCCGCGAGCTCATCTGGGGGCTCGGCGCTTTTCATTGCCTGACGCAGCAGCAGCCTGCCGTCGTTTGACCATCGGACGGTGGCCGGGCTCTACGATCAGTGCCCGCAGCGCCTTCATATTCTCCACGTCTTCGAGCATCTCTTTGCCTTTCGGGGTCTCGAGCACCTTTGGGGTTTTCCGAAACCGCGGTTCAGTCATCAAAAAGCGAAACGCCTCCAGTCCGATCCGTCCCTTCCCGATATGTTCGTGACGATCCACGTGCGAGTTGAGGGCCGTCTTCGAGTCATTGAGATGCAGGGCAACGAGATGTTTGCGACCGACGATTTTATCGAATTGCGCGAACGTTTTCCTGATCCCAGCGGCGGTGGATATGTCGTAGCCTGCGGCGAAAAGATGCGCCGTGTCGAGGCAGACGCAAAGCCGCTCCGGCTCGCGGATGTTTTCGATAATGAACGCGAGGTGCTCGAAGGCATGGCCAAGACAGGAGCCCTGCCCCGCGGTGATTTCGAGGGCAACGCGCGTGCCGATTTTCGGAATCGCCTGAAATATCTCGTCGAGACTGGAAACAACTTTATTTAACCCCGCCTCCACCCCCGCTCCCATGTGCGCCCCGGGGTGGAGCACGAGGAAAGGCAGTCCCAGTTGATCCGCCCGCACCAATTCCTCACGCAACGAACGCACAGACCGTCCGTGAAAGTCGGGATTCGTGGCGGCGAGATTAATCAAATAGCCGCTGTGCCCAAACACCACCTCGATGTCCCCGCGGCGGGGATGATCACAAAAGGCGGCTCCAGCGCGCTTCTCGAGCGGCTGCGCGAACCATTGCATGTTGTTTTTTACAAAAATCTGCATCGCGCGGCAGCCGATGGACAGGGCGCGATCAATCGCCTTTTCGCAGCCGCCCGCCGTGGAAACATGCGCGCCGAGCAGGGGCGGTTTCATTTTTTTTCGGCAATCGTGAGGAACATCGACACAATCTGAATGCCGAACAATGACGTGACAACTGCGGCGCGCAGCCGATTCGCAGAACCGCTCCGGACGCTGGATTCGATACTTGACCGAGTCCGGAACATCCCCCAAAACGTCCAGCCCATGAAGCCCACCCAGTTTTACATCGCAGTCGCGCTCGGGGCGATTTGCCTGATTCTTAGTATCGCCCTCATCGCACTCGGGCAGTCCAACCAGCACCTGCAAATGGAAGCGCAGTCGCAGCAGGCGGAGATTAACAAAGGCTCGATGAGCCAGCAGATCGGGACGAATATCGTCCGGGACATCGCCCAGCTTTCCGTGAAAAACGAGAAGCTCAAAGAAGTGCTCACCAAAAACGGCTTCAACATCTCGGTCAACCCGCCTGCCGGCTCCGCTTCTCCGACTCCGGGCGCAGACAACTCCTCCTCTCCCACTCCATGAACGAACCCTATTCCCCGACTATCAGCACGGAGCCGACCGTGCAAACTGACGCGTTTTTGCCTCTGGTGCTGATCGCGCTCAGCCTGATTTTTGTTTTCATCTTTCAGCTTACCGCGATCACGCAGCAGCGCGCCGCGTTCCAGTCCGCCATCGTCAACCAGGACGCAGGGGTGAAACAGTCGCGGCAGATTCAAGGCAATCTTGAAAAGCTTGTGCGGGATTTGCTCGAGGTCGCCCAGACCGACAGCGAAGCGAAGTCCGTCGTGACGAAATACGGGATTCAGTCGAATACTACTGTCGCCCCGCTGTCGGTGCCGGCTGCTCCGACGAAGTAGCGCGCGCTGGCGTCCCGCCGGGCCTCGTGCATCGTAGGATTGATGCGGGAAAATCTGGAATCAACGGCGCGCAAAGTTGTGCTGCGGCTGCGTGAAGCGGGTCACACTGCCTACTTCGCCGGCGGTTGCGTGCGCGACATGCTCCGCGGTGCGGCGCCGGAGGATTACGATATCGCCACCTCCGCGTTACCCGCCGAAGTGCAGTCTCTCTTTCCGCGCACCGTTGCCGTCGGGGCTGCATTCGGCGTCATCATCGTGCTGGAAGACGGCGCGGAATTTCAGGTCGCCAGCTTCCGGTCGGATGGCGCTTATCTCGACGGCCGCCATCCCGCGGCAGTGACTTTTTCGACTCCGCAGCAGGACGCGGCGCGGCGCGATTTCACGGTGAATGGAATGTTCTTCGACCCGGGGAACGATGAGGTGATCGATTTCGTCGATGGCCGGCAGGACTTGCAGGCAAAGCTTTTGCGCGCCATCGGGATCGCTGCCGATCGCTTCCGTGAAGACCGGCTGCGAATGCTGCGCGCTGTCCGGTTCGCGGCAATCCTTGGCTTCGAAATCGAAACGGAAACGTGGAGTGCAGTTCGCGAAAATGCGCCGGCGATTCACAAAGTCAGCGCCGAGCGCATCCGTGAGGAACTGGTGCGGATTTTCCTCTCGCCGAGGCGCGTGCGCGGTTTCGACCTGCTCGATGCCAGCGGATTGCTACGCGAGATTCTGCCGGAGGTGGAGGCGTTAAAGGGCTGCGAACAGCCACCGCAGTTCCATCCCGAAGGCGATGTTTTCGTCCACACGCGGCGCATGCTCGAGCTGCTTCCGGAGAAGGTTTCGACGCCCCTTGTCTTCTCGGTGTTGCTGCACGACATCGGCAAGCCGCCGACCTTTTCCTGGGATGAACGCGATCAGCGAATCCGCTTCAGCGGACATGACAAGGTCGGCGCGGAAATGGCGCGAGGAGTGATGGAGCGGCTTCGTTTTTCCCGCGAGGAAATCGAGGCAACCGTCGAAGCGGTCGATCAACACATGGTTTTCAAAGACGTGCAGAGAATGCGCGTCGCAAAACTGAAGCGCTTCATGTCACGCCCGCACTTCGACCAGGAAATGGAATTGCACCGGGTCGATTGCGCGAGCAGTCATGGCGATATTTCCAATTACGACTTTTTGTTAAACAAACGTGAGGAATTTGCGAACGAGCCACTCATCCCGCCCCCGCTCGTCACAGGACACGATCTCATCGCCCTCGGCTGGAAGCCGGGACCGCAAATCGGCCAGATTCTCGAGGCAGCGCAGACGCGGCAGCTCGAGAGGACGCTCCTGACGCGCGATGAGGTGCTGGCATGGATTCGCGCGGAATTCTCGCCCTGAGTTCCTGCGAGATAGCATTTGCGAAACGCCCTTCGTGCTTCTATCTAGGCCACTCCGCATGTCGCCCGCCGAACACACCGATCCGATCAATGCGCAGATCCTTGCGATTTCTGAAGACAAGATCGCCGGCTTCGTGCGGGAGCCGTTTTTGGAAATCGCGGAGCGCTCCTGCGTCGCCTTCGACGTGGTGGTCGAGCGCATTCGCGCGATGCTTGCCGCCGGGACGATTCGCCGCGTGCGGCAGACGCTCGTGGCGACGAATCTAGCGGAAGGGGCGCTCGTCGCGTGGCGGGTGCCGGAAGAGAAACTCAACGCGGCGTTCGATTTCATGTTTCAGTGCGACCCGTTTTCCGGCCACGTCGTGTTGCGCTCCACTGACGCAAATACCGCCGGCTCCGAGTATCGCCTGTGGACGACGTTGAAAGTTCCCGCAGGATTCTCGCTACAGCGTCACGGAGAATTTCTCGCGCAACGAGTCGGCGCCGAGAAATTCCGTTTGATGCCCGCGAAGGGCATTTTCACTCTCGGCGTGGGGCACGTCCGCCGAAAAACGATTGAGCCCGGCAGCAAATCCGACGTGCCAGCCGAGATGTTAAAGACGGGCGCCGTGACGCTGAGCGATCTGGAATGGCGGGTTCTGCTCGCGATGAAGGGCGAGTTTTCGGACGACGAAATCGGTCTCGCGCCCTGGCGCGTGCGTGCGGAGAAAGCCGGAGTTTCGCTCGAGACGTTTTTTGCGATCGCCGAAAAACTCTCCGCACAAAAAGTGATCGGCCGCTTCTCGACTTTTCTTGAGCACGTGAAGCCGTCTGCGGGCGGAGTGCGCGTGACGAGGTTCAATGCCTTGTTTCACTGGGCGGTGCCCGCAGGAAGTGAAATTCACGCCGGCTCGGAAGTCGGCCGGCACGAGATTTTAACTCATTGCTACTGGCGCGAAGCAGGCCCGGAATTTCGCAACGTCAACATCATGGCCGTCGCGCACGGCACCGACAAAGAACGCCTCCTCGCGCACAAAACGGCGATCGATCAGCACCTCACGGCGTGCGGAATTCCCGTGACTTACACCAACGTGTTCTGGGGCGGCCGCAGCGAGATCAAGCCATCGGAAATCTCCCCGGTCGC
>JAXDQV010000067.1:0-14359 GCA_034667645.1 Chthoniobacter sp.
AACCCCGGCCCGAAATTAAATGCATCGCAGAGGGCACTGTCTTTATCGCGATCCAGCCCCGCCAGCGATGCGGCCAGCCAAAGGTATCCGCCGAGCGGTTCCAGCACGTGTTGCCAAGGCCGTGTGGAATCTTTATTCCGAATCCGGATCGGCTCACCTGCACTAAGAGAACGCATGGCGTCCGGGACAATCCGATCGACCGCCCAGTCGCCTCCTCCGATCACATTTCCCGCGCGCGCCGTAGCCACTCTAACTGCAGAGCCGTTTTGTGAAGTAAAGAATGAGCGCCGATAGGCTGACACCGCAATTTCGGCAGCGGCCTTACTGGAACTGTAAGGGTCATGGCCGCCCAAGGCATCAATCTCCCGATAGGCGTAGAGCCACTCATGGTTTTCATAACATTTGTCAGTAGTAACAAACACTGCTACGCAGTCTCTCGCGTGATCCCGGATCGCCTCAAGGACGTGAATCGTGCCCATGACGTTCACCGCGAACGTTTCCACTGGGAGTTGGTAGGACAGCCGAACAATCGGCTGCGCCGCCAAGTGAAAAACGAAATCGGGGCTTATGTCTGCGACCAACGACACGATCGCGCGTTGATTCCGGACGTCCTCCACATGATGTTTTATACGATCTGCAAGGCTGAGTTGCTTGAATAGAGAAGGGTCAGTGATGGGGTCGAGCCCGATTCCGCTGACTTGCGCGCCTAGGCGCAGCAGCCATTCACACAGCCAGGCGCCTTTAAATCCGGTATGTCCCGTAACAAGAACGCGCCGATGGAGAAAAGCATTTGAAAACAAGGAGCGATCCATCATCGAAATGTTCTCTTACCAGACTTTCCAAGGGGCTTTGCCCCCCGCCCACATTTCGTTTAGAAGATTAAATTCCTGGAATGTATCCATTGGCTGCCAGAAGCCGTGATGTTTGAAGGCAGCCAATTGACAATCTGCGGTAAGGCGCTGCATGGGTTCCTGTTCAAACATCGTGGCCGGATTTTCGTCGAGATAGTCAAAGATCCGGGAGTTGCAAATCATGTAACCTCCATTGATGTAGCCTCCTTCAGCTTGAGGCTTTTCGTTAAAGCCATGGACAATCCCGTTTGCATCCAGGCCAAGCTCTCCAAACCGCCCCGGGGGATTTACAGCGGTTAGTGTGCATAGCTTTCGCGCTGCGTGATGGAAATCAATGCTCGCAGGCACATTTATATTTCCCACCCCATCGCCATAGGTAAGCAAAAACTCGATATCTGGACCGATATATTTACGGATCCGATGAATCCGGAAGGCAGTCATCGAATTTTCGCCAGTATCCGCCAATGTGACGCTCCAGTCCTCTTCCGTGTGGCGCGTGTGGAACTTTGCCTCTGGGTCACGTCCCAGATAAAGAGTGGTGTCGCAGGTGTTCCAGAGATAGTTACGAAAGTATTCCTTGATCATTTCGCCTTTGTAGCCAAGGCAAAGGACAAAGTCTTTAAACCCATAATGAGCGTAGATCTTCATTATGTGCCAAAGTATCGGCCGCTCTCCAATAGGCACCATTGGCTTGGGACGATACTCCGTCTCCTCACGAAGACGAGTTCCCCGACCACCGCACAGAATGACAACCTTCATAAGCTGCGCAATGCCATATATTCCGTAATCAAGTTCATTACAGTGATCTTTTGGAATGCTTCAGAAGCTGGCCGTGGCTCGGTCCTCGCCAGGAATAAAGAGCTTTTGCAAAATGGAAGGTGCCATTGACTATCCCAAAATTGCCTTTTGTTGTTCACAATCGCATATTTGTCATAACGATGCGCCGATCTTTAATCATGCGGGTTCTTGATTAGAAAATACCGGAACCTTCGTGTTACTGAAGATTGCTTGCTGAGCCACTTTCGCAAAGTCGAGCGTCTCACCAATTACCTGGTCCATGTTCAGGTAGCGGTAAGTTCCCAAGCGACCGAGAAAGGATGTCTTCTCCATTGTCTTTGCAGCTTTTCTATAGATTGCGAGTAATTCTTTGTCATGTTTAAGGCGTTTTGGATAATAAGGTGTATCGCCGGGCTCTGTTTCCTTGCTGAATTCACGAAAATAAACCGTTTTTTCGTGTTGTTCCCACGGTGCAAAATGCTTGTGTTCGTGCACTCTCGTAAAAGGCACGTCCAATTCTCCGTAATTAATCACCGCGTTCCCCTGATAGTCGCCTGTTGAAACTCCGCGATCGAACGTTACCGTTCGATAACCAAGTCGTCCATGTCGGTATTCGAAAAAAGCGTCAATCGGGCCGGTATAGAACACATGATCGAAATTGGCGGTATCTGCAGGCGAAAAGGGAGCATTCAAAATGATATCGAGCGACTTATGGTCCAATATCGCTTCGACGATCGCGGTATATCCTTGAAGCGGGATTCCTTGGTAGGTTGCGTCATAGTAATTGTCATCGTAGTTAAAACGGACAGGCAGGCGTTTCAAAATTGAAGCGGGCAGCGCTGAAGGTTCGCAGCCCCATTGCTTTTTGCTGTAGCCATAAAAGAACGCCTCGTAGAGTTGTCGCCCGACAAATTTTAGTGCCTGCTCTTCGAAGTTTCGAGGTTCCCCGATGGTTTTGTCGCCGAGATCCTCCACGAATTTCTCAGCCTCCTTCGGACCCATGGTCTTGCCAAAGAATTGGTTGATTGTTTGAAGGTTGACCGGCAGCGGAAACACGCCATGCCGGTTGATTGCTTTCACCCGGTTAATGTAGGCGCCGAATTCCGCAAAGGTGTTTACGAAGTCCCAAACGTCTCGCCGATTGGTGTTGAAGATGTGAGGTCCATATCGATGCACCATGACTCCGGTGCTTTCATCACGCTCCGTGTGGCAATTCCCGGCGACATGCGAACGCTCTTCCATGACCGTGACGTGGCACGCACAGTTCTCGGCCAACTGCCGCGCCATGACCGCGCCGGAAAATCCGGCTCCGACAACAAGGAAACGTCGCGGCAAAGACATTGGGCTCAACTTGGCTCAGGAATGGGTAATGCGCGATGCAAAGCATCTCGCAGGGCTTCGGGTGGCAGCAGCGTGTCGACTTCGCGCCCACTGCATGCGTCAGAGATGATTGCCCCCCTTCGCGCAAAAAGAAAGGCTGCCGGTGCTTTCTACTTCACCACTCCAAACTCGGCGCGGCGATTTCTCGCCCATGCAGAATCGTTGGAACCGGAATCTGCAGGCATTTCCGCTCCGAAGCTGACGGTCTGGATTTTGTCTGCGGACGCGCCGTGGTGAATCAGATATTCCCGGACAGCGCCGGCTCGACGTTCGCCGAGGCCGCGGTTGTATTCGGGCGTGCCACGCTCGTCGGTGAAGCCGGCGATGATTATCGTGTTGGAGTTGCCCTGCAGGAAGGTCGCAACCTCATCAAGTTTCCCTTCGTCGCTCGACTCCACCGAGTAACTGTCGAAAGCGAAATGGACTGGAGAAAACTTTTTCTTGTCCACGTTATCGCTCATGAAGGAAACGCCTTCCTGTCGATCGGCCAGCGGTGTGCCGTTGACATAGTCGCCGTCGGATCCGCCGGCGCCGCCGCTTGCGCCCTTCTTTTTAAACAAGGCGCAGGAGCTCAACGCAAAGGGAAGGATCAGTGCGAGCGTTGTATGAACGAGGGTTTGCGAGGTTTTTTTCATCGGTTGTTGAGAAGCAAATCAGCGTGCCCACGCCGGCTCGGTGATTTTTCCGAGGCCGTCGAGGACTTTAACTTTGCGGCCGCTTTGAGCGTCAAGGAGATAAAGCGCACCGCCGCTGGCGTAAATGATATGGCGCGAGTCTGCGCCCCATGCGGGACTTTCGCCATTCGCCAGGACGCGTGTTTGTCCGCCCTGCAAATCGAGGACCGCCACCGCAAACGAGCCGCCTTCCCGCACATTGAACGCCACTTTTTTCCCATCGGGCGACCAGTCTGGCTCCGTGCAATAGCCATGGCCGGTGGGGATTTGGCGGCCACTTCCACCGCTGGCCGAGATGCGATAAAGCTGCGGACCGTGCTCTTCGTAGGAGTAAATGATTTCACCGCCATCCGGTGACCAGGTGGGAGCGGATTCCACCCCTGGCGAATGCGTCAGACGCCGTGCGCCGCCTCCGCCTACGCCGCAAACGTAGAGCTCGGGATTCCCGTCTCTACTGACGCTGCATGCGATGCGGGCGCCATCGGGGGAAAACGCGGCGCCGGAGTTCGTGCCGGGAAACTTGATTGCCCGCTCGCGTGAACCGCTCCCGAGATCGATGACGTAGATGTCCGCGTATCCGCTCTTGTAACCAGTGTAGGCCAGCTTGCGGCCGTCGGCGCTGAGGCTGGGCCCGACGCTGATGCTGTTATCGCGCGTGAGCTGCTGAACATTCGAGCCGTCGTAATCCGCTGTATAGATTTCCTTCTTCCCGCTTTTCGTGGAGACGAAGGCGATCTTGGTTCCCGCGATCCCGGGATTGCCCGTCAGCGTGCGGATAATGTCGTTTGCAAACTCGTGTGCTTTCGCACGCGCGGAGCCGGAGTAGTTGCTGGAAAGAGCGACCTTACCGGAGTGATCCACCACTTTGCCTTGCAATCCTGACCCTGACGAATCGCCGCTCACGATCAGTCCTGCGCTGCCCGCTGAGGTCACGTTGAAATAACCCGAAACCGCGAGATCGTTCTGGACGATTTTCGTGACGCTCGCGCCATTTGCGCCGCCGATGGGCGAGACGGCGATCGCGACGACGTCGCTTTTGCTGATGGTGATTGTGGGAGCCTCCTCGGCTGCGAGGAGCGGGTGGAGCCAAAACGCTCCTGTTAACACGACGATAAACAATGTTTTCATTGCGATTGCTGACTGAGTTCGAAATTAATTTTTACTTCGTAGTGATCGCCGTTGCCGAGACCTGCCGGCAACGGATCGATTTGCGTGACGCGCCGGGCTGCGGCCATCACCGATTCATCCATTACCACGTTGCCTGACGGATTGGCCAGACTCACATCCGAAATGCTTCCATCTTTTTCGATTCGGATTTTTACGGTCGCCACGAATTTCTGACTCGAGGAAATAATCGAAGTCGGCTGATCCCATCGGCCATAAAAGCGGTCGTGAATCATCGCGTGATACCAGCCGAAGTCCGATTCCTGGTTCCCGCCGCCGGCATGTCCCGCGCCACCGCGACTGCCGCCGCCGCTCCCAGCGGCAGTGCCCGCCTTGTCGGCCGTTCCTCCTTTCGTCGCTAAAAAATCGCCTTTCTTTTCTGCACCCGGGCCGGGCGACTTGGCGCTCGTTGGTGAAGCCTTCGGTTTCGGAGACGATTCGCTTTTGGGTGAAATCTTTGGAGAAGCCGATGGCTTGGCTTTCGGCGTGGTTTTTGGAGAGGGCTTTGCACTCGGCTTCGGCGTGGGTTTGGGCGTGGATTTTGGGGTCGGCTTCGGCGTCGGAGCAGGAGAGGGAGTCGGCGAGCTCTCCGGTGTTGGAGACGCCGTCGCGCCCGGCAGCACGATCTCGCTCGGGGTCGTTTCCTTCGGTCTTTCCACTTCGGGCTTTTCCGTATCGGGCGCCGGCGTTTGCACTTCATCGGGAGTCGCCATTTCCTCCGGCTCTTGAGCCTGCAATGCCTGCGCTGCGCTGCCGCCGTCCAGCCAAGTGACCCGATCCCGATGCACGGGTCGGGGCGCCCGGGTGAAAAACCAGATCGCCACGAACGCGACGAGATGGATCGCCGCGACGAGGAAAAAATTGCGGCGAAACGGCGCCTGCTCCGGCGCCTTCTGATCCCTCCAGTCGCTCACGGTCGCTACTCTTTCTCGGGGTTTGTGATCACGCCGAGCTTCGTGATCCGCGCCCGCTGCACCGCGTCCATGAGGTCGATTAACTTTTGCACCGGCAGTTCCTTGTGCGAACGGATCACGACTGCGATTTCGGGATTGGCGAGTTTCAGGTTCGAGAGCTGCGATGGCAGTTCGTCGAGAGTGACCGGCTCGTTATTCAACTTTATCACCGACTCGCGATTGATCGAAATCGTCTGCACCGCCGAAGGCTCGACCGCATTCTTCGCCGCCGCGCTCGACGGCACCACCAGATCCACGCTCTTGTCCATGAGCGGCGTGGTGATGATGAAAATAATCAGCAGGACGAAAGCGAGATCGAGCAGCGGCGTGACGTTGATTTCCGAGAGAGTCGAAAACCCGTGCTTCTGGGAAAAGCGGCGCATCAGAGCAGCCTCCGCTGCTTGCTCGCCTTGCTGCCGTGATCTACGTAACGGTGCTCGAATTCGCTCGCGAGCTCGGCGGCAAAATTATCCATCTCGAGGATCATCGCGCGGATGCTCGTCACGAGAAAATTGTAGCCAAACATCGCAGGGATCGCGACCAGCAGACCGGTCACGGTGGTGATCAGAGCGGCGGACACACCGGGCGCCATCGCCGCCAGATTCGCGGATCCGGCCGCGGCCACATCGCCAAAGGTGTCCATCACGCCCCAGACCGTTCCGAGCAGCCCAAGAAACGGCGCGCCGCTCACCGCCGTCGCGAGCAAGATCATCTTCGATTCCAGTCGCAGCGAACTCTCGCCCACGGCGCGCTCCATGGCCGATTGCACCGCGCGCATCTGCGCGGGCGAAATCGGGATGGCGCCATCGAGGCGCGCCCTGAATGTCTCATCCACCTCCGGCGAGCCGAGCAGATGAAAAGTCAGCTCCCGGCAGCCTTCGCGGTAGACATGAAAAATCGGTGTGCCGTCGAAGCGCGCCTGGTGCTCGTAAAGCCGCAATGGCTGCCGGTCCGCGCGAAAACGCTCGAGGAAAAACAATGCCTGCTTTTTCGCGAAGTGCATCACGCGCAGCTTCGTGATCATGACCGACCACGAAAAAATCGAGCCCGTGAACAACGCGAGCAGCACCATTTTCCCCGGAAGCGTGGAGTTTTGGAGCGCGAAAATGAGTCCGCCCGATGCGAGAAATTGCGTCGGGAAAAAGTCCATGCGGTGCGAGTTGCGTAGTCCATAATCCGCCGCGAATCAAACGCAACTGCGCACCTTGTTTGCGCATTGCGCACACGCTGTCATCGTGACGCCGCGAGACGCCCATTATGAAAACCACGTTTGCTCTCTTCCTCCTGCTCTCAGTCTCGCTCCGCTCCGCGCACGCGCGTGAAAATCCGTATGACGTCTTTGGTAAAGTGCTCGCGCCTTTTGTCGGCCTGCTCGCCAAGGAGTCGGAGTCGCCCAATCGCGCGCTCTCGCTCGACGCACGCCTCGTTGAAGCGACGCCCTCGCCGGCGGGCCTTGCCGGAAGCACTGTGCACCTCGACCTGGAATCCCCGGACAAGCTGCGACTGCGTGCGCCGGTGCTCGGCGAGGAGGTCACGATCTGCCGCAACGGCCAGCAACTCTGGGCGGCGCCGGGCGCCAAGATTGAAGCGCTGATCAATCGCGTGGACCTCCCGAAGCCAAAGAAAAAATACAAGCTGGCCGATTTCGAGCTGCCGATTCCGGAGCAGCAGCTCGTTTTCCTGCCCGTGCTGTTTCAGGTGGCGGACGCGGGGGATGAAACGGTCGGAGGCGCGACCTGCCGCGTGCTCGACGTGCACCTCATGCCCGAACTCGCGCGTTCTTTGGACGTCGAAAATTGGAGCCTGCGTGTCTGGGTGACACCGAATTACCGGCTGGCGAAGCTGCAGGTGAAAACTCCGCAGTGGAGCGGCCTGTTCGAATTTAATCGTATTGCCTTTTCGCCGACCCTGACGGCCGAAACCTGGATTCCCGGACCCGAGCAAACCGACGTCGTCAAACTCACTCCCGAACGTTTCAAGCAACTGCTGGATGCCGCGTTCGGTGCGAAGGAGCGGAAGTCCGGGCCGAAAACAAAGAAGCCAAAACCACCGGAAGATTTCTCGCTGACGCGTTGATTACGGACGCAGATGCGCGAATCGCGTCGCCCAGTCTGCCGGCAGCCGAATCGGTTTGCCGTCGGGCATTTGAATCAACGCCAGCATCTGCCGCGAGATCGCAATCACTGCGCCGTCCGCAGGGCGGCGAATCACGAACGAACACCAAAACCGGATCCGCTCCGCACTTTCGAGCCGCCCGTCGATCAGCAGTTTGTCGCCGAGTGCCGCCGGGCGTTTGTAGTCGATCTCCGTGCGCACCACGACCGGATATTGCCGGCTCGCCGCCATCTCGCGAAGTCCCATTCCAAGCTGCTCCGCGAGCAACGTGCGGGCGATTTCGATGAAGCGAAGATAGGCAATGTTGTGCACGACCGCCGCGCAATCGGTGTCAAAAAACATGACCTGCACTTCAGTCTGGATCGTCGGAGTTTCCATCAATTTTGGATTTTGGATTTCGGGATTTCGATTTAAAGCTCGGCTCCCGCGGCGAATCTAAATCCAAATTCCAAAATCCAAATTCTGAAATGTCGGTCGCCGTCGTCATTCCACTTTACAATCACGAGCGCTACATCGGCGAGGCGCTGGAATCCGTCTTCGCACAAACGTTGCGCGTGCAAAGCATCATCATTGTCGACGACGGCTCCCGCGATGATTCTGTGGCCGCGGTTTCGAAATTCGCGGACGAGCGGATCCGACTTTTTCAGCAGGCAAACTCGGGCGCGCACGCGGCGCTGAATCGCGGGATTGCCGAGGCCGCAGCCGATCACGAATTTGTCGCGATTTTGAATTCGGACGACGTTTACGAACCTGAACGGATCGCCGAGTGCGTGAAGTATTTGCAGGAAAATCCAGAGATTCAGGTGGTTTGCACGCGCCTGAAAATGATCGATGAAAACAGCCGTGATCTCGCCATCACCGATCCAAAAACGCGGTGGCTGGAGCGGCTCTGGCAGGCGCGCCGCGAAAATCTTCCGGAGTGGCTCGGCATCGCCAACTTCACTAAAACGAGCTCCAACTTCGTTGCCCGCTCCGCCTACCTCCTCGACCATCCGTTCCGCGCCTATCGCTACGTGCATGATTACTTTTTCGCAGCAGTCGCCGCGATGGGAGACGAGCTGGCCGTTTTGCCGAAACAACTGCTGCGTTATCGGGCGCACTCCTCAAATACGATCAAGTCCGATCCGCCAGAAAACGTGACGCGCGAAGTGCTGGCGATGAACATTGATTTACTGCGGACACTGGCTCCACGTCTCGCGCGAGAGCCCGAAGCGCGCGCAAACTACACGCAGTATTTCCGCGCGCTCTGCCGGAATTACTCGGATTTCCGCGCGGAAGTTTTCCTCGGCGCCCTCGCGCAGTTGCTCGCCGGAGTGCCGACACGCTCGCTGGCCGAATACATGGAAACGCTCAGCGCCGAAAATTTCCCGGAACTCTCCGCCGCGAAAACCGACGCCCTGAAAGAAGAACTCGCTCACGCCGAATACGAGGCGCTCCTGCGGCAGATCGGAGGCTCGAACTGGCTCGCGCTGGGCCGCGTGTTCGGAGCGGGCGTCGATATCTGGCGCGCCGCGCCGACGGCGCAAAAGCGGCTGGCCGCCTTGCGGCAGCAGTGCGCTTCCTCCCGTTGGTTTCGTCTCGGCCAGCGGCTCGGGCTGGTCTACACCGATGTTTAACAAATGAATCACGCTCCGAAAAAAGCCATCATTCTCGCCGGCGGCGCGGGCACCCGCCTCCATCCGCTCACGCAAATCGTCTGCAAGCAACTCCTCCCGGTTTACGACAAGCCGATGATTTACTACCCGATGGCAACGCTGATGCTCGGCGGCATCCGCGAAGTGCTCATCATTTCAACCCCGAAGGATTTGCCGAAATTTCGCGATCTTTTCGGAGACGGCGACCAATTCGGAATGCGGATCGAATATGCCGCCCAGGAAATCCCGAACGGGATCGCGCAGGCCTTTGTGATCGGTGCGGAATTCATCGGCGGCAGCGGTGTCACACTCATCCTGGGAGACAATATTTTCTACGGTAACCTCGACTTCTTCCGTGAGGCGCTGGCGATGGAAAGTGGCGCGTGCATTTTCGGCTACAAGGTGCGCGACCCTGAGCGTTACGGCGTGGTGGAATTCAACGCCCAAGGCCGCGCGATCAGCCTGGAGGAAAAACCGAAGACGCCGAAAAGCTCCTTCGCCGTCCCCGGTCTCTACGTTTACGACAACGAGGTGGTCCAGATCGCCCGCGACATGAAACCCTCGGCACGCGGCGAACTGGAAATCACCGACGTCAACCTCGAGTATTTGCGACGCGGAACCTTAAACGTGCGCCTGCTCGGCCGGGGCATGGCCTGGCTCGACACCGGCACTCACGAGAGCCTACTCGAGGCGAGCAACTATTTCCAAACCATCGAACATCGACAGGGGCTCAAGGTGGCGTGTCTCGAGGAGATTGCGTTTTTAAATCACTTCATCAATGCGGCGCACCTGCGGCGCGTGATCGAAGCGCAGCCGAAAAGCGATTACCGCGCCTACCTCCAGCTCGTCCTCGACGAAAGCCCGCGCGATTAGCCGCGCAGATAGTGCTCCCAGTCGACGGGAAGCGGCGCGCTCTCGACGTCACTCGCGATGCGCCCTTCGAAGGCCGGGTCAAAGGACGTGCTGGTGCCGTAAACCATGATGGCGTCGCGCGAGCCCTCGACGCGCAACGCATGCGCGACGCCGGCGGGAATCACCACGCCGGCATTGTTCGGCCCGCGTCGGTCGTCACCCTCGATCAAAAACCGCATGACCCGTCGTTCCATCCCCGCTCGCTGATCCAGGAGCAGCATCTCCACCGCACCTTGCACGAAAAACATCGCGTCCCATTGCTCGCGATCGTAGGGCCGGAGTCCATAATTTTCCGGCTCAGTGTTAAACAAGCGTTGAAACCACGCCGCGGGATTTCCCCCGTCGGGAATGTGCGGGGGATGAATGTGAAAACCCTTTGCCGTGTTCGCAAACATCGTCGCGGTCGCCCATTGCTTCGGCCATAAACCGATCTTCGCGAGCACGCCTTCATCGCGCCGGGCAAACTCCCCAAAAAAACCGCGATGCCGCTGTGGAAAAATTCTCCGCGCAAATATCTCGACCCCGGGAATCCAATCTAGCGCCGCGCGGTCCGCATTCGTCAGTTCGCCCGCCTCGACTCCGGATGTGGCGAGCCGCTCGGCGAGCGAGCTTTGTGCGTAGTCACGTCCCGTCAGCGCTGCGCGCGCGGAGTCTTGCAAGCCTGTCCAAAGATCGCTCATGCGCGGATTTTAGAAATCGCAGGCGGAACGCCAAACACTAATCACCGGAACGAATATGCCCCCTCGGCGCGCGCGAGGTTTTCATTGTAAAATGGGTCGTGCGCCAGCACTGCCGGCCAGCGCTCGCGGAGCAATTTCGCCTCCGCCGGGTTGCTCCTCCCCTGCCCGCGCGAGGCGGACTCGTAGTGATACAGTTGTGCGAACGGAGTATAAACAACCGCATAGCCTGCCTGCTGGAGCCGCAGGCAGTAATCGACATCGTTGTAAGCGACCGCGAGTCCCTTTTCATCAAAGCCGCCCACCTGCTCGAAGACGTCGCGCCGCGTGAGCATGCAGGCTGCGGTGATGGCGCTGTAATTTCGGGTCAACTGGAGGTGCCCGCCGTTGTCGAAAACTTTGGCCGGCGCATGCTGATACGCGTGCGTGGCCGCAACGGTTTCGGAAAGCACCACGCCGGCGTGTTGCACCGTGTCATCCGGATACAAAAGCTTTGCGCCCACCGCTCCCACTTCCGGCCGCTGGATGTGCTCGGCCATGCTCGTGAGCCAGTCTCCGTTGATCACTTCCGTGTCGTTGTTTAGAAAAAGAATCCAGGGTTCCGTCGTCTGCCGCACCGCGAAGTTGTTGAGCGCAGAAAAGTTGAACGGCCCCGAAAACCGCAGCACCGTCGCCGGCTGACTTTTAAAAAAACGCCGGGTGTCGACCTGTTCGCTGTCGTTGTCCACGATGACGATCTTGTAGTTCGGGTAGTCCGTGCGGGAGCGAATGCTCTCGACGCAGCGCGCGAGCAGCTCCACGCGATCCTTCGTCGGAATGATGATCGCGATCTCTTTCGGTTCGGCGATTTCCCGGCGCACACGATAACGCGCTCCCGTCCCTCGTTCGATGCGCCCCTTGATTCCACGGCGTGCGAGCGCGTCGGCGAGCACGCGTTCGCCGTTATCGATCATTTCCGGTTTTTGCTGCGCGTTGGCCGCGGTCGAGCCGCTGCTGATCCGCCAGTGGTAGAGGATTTTGGGCACGTGCAAAATCTGCCGCGCCCGCTCCGTCGCGCGCAAAAACAGATCGTAGTCCTGGGCGCCGTCGAAGCCTTCACGAAAACCTCCGAGGGTTTCCAAAAGCGTCCGCCGGATCACCGTGAAGTGCAGAATGTAGTTGTGCGACAGCAGCGCGTCCGGCGACCAGTCGGGCTTGAAAAACGGTTTCAGAAAATAGCCTGCCTCATCGACCTTGTCCTCGTCGGTGTAAACCAAGTCGGCTTCCGGCGCCGCGCGCAATTCCTTCACGATTTCGAAAAGTGTGTGCGGCTCGATCCAGTCATCGTGATCGAGCAGACCCACAAATTCCCCGCGGGCCAGCGCCAGCGCCGCATTCGACGCTGCTGCGATGCCGGCATTTTGCGGAAGGCGAGAGACCTTGATGCGTGAATCGCTGGCAGCCATCCGCTCGAGCTCCGGCGCGATGCGCGCATCCGGCGAACAATCGTCCGCAAGGATCAGCTCCCAGTTTGCGTAAACCTGCGCACGCACCGACTGCACCGCTTCGTCGAGCACCGACAACGGAGTGTTAAACACGGGCGTGACGATGCTCACCAGCGGCGGCGCGTTCCATTGCGCAGCCTCGCGGCGCATGGCATCGAGCGCTTCCGCGGACGGACGTTGCGCGAGCACCCATTGATGATACGACGGCGGGCCGACGTTTTTCTCTTTTGATCCAGGCGCCTCAAAGCCGGGCGCTGCGGGCTTTCGCAACGCTTTGCCCAGCTTGCGGAAGGGCAGAATGAACTTGCGTCCGAAGCGATATTCTAGCGACTCGCGCAGCCCGTCGCGTTCGTCGCGGATACGCGCCAGCTTCGCTTTCGTCTCCTTCCACTTGCGCGCGATCTCGAGCAGATCGTCAATCCGCTTGTGCGCCGCAGCGAGCTCGGCAAGGCGCGTCGCTAGCTGCCGCTCCAGCTCTTCGCGCGTCGTCGAGTGGCCGTCGGCGTCGGGCATGGCTATGACACGCGCGGCGCGTTCCGGGGCCGGCCGGAGAGCCGCTTGAGAAACCGCGCGAATTTCACCGGAGCCGTTTTTTCCAAAGCGCGCACCTGCTGTTTCAGTGCGCGGACCTGTTCCTTGAGCTGCTTAGCCTGCGTGGATTTCGCGGAAAGCTTCCGCTTTGCCTCGCGGAATTCCGCGCGCAAAGTGAAGAGCGTGTCGAGCTCCCCGCGATAAAGCGCGTCGGCGCTCTCCAGCGCGACGCGAACGGAATCGAGCCCGGTCCGCATTGCTGCGTCGTCACCGGCTGCTCCGCGTTGCGCCGCCTCGAAAGCTGCGAGCGTCCACGCGGACAATCCCTCGGTGCCCGGGGTGCGGTGATGACGTTTTTGCGGATCGAGAAAACGAGCAAACTCGTCCGGAACCGGCTTCCGTGGCCATTCTCCGCCCAACGCGCCTTTGATGCGTCCGAAGACCACCGCGGGATTTTCGAGGACCTGGTCGAACGTCACGACGACCCGCGCAGCGTTCCGCGTTTCGCCTTCGGATTCGATCAAATGCTGCAGCCAGAGCAGCTCGGATTTGGCCGGCGGAAAACCGTCGCGCTTTTCCAGTGAGCGAATCGTCTCGAACGGATGCCGCACCATGAGCACGGGAAACGGCTGGCATTCCAGCTCGCGCAAAATGATTTCCCACAGCGGCCAGACGCGGCAAAGGCGCGGGTCCTTGATCGCCCAAAACGGACTCGCGGCAAAATCGCGCAGCAACACTTCCGCGAGCCGCTGCTGAAACGGCGCGACCGTATCCGAGCGTTCCCAACCTGACGGCAAATGGCAGACGTCGTCCCAGCCGGAACCGAGCGCGGCCAGCATCTCATCGTGAATTTGCACGATCTCCGCGTGCTCCCAATATCCGGCTTCGTTATCCACCGTCGCCGGCATGAGGTGGCGACCCATCTCCACTCCGTGCAGCGCCAGCAAGCCGCTAATAGCAGACGTGCCGCTGCGATGCATTCCGAGGACGATGATCGCGCGGTTACTGAGTTTCGTCGCGCCGCCGGCAGCCGGCGCGCGGTGGACGGGCGGTGCGATCGGCGGCATCGCCTCACGTTTCAGTTCATCGCGATACTCCCGTTTGCGTTCGTTGAAAAACCAATCGCGCAGCCGGTTATCGTATTCCGGATAATCAAACGCGTTCGTGAGCGAGAGATGCCGATGCAGGACATTCATCGCGACGCCCG
>JAXDQV010000068.1:0-4551 GCA_034667645.1 Chthoniobacter sp.
GATTATAGGCGTCGGTTTCGATGGTCAAATATCGGCGTAGGGGGAAGCGCACGGGGGGCGCACGAAGGCATAGACGAAGATCTGCAAGCTGGAAACCCGGTTAGGGCGAGGTGAAAGCTGGCAGCGGAATGCGGGTGGCGGGTGGAGGGGGCTGGAAGGGGGTAAAAAGCGGCTCTACGAGGGGAAAAGGCGGTTCGAGGGTGCGAATTGTCTATTTATCGCCATCCAGACGTGTGGATGAGGTCTTGAAGTGGGTGGCCGAGGTCGAAAGGTGTGTTGGTGATGCTGTCGGGTGGGTGCAGCATGCTGTCAGGTCGATGGGTGAGGCTGTCAGGTCAAAAGAATTGGTCTTGAAGTGGGTCCGTGGTGGCGGAATCGGTGGGTTAAAACCGGGCGGGCGGGGACGCGATGGCGAGGACGGGAGGTGAAGCTCTCGCCGCAATCTGCTGGCGGGGCTTTATCCCCCGCAGCGTTCGCCTTTTTCCCTACGGAGTGCTTTTGTCCGGCGATTCCTTTTCCACCATGACGCCGAAGACGTAGGTGTCGCCGAACATATTGGAGCGGAAGACGACCATCTTCTGGTCGGGGGTGAAGCTGACGTTGGGCTCCAGTTTGTATTGGTGCTTGTCCATTTTCACGAGCCGCTCGGAGGTGAAGAGGCCGGGATGGATGAGGTCTTTCCCATCCTCGGGATCGAAGTGCAGGAGGCTGGGGCGGAAGAGGTTGATCCATTGCCCATCGGGCGCGCGGGCGACCTGGCCGGAGTTGCCGCCATCGCCGCAGAAGAGGGTGGTGTCGGCGCTGACGTTGAAGTGGATGGACCACTCGTTGCGCTCGAGGTGATACCAGGTGCGCTCGCCGGTCTCGACCTGGTAGCCGGCGACGTAGAAGACCTGGCCTTTGGGCACCTGGAGGTCATACCAGATGGTTTTGCCGTCATGGCTCCAGAACTCGTGCCCGGCGATCTCCATGGCCATGGTGCGCTGGTGGATGAGCTTGTTCTGAGTGCCGTCGGTGCGGATGGTCCAGATGCGCTGGACCTTGTGCCACGGGCCTTCGTGGCAATACATGAGGAGCGTGGGGTCGGTGGGCGAAAAGAGGAGGTGGTTGATCCAGTCGGTGCTGTGGAGGAGCGGCTTGGTCTCGCCGGTGCGGAGATCGATGGTGAACATGACCATCGGGAGCTTCGCCGCGAGGCGCTCCTCCATCATCTTGGCTTTGTTCGCAGGCTGGTCGAGGGAGTGCTCTTGGGCGCCGGGTTCTTTTTGGGCGTCCTCGTTGTAGTCCTTGCCATCGCCCTCGATGTAAGTGCCTGCGCCGAGGGTTTCGTCGGCATTGATGGTGGAGACGCGGCCGCGGCGGGGAAGGTCAGCGAGCTTCCGCGTCTCGCCAGTGTCGAGCCCGGTGGCGTAGAGCGCCTTCTCCTTGTTGTTGATGTAAAAGACGGTCGGCGTTTTTCTCCCGACGCAGATGGTCCGCAGGTCGCCCTGCACGACGGAACTCGTCTCGTGGGTGGCGAGATCGAGCAGGAAGATGCCATCCTTGGTGGTGTAGATCATCCGCTTGCCGTCGGGCGTGTAGCCATTCTCGTTGAAGTAAAGGCTGGCCGACATTTTCTCCCTGGTCAGGCGGATGACGCGGTGGCCGGTGTCGGGGTCCACCCATGAGGTGGGCGGCGGCGGCTGCGTGGCGTCGGGAGTCGGTTCGGCGGCGGCTTGAAGCGCGGGGGAAAGCGCCAGTGCGAGGAGCAGCGGGAGAAGGAGGTTTTTACAAAGCATGGGAGGTGGGCGGGAGCATACGTCGGGAGCAGACTGATCCAACGCAAATCACGAGTTCGCCCGCGGGACCAGACAGCCGTTGGGGCTGCCGAATTACTTCAACTCTTCGGGCAGCTTGGCGCCCTTCTTGATGCTGAGATATTCGTCGCGCTTTTCCGGGTGCGCTTTGACGAATGCCGCGAGCGCCGGGTAGTTCGTCTCGAAGCCGATGATCTCCTTCGAGGCGGGATCGCGCAGCCCGAGGATGAAGTATTTGTAAACCTCGCCGCCGACGTTGGAGGAATCGCGGTAGGAGTCGAACTCGACGCTTTCCTCCGGGAAGGTGAACTCACGGCGCGCTCCGTTTGCCGCCTCGGGAATCGGCTGGCTGGCCACGGAGTGCACCTTCAGCACGTCCTTCTTTTTCACATACTTCGCCTGCGTATCGAGCGTGATGACGAGCATCGTGGCGTCCAGCGCGGGGATCGGTTTCATGCTGCCGACGCCTTCGATGATGACCTTGGGGTTGATCTCCATCGTCCGCTTGTAAAACGATCCGCCCGCCGGCTTCTGATGCGTGCCCGCCGACGCCTGCACACGCAGCGGAGGGTATTTGCCGGCCGGGGCGGGAGTGCTTTGCGCGAAGACATTCGCCGTCAGAAAAAGGAGAAGAAGAACGATGCGCATCATCCGGGAGGGCCGCCGCCAAGAGGAATGAAAAGCGAACGAGCCGTCAAGAGCCAACGCGGGCTGTCCGGGGGTGGCGCGCCTTCCCAAATCAGCCGCCATCGCCACTACGCTCTTGCACTTTGCGCGCGGACATTTGAACGTCGCGCGATGCTCGCCGAAATCGAACAGCTTCTCGTGCTGCAGGACCGCGACAGGAAGATCGCGACGCTGCGGCAGGAATTGAAACTGGTGCCACTGGAACGCAGCGAACTCGAAAGCAAACTGGCCGCCCAATCCGAGCAGCTCGGCGCAGTGAAGCAGAAGTCGAAGGAGATCGAGGTGGAGAAAAAGAAACTCGAAGTGGAGGCACAGGCAAAGCGGGACTCGATTGCGAAGTTCAAGACGCAGCAGTTCCAGACCCGCAAGAACGAGGAATTCCAGGCGCTCAGCAACGAGATCAAGCACGCCGAAACCGACATCCAGAAAATCGAGGACCGCGAGCTCGACCTGATGGAGGAGGCGGAGAAACTCAAGGGCTCGACTACGGCGGCGGACAAGGATTTTGCCGAGAGCAAGGGCCGCATCGAGCGCCAGCTCGCCGACCTCGAGGAGAAAACCGGCTCGCTGCACACGCATCTCGCCGCACTCGAAAACGAACGCCGGACGCTGGCCGAGAAAGTGGAGGAGGATCTGCTCGACCGCTACGACCGGCTCTTCGCGAGCAAGCGCGATGCGGCCATCGTGGCGCTCGAGCATGGCAACTGCACCGGTTGCCACATGAAGATCACCACGCAAACCGTGGTGCGCGTGCGCGCGGAAAAGGAGATCGTCAGTTGCGAGCAGTGCGGCCGGCTCCTCTATTTCGCGGAGTAGCAGTCCGGGCTATTGCGAGCTGTCGATGAACATCGAAAGCTGCTCGCGATACTCGTCCTTCGTCTGCGCGGCATCGGCCAGCAGTCCCCGCCCCTCGCGCGTCATGCCGAAGCCAAAGGCGAACACGCCCGCCAGCCACTTGCGATCCGCCACGCGCTCCGGGGCCGTCTCGTTCTTCGTGAAATATTCCGCCATTTTGAAAAGCATCGCCGGCGGCAGGTCGGCCCACGGCACCGGAATCCATCCGTAAGGCGTCTGGATTTCGCACTGCGCGGCCGAGGCCTTTTTCACGCCGCCCGGCATGGCGACTCCGGTCCGTTTTGAGATCGGCTCCGGATATCCGCGCGCGTTGATGTCGACGATCAACTGACCTTTAAACTGCGTGAGCCACTTCGCTTTTTTCGAAAGCGCGTCCCGCTCCGCGGCCAGTGCGCTCTCCGTCAGCGTAAGACGCGCGAACAACGCAGCGGTTTCGTCGAACCGGTAGACATTGCAAAGCGCGTTGTATTTCGCCTTCGCGTCGGCGAGCTGCTTCGCCTCTTTTTCCCGCGTTTCGCCAGCCTTCTTTTGTTCCGCTTCATCGAGCTCGGCAAAACGTTTCTGCGTGTCGCGCTGCAGCGCCCCGCCGACTTCCGCCATTTTTCCCGGCGCCTTTTTCAGCGCATCGAGCGACGCGAGGACTTTGGCGCGCTCCTCGGCGGTCTTCGCCTTTTTCAACCCGGAGTTCGCTGCCTCGTAGGCCGAAAAACTCCCAGTGTATTTTTCCGCCAGCGGCCGGTAATCCGCGATCCAAGCCGAAGTTCCCTGCGGCTCGCTCGCGAGAAAACTCGCAAATAACTGATTCGCCTCGCTGAACTTCCCGAGCTCCCAGTCCTTGAGGGCGAAGACGAACGGGGCGATCGCGCCAAAGGTGCGCGTGTCGAATTTCTTGGCGGCGTCCGGCGGCGTTGCTTCGGTGTTTGCGGCTTGCGCCCCCAGCTCCGCGAAGAAAGCGGCGAGCTGTTTTTCGCCCGCCTTCGCCGCCGGTGCTTCGCCGCTCGTGAGTTTTTTGAAAGCGGAACGCGCCGGTTCCGGACGGCCGCCCAGGAATGCCGCCATCGCCTCGTGCACGATAATCCAGCTTCGCAATGGCTCCGGCACCGGCTGCTGACCCAGCTCCGCGAGCGCCTCCTGCGCGACGGAGAAATCACCATTGAGCAACTGCTTTCGCGCCGCCTCGTAGCGCACGGTGATCGGCTGCGGCACCTGCGAG
>JAXDQV010000069.1:0-4772 GCA_034667645.1 Chthoniobacter sp.
CCACACCGCCTGCAACATCGAACTGCTCGAGGCACGCATCGCCCCGGCGATCCTCCTCGTCACTAATCTGACCGACGTTTCCTCAGGAAACCCGCACGACCTGGACCTGCGCGAGGCGATTACTAACTCCCACGCCGGGGACATGATCAATTTCAAGCTGCCCGCAGGCTCCGGCCCGCATACCATCGTCCTCGGCGGCACCGAGCTTCCCGTCATCGCACACAAGCTCGCCATCACCGGTCCCGGCGCGGGCAAGATCATCATCGATGGCAACGGTGCCTCGCGCATTTTTGACGTTACCGACGGCTCGAATGCCACCGACAGTCCCGTGAGCATCAGCGGACTGGCATTGATTCATGGCAACGGTGCTGGCACCGTCGGCAACGGCTTTGGCGGCGCGATCTACTCTTTAGAGTCTCTCACGCTCAAGCGCTGCATCATCTCAGGCAACACCTCGACCAACAGCGGCGGGGGCGTGTTAGCGTCCACCTATACGACGGGCTCGAAGATGAGCGTGAGCAACTGCCTGATCTCCGCCAACAAAGTCAACTCCAGTGGCGATGGCGGGGGTCTCAATCTGCGTGCCGATAAATCCGTTGTCCTCTCGGGCTCCACTATCATCAGCAATACCGCGACCTCTGAAGGCGGCGGGACGAAAATCATGGTGGACAGCGGGACTGCGACGATCAGCCACACCCTGATTTCCGGCAATACCAGCAAGGGTTTCGGTGGCGGATTGTTCGTCGCCGATTACGGCACTGTCGGCTCCAAAGTGGTCATTCGTTCCACGAACATCTCCGGCAACTCCGTCACCAACGCCGGCGACAAGGGAGGCGGCCTTTACCTGGCGCAGGGAAATTTTTTGCTCGCCGGCGACACGATCCGCGGGAATGCGGCGGTGCTAGGCGGCGGCGGCATCGAGGCCACGCAGGCCACCTCCCTGAGAATCACAGGCGGCACCATCGCGGGCAACACCGTCTCTGGCGGCACCGGGGGCGGCCTCGATATCTCAGGCGGCCCCCATCCGCTCATCATCAGCGGCGCACACATTACGGACAACGATGCTTCGGGCAACGGCGGCGGGGTTTACCTGAACAACGGCGGTGTCATAGAACTCATCGGCGCCTTCATCGATGGGAACACCTCGGGCGACAGAGGCGGCGGGCTTTATGACCAAGGCTCCACCAGCACGAGCATTTTCGGCGGCGAATTCGCCAACAATGCCTCGCAAGGCACGGGGGGCGGCTTTGACATCCTCGGGGGCGCTTCCGTGGATTTACATGCGACGAAGATCACCGGCAATTTTGCGAAAGGCAACAGTGGCGGCGGGTATCTGGGCGCCTCCAGTTCGATCACCGCCCTCAGCGTCATCGTCTCTGGAAATCAGACGAACAGCCGGGGTGGCGGCCTGGAGTTTGGCGGAACCGGAGCCTTCAGTGTCAAAGGGGGTGCCTTCATCGGCAACCATGCGGTGAGCGGCGGCGGCGTCTATCTCAACTCTGCGCTCCACGGCACTATTACGAGCTCGAAGATCACCGGCAACGCCTCCGACAACACGGGCGGCGGCATCTACCAAGCCGCCGGTGGCACGGTCACCCTGGGCTCCGGCGAAGCCGCGCTCATCACCGGCAATGTTGCCCTCACCGACCCGGATCGGCACGGCATCTAGGTTGCAGATTCCGGGAAGAAATGTCACCGCCTGCCGTTTTCGCCGATCGCCACGCGCGGGACCGCGCCAAGTGCGACAGCGTGGCGACTAGTGTGCGCGATTTCCCAAGCGGCTTTTTCACTGCGTGACGGTTAGGTCGCGATAATGAAGTCGCGCGAACCCGCACAGCACTTGATTCGTGATCGGTTTCGGCGAGCCTGCCGCAGCAAGATAGCGTGTGATCGCGAATCCAATCCCAGCCACGGACACAAGGGATTGCCACGACTGCAGTCGGCATCCCGACGAGCTTCCGCGCACGCGCGTCATCAACCCAGACCGAAAGACCCATATGGAAATCAAAAGAGTTGGTTCACAACCATCCGGCAAAGGAGCGGCGGACTGGTTTACCGGCATCGTGCGCATTGACTCTCCGTTTCAGGCGGACCCGCCGGCGCGCATCGGCGGCGCGACTGTCACATTCGAGCCGGGTGCACGAACAGCGTGGCACACGCACCCTCTCGGCCAGACGCTTATCGTCACCGCCGGCGTCGGACGAGTGCAGCGCGAGGGCGGAACGATCGAGCAAATCCGGCCCGGCGACATTGTCTGGATCGAGTCGGGTGAGAAGCACTGGCATGGTGCTTCCGCCACCGCAGCGATGACCCACATCGCGATTGCCGAAACCCTCGACGGCAAGGTCGTCGACTGGATGGAGAAGGTCAGCGACGAACAATACAGCGGCTGATTAACTAGTGAGTTACAGAGCAGCGGTTGCCAACGGCGAAATCGAGGCCGTGTCCCTCGGCACCGTTCCAGCTCCACAACCTTAGCGGGAGAGCCCGGATCCAGCTTTACGCCCCGACCTAAGCCACGCCTTCGCGCATCTGCGCCGCGGCGTGCGGAAGAGCGCAGGAAAGTCGCGTTAAAACGGTTTGGCTGGCAAAAATCTCGCTGAGGCGATACGGTGACCACCTTCTCCGGAGGTCCCCCCCTATGTTCAAAGCGTCTCTTCGCAGCGCGGCCGTGGCTCTGGGTGCGCTTTTTTTATGCACGGCGCAAGCCGCGGCATTCGTCGTGAATCAAGCGGGCGATCAGTCCGACGCTGACATTAACGATGGCCGCGCGGACGTTGATCTCGTGACCGCCGGCGACCAGACAACGTTGCGCGCGGCGATCCAGGAGGCCAATAAGCAAACCGGCGTGGATACGATCACATTCACTGGGGTGATCACCTCGCTGACGGTGAATGGCCTCCCCGCGCTCACCGAGCCGGTCGTCATCCAGAGTCCGAACCCGGACGCGCCCGTCGAGATTCGGATCCTTTCGGGAAGCACCTTGCAAATCCTGGATGTTACCACGGGCGACACTATCCTGACGGGCCTTGCGCTCCCGGGAGGCCTCCGCTTAAGGACGAGCGGCAGCAATCAGGTCACCAAATGCTTCGTCGGCACCGACGGCACGGGCGAGGTCGCCGCCAACGGGAACGGGCTGACCATCAATTCCGCGGCGAACATAATCAGTAATTGCCTCATTTCCGGGAACAACCTCGATGGCGTGAGCATCAGCGGATCCAGCGCGACGTTGAATAAAATAGAGTCCAGCCGCATCGGCACAAACAAAGGCGGCGCGGCGGCGCTCCAGAATAAAGGAGATGGCGTGCTGATCGATAATGCCCCGGGAACGAGGATCACCGATTGCGTCATCTCCGGAAACAAAACATCCGGAATCCACATTAAAAACGCGGGCGCAACGGGCACGGTCATCGAAAAAAGCCGGATCGGTGCTGACAATGGTGGGACGGCGGCGATCCCCAACGCGGGCTACGGAATTTTCATGGAGAACGCCACAGACGCCACCATTGAAGACTGCATTATCTCAGGAAACGGGAACGGGATCGGGATCAGTCACAATAACCAAGCGACCAACGTTGTCATCGACAGCAATCTCATCGGGGTTGCAAAAGGCGGAACGATCGCCCTCGCGAATACCGAGGGAAGCGGAATTTACTTTGACCGCTCTGGCTCCAATATTATCCACGGAAACACGATTTCCGGGAACAAGGGCGGGGGGATCATCATGAGCGGCAGTTCGGGCAATAACGTCGTCCAAGGCAACTTCATCGGGACCGATTCCGCCGGCACTCAAGCGATCGGCAACGGAGCGGATGGGGTCTATATCGACGGCGGCCCAGGAAATACCATCGGCGATCCGACAGGCGCTGAGGGCAATGTCATTTCAGGCAATGCCTTGAACGGAATCACCTGCAACGCCGGGGCGGACACCGCGATCATCGGAAACATGATCGGCACCGATGCGACTGGCGCGAAACCTTTGGGCAACAAGTTCATCGGCGTGAACATCAGCAGGTCCGACCATGCCATCATCAAAAAGAACGTCATTTCCGGGAATGGCGCCGGCATATATTTTGCGGCATTCAGCGGCACTTCAGCAGGTGCGACCGCGGAGGGGAATTTCATCGGCACGGGAGATGGTGGCAGTCCCGCCATTCCCAACGACGGAACCGGCGTTCTTTTCCTCGGGGCCAGCAACTGCACCCTCGGCGGCACCACACCGGGCGCGGGAAACGTGATTGCCTTCAACAAGCTGGATGGCGTGAGTGTTTTTGATCAAGACAGCGTGAACGACGCGATCCTCGGGAACTCAATCCATGAGAATGGAGGCTTCGGAATCGATCTTGCCTTTGACTTTGAAGCCGAGCATCACGGCGGCCCGAAGCCGATGCCAAACGATCCTGGCGACACGGATACCGGAGCGAACAATCTTCAGAATTACCCTGTGCTCGTGAAAGAGGACGGAGTTCCGCACGGTTCACTCAACAGCACGCCGAACACGCTTTTTCGCATCGAATTCTTTGCCAACGCAAAGCCCGGCAAATTGAAGCATGGGGAAGGAGAAACGTTCATTGGCTTCGCAAATGTAACGACCGATCCCGACGGAAACGTGGATTTTAACGTGCCCGGCGCGGAGAAAGGCAATGTGATCACGGCGACTGCGACCGAGATCATTAGTGACGTGCCGCGCAGCACGTCGGAGTTTTCCAAAGTAATCAAAGCGGTGGGCGGCGGCGGGATTTTCGTGGTGAATTCGATTGGGGACGATGGTG
>JAXDQV010000070.1:0-13962 GCA_034667645.1 Chthoniobacter sp.
AGCGCGCCGCCCACCAGCGCCAGCGCGACGGATTCCAGAAGCACGGAAACGATCACGGGACTCGCGCCGAATCCCAGTGCGCGAAGTGTCGCGATTTCCCGAGTGCGCGCCGCGACTGCGCCATACATCGTGTTCAGGGCGCCAAAGAGCGCGCCCAAGGCCATCATGCCGGCAATGAAGACGCCAAAGGTGCTGATGAATTCGATGACTGCAGTCGACTGTCCCGCGTAAAACTCGTCCAGCCGCTGGACTTTTGCCTGGAGCTGCGGGTTCGTCGTGAGCGCATCTTTGAACTCCGTGAATGCGTAGACTGAAGTCAGCCGTGCATAGACCGACTGGTAGTTGTCTCGATGGTAAGCCGGTTGAAGCACCGCACCATCCGCCCAGATTTCTGATTCGGCGAGCCCGCCGCCCGCGGTGTAAATGCCCACGATCCGCCACGTGCTCTGGCCCACCCGGATGTCCTTGTCTAGATCGAGTCCCGCGAACTCCCGCGCGGCGCCCGCCCCGACGATGATTTCGTTCTTTCCAGAATCAAAGCGGCGGCCCTGCACCACCCGTATGTCGCCGCGAACGTCGAACGCCTGCGCCTCCACGCCGCGCAGCGGCACGTTGGCGGAGGTGCCGGTTGAGCGTTTCGGCAGATCAATGATGACAAAAAGCTCGGCCGAAATGAGCGGTCCGGCGGCGTTGCGCGCGATGCCCGGAGCGTCGCGGATCACCCGGACCTCATCGCGCGAAAGACCGCTGGTCATTTCGCTATCGGCGCCACTGCGCAGCACGACCGCCACGTCCGGCTGACCTGAAATCGTCATCGCGCGGCGAAATCCTTCTGCGATCGCGAGCACTCCCACCAGCACGGCCACCACGCCCGCGATTCCCACCGCTGCTGCGATGGACGCGCCTTTTCGTTCCGGAATGGTGCGCAGATTTAGAAACGCGACCGACAGAACTTGGGAAACCCAGTGAATAAGCCCGGTCATCATCAAGCGTTTTGCCGAAGTGCCACGGCGATGCGCAATCGCATCGCCTGCAGCGCGGGAATCAATCCCGAAATCAAACCGAGCAGCACGACGATGCCGGCGCCGGCGGCGAGATCACGAAAGGGAATATAAAAAATCGGCAGCATGGATGGGACCGGACTTCCATGCAGCGTGATCAACCACGCGATGCAAAGTCCCGGCAATCCCCCAGCCATGACGATGATGCACGACTCCAGCAGCACGAGCACGAGCACCAGTTCGTTGTTAAACCCGAGCGCCTTCAGCACGCCGAGCTCCTCCGTCCGCTCGCGCACGGCCTGGCCCATGGTGTTCCCGGAGATGAGCAGGATCGTAAAAAAGACCGCACTCAAAACCGCCATCATGATCTTGCCGACATTGCCGAACTGCTGCGCGAATCCGGCCGCCATCGCACCCTCGGCTTCCGCTTTGGTTTCATAGGGAGAATTCTCGAACTGCGCGTCGATCTGTTTCGCAATGCCGGCCACCTCCTCCGCGTTGTGCACGCGCACGGTGAACCAGCCAATCTGTCCTTTTCCGCGAGGCCGGGCCTCGTCGAAATAATCATACCGAAACAGCAAACCAGAGGTGTCCGTCCCTTTCTTCGCGCCGTCGTAAATCCCCACAACTTCTAGGTCCCAATGCGATTGCCCAACCGGCTGCCCCCAGATTGGGGAAGTGAGCGGAATGTGATCGCCGATTTTCCACTGGAACCGCTGCGCCGCCACCCGACCGACGATCGCGCCATTCCGGGTCTTGAGCCACGCCTGCTTTTGCGCATCCGAGAGCAGGAATTCCGGATACATATTCAGGAATTTTTCCGGGTCGACGGGAATGGTCGCGAGGAAGTTTTTCGGATCCTGATAGATGCCTCCGAACCATGATTGGCCGGCCACTGCATCGACTCCGGGAACGTTGGCGATCCTTTGCTCGTAACTCTCCGGCAGCGACTGGATGATGGAAACTTTGTGCCGCACGATGATGCGATCCTTTCCCGCGAGCTCCACCCCGGCCGTGAAGGCCTCCTTCACGGCGCACAGCATTCCGAACAGCAGGAAGGCCACCATCACGGAGAGAAGGGTCAGAACCGTCCGCAGCTTCCTGCGTTTTACGTTGCTCCAGACGAGGCCGAGATATTTCATTCGGCCGGCTCGGTGGATAGCTGCCCTTTATCGAGATAAACGGTGTGGCTCGCGCGTGCAGAGGCATGCGGATCGTGGGTCACCATCACGATGGTTTTCCCATGTTCCCGATTGAGCGCCTGAAGCAAACCGAGAATCTCGTCGCCCGATTTGCGATCGAGATCGCCGGTCGGCTCGTCGCAGAGCAGCAGGGTCGGGTCGGTCACAATCGCTCGGGCAATACCGACGCGCTGTTGTTCTCCGCCGGAGAGTTGGCGGGGAAAATGATGCGCCCGATGCTCGAGTCCGACGACCTTCAACGCGACCGCCACATGCTCCCGGCGTTCCTTTTTCGAAAGGTGCGTAAGCAAGAGCGGCAACTCGATGTTTCGCTCCGCGTTGAGGGCGGCCAGCAGATTGTAGAATTGAAACACGAAGCCAGCGTGCTGCGCCCTCCACGCCGCAAGCCGCCGATCCGAATATTGATCAATGCGTTCGCCACCGATTTCCACGGCGCCACTGTCGGCGCGATCCAGTCCTCCGAGCAGATTCAGCAGCGTGGACTTGCCCGATCCCGATGGGCCCATCAGCGCGAGGAATTCGCCCCGCTTGACGTCGAGGTCGAGCCCCGAAAGCACGTGGATTTGCTCAGAACCACGGCGAAACGTTTTGGTGACACCCGCGACCCGAACCAAAGTCTGGCTTTCGTTGCTCATGGTTTTTTCTCCTTCACGCGGCTGCCCTCGGCGAGTCCTGGTGGCGCGTTGAGGATCACTCGTTCGCCGTCGTTCAATCCTGCTGAGATCGTGCATTCATCCGCTTGCGTTCCGGTCACCGTGACCGCACGCCGTTCCGCGCGCGCGTCTCGAACCACCCAAACAATGCCCTCCCGCTCGTTCGTTTTCTGCACCGCCGCTTTGGGAACCGAATGCGTGCGCGGACTGCCACCCGCTGGCGCAGAGCCCGCCGTTTGAAATGCCACCTTCACCCCCATGTCGGGCAGAATGCGTGGGTCGAGTTGGTCGAAGCCAACGCGCACTTTCACCGTGGCCTTCTGCCGGTCCGCCGTCGGAATAATCGCAATCACTTTCCCCGGTATCCGCCAATTGGTGTAGGCATCGAGCGTTGCTTCCACCGGCTGATGAGGTTGCACGCGATTGATATGACTCTCATTCACGTCCACCTCCACTTCCAGAGAGCTCATATCCACGATGGTGCAGATTCCCGTGCGCGTGAATCCACCGACGGACATCGGCGAAATCATCTCTCCCGGCTGCGCATTCTTTGACGTGACGATGCCGCTAAACGGAGCGCGGATGATCGTGTCGTCGAGTTGCTTCTGCCACTGTTCCACCTCGCGCTCCTGCACGGCCACCTCGGCCGACTGCCGAGCGAGCCGGGCTTCGAGCGCCCGCGCCTCCATTTCCGCGCGGCGAAACTCGGAATCGCTGACCACTTTTCCCGCCGCCAGATTGGTGAAGCGTTTCAATTCCCGCTGCGCAAACGCGAGGTTCGGACGCGTTTCCTCGATCGATTTCGTTGCCGACTCGAGTTGCGCTTTCGCGAGCGCCAGCCCGGCCTCGACGTTGGAGGCGTCCAGTCGAGCCAGCACCTGCCCGTTCTCTACTTTGTTTCCTTCTTCCACGGAAACCTCCGTCACCTTTCCCGTCACCTTCGAGGAGACGGTGGCAGAGCGCCGCGCCGTGACGTAGCCGGAGGCGTTGAGCAGCGTCTCCTGGTTCCGCGCCACCTGTTCCCGCACCACCGCCGTCTCGACGAACACCACAGGCGGGCGAGTGAACCACCACACTGCGCCGCCGATGCCTACAACCATAACTGCGAGCGCTGCGGCGAGCCATGGCGATGTATTCCGGGCAGGACGGGCGCCGCGACTGATGCGCAATCCATCCAGACTCGGCTTATCGGAGCTCATTTCGGGAGGGCGGATTAGCTGGCTCACTGCGAGAGAATTGTCCGCCAAAATAACGGCATTGGATCGGTCATGGGCATCAGCCACTCAAGCAGGGCAACCCGCCTCTGTCCACCGGCCGGGCGGGCACAGGTGGAGCTCGGAACCGAAACTGAGAAGACTTTTATTCCGTTTCATCTGGCATTCAGAATTGCGTCGAGTCGGCTTATCGTCGGCCCTGAGAACCGTAATGGGGACGATAAATGAGATTCTCTCCGAGTGACGTAAGGTGACATATTTTTAGCACCAAAGATTTCATGAAAGATCTCCTCAGACATTTTTTCTCGCGTGCTTTCCTCTTGTCGCTGATCCCGATGGCGTGCCCGCCAATCCAAGCTCAGGCCGAAGCCATGCGCTACGAAGAAGTGTCCGTCAAAGCCCCGTTTCCCATGCCTGTGATCAAGGTGCCAGTGTTTCCACACCGCGATTTCGCAGTCACAGAATTTGGCGCGAAGGAAGGCACCGACATTTCGGAGGCTATTCGGAAGGCGATCACCACGTGCCGTGATGCCGGCGGCGGCCGGGTGGTGATCCCGGCAGGCAAATGGCTCAGCGGAAAAGTCCATTTCCAGAGCAACGTCAACCTCCACTTTGAGAAGGGCGCCACGCTTTCCTTCAGCGACAATCCCGAGGATTACCTGCCCGCCGTGCAGTCGAGCTGGGAGGGATTTGAATGCTTCAACTATGCGCCGCTCATTTACGCCTTCAACTGTGAAAACATCGCCATCACCGGCGAAGGCAAGCTCGAGGCCAGGATGGAAACTTGGAAGGCTTGGTCAGGGCGGCCGCCGGCGCACATGGAGGCACTGAAGAAGCTCTACACCATGGCTTCGACCAACGTGCCGGTCGAACAGCGCCAGATGGCCGAGGGCGAGAACCACCTGCGGCCGCAGTTCATCCAATTTAACCGCTGCAAAAATGTCCTCATCGAGGGCGTGTCGATCCGCAACAGCCCGTTCTGGACCATTCATCTGCTGCTCTGCGAATCCGTCGCCGTCCGCGGCCTCGACATCTACGCTCACGGACACAACAACGACGGGATCGACCCCGAGATGACTCGCAACCTGCTCATTGAAAACTGCAAATTCGATCAGGGTGACGACGCGATCGCCATTAAATCCGGCAGCAACCAGGACGGCTGGCGCCTTGGCGTGCCGACGGAAAACGTGGTGATGCGCAACTGCACCATCGTGGAAGGCCACCAGCTCGTCGCCATCGGCAGCGAGCTCTCAGCGGGTATTCGCAACGTTTACGTGCATGACTGCCGGTTCGAGAACGATAAATATCGGCCTTTCAATCTTCTCTTCATCAAGACCAACCTCCGGCGCGGCGGCTTCGTCGAAAACATCCACATGGAAAACATCGAGGCCGGAGGCGCGCGGCAGAGCGTGCTCGGCATCGAGACTGACGTCCTTTACCAGTGGAAAACTCTCGTCCCCACCTATGAGGAGCGAATAACGAAGATCACCGGCATTCACGTCAAGAACGTGAAGGTCAAGGAGACTGGGACGCCGTTTCGCATCCTCGGAGACAAGAAGGAGCCCGTGACAGACGTAACTCTGGACAACATCACCATCGCTAAAGTGCGAGGTGAAAAGAACCGCTACGAAAACGCCAAAAACGTCCGCGAAACGAACATCCACATCGGGGAGATGCAGCCCGAGGAGAAGGAAAAGAAGTAACGGAGTCTTGCTGAACGATGTCTCCGTTAGCGAGAGAGCAGGTGAAGGGAATCGAACCCTCGTCTTCTACGCCCAGAAAATCCTGCGGCGGGTGCCGGGTAACTGGACTTTTGTCGTGATGACCGCACGGAGCTGGATGACCAGATCGCGAAGACCTTTAAGGCCACCGGAGCGGTCAGTGAAGGCGAAGGTGATGAACACGCCTTGAGCGGCGAGCACCTGCGCGGAAATCATCGCTACGTCTTTACACTCATCCACAAGTTCCAAACGCCCGAGCTACTATGCGATCGGCGGGACGTGATCGTGCTGACGGATGAAGCGCACCGCAGTCAATACGACACGCTCGCGGTCGACATGCGCAGCGCGCTACCGAACGCGCTTTTTCTTGCCTTCAACGGCACCCCGCTGATCGCGGGAGAGGAGCGGACCCGTGAGGTCTTCGGTGACGACGTTTCGATTTACGACTTTCGGCAGTCCGTCGAAGACGGCGCGACGGTGCCGCTATTTTATGAGAACCGCACCCCGGAGCTACATCTTGAAAACTCGAACCTCAACGAGGAGGCCGCGTAGCGGAGCTTAGCCTGTTTCCCTGCCACCCTGAACCACTGATCCAAAAGCCCCTTGTGCAGGGAATCAGGGCATCAAGGTATAATGAGATTCACATTATGAAAACCGACGCACAGCCCTCTTCATTTGCTTTTCATGCTCGGCAGTGTGGCGATTGCTGCCCGCAAAGGCTCGATCTCATGATGCGTGAATGCGTATTCATGTCCGCACTCGCGTGGCCGGTCAGTTTCTGTCGGATTTCCTGTGAGACGCCTGCATTCGCCATCGCCGAGTTGAAGGTGCCGATCACAGCATCACCGGATGCGGCTGCTGGAGCCAGTATTCCACCCAGCGCTGCTTCTTGATCGCGAAAATCTCCGCGCCGTCGATCTTGCGTTTCGTGAGGTGGGAATCGCCCGCCTTCAGTCGCAGCTAGAGCCGGCGCCCCGTGCCTTCGCCTTCGTCGTTGGTGAATTCCAGCTCCATATCCAGTCCCTCGCCTTGCTCAGGTCGGCACGAAATGATAGCCAGTGGTAGCTACCCGCGACTTTTTTCAAATATGCGTTGGTTACGGAATGTAATTTGGCTGGTTTGTCTGGCATGGGGCGCGGGCGTGTTGATGGCTCAGGCACCGGATGCGGGACGCGAAGGTTTGCCAAATTTTGACCGGCGGCAGGAGCGGGTCGCGAAAGCTCCAACGGACGTTCCCGCGCGGAAACGAGCTGCTGCTGAGAGGCTCCGCGCGAGGCTTCGCGATTTGCGCGTGGAGTTTGACCCGGTCACGCACGCGCCACGCTCGATCGCTTCGCCGCAGGGATTGTTGACTGGACCGAATGGCGAAGGTGCAACTGTGCCGGCGCAAACCGCGCGCACAATTCCGGCTGCGGATTCGCGTCGGGTGGTGAAAGCGTTTCTGCGCGAGCACGCGGAGCTTTTCGGCCACGACGTCAATGCACTCGATACGGCTCGCGTGCATCGCGATTACGTGACGCCGCATAACGGGATGCGCACGACGGTCTGGCATCAACAGCTCGATAATATTCCAGTATTCGGCGCAGTCATGCAAGCGCACGTGACGAAACGCGGCGAGCTCGTCTCTGTGAGCAGCGGTTTTGTTCCTGACCCAAAAACCGCGGCGGACAGCGGCGTCAAAAATCGCGCCGCGAAACAGGCTGCTCCACCGATCAGCCCCGAGGAGGCCATTGCGCGAGCGGCGGAAAATGTGGAGGAAAAAATTCCTGCGGAGTCCGTGCAGCTATCGGATGAAACCGTGTCCGCGCCTGATGCGCAGCCCGCGGAAAAAATGCGCGCATTCAAAGCGCCCGGTCTGCATGACATCACCGCGCATCTCACGTGGCTGCCGATGGATGAGACGACGCTGCGGCTTTGCTGGGAGGTGGTCTTTATGCGCAACGCAACTGCGCAAATGTATCGCATTCTGGTGGACGCCGAGACCGGCGAGGTGCACGTGCGCCACGGGCTGACGGAAAACATCAGTGACGCGACTTATCGCGTTTTCACCAGCGATAGTCCCACGCCGTTTTCACCCGGCTGGAGCGTGCCCAGCTCCGCGCAGCCTCCAGAAGTTTCGCGCGTGCTCGTGACCACGCCCGCGCTCGACACCAATGCCTCGCCCAACGGCTGGATTGACGACGGAGTCAATGAAACACGCGGCAACAACGTGGACGCGCACACCGACACGAATGCGGACAATGTGGCCGATCTGCCGCGCCCGCAAGGCTCGCCGAACCGCGTGTTCGATTTCCCGCTCGATTTCACGCAATCGCCAAGCACTTACAAGGACGCGGCTGTAACACAGTTGTTTTACTGGTGCAATTTCATCCACGACAAACTCTACGCGCTCGGCTTCACCGAGGCGGCGGGGAATTTTCAGGTCAATAATTTCGGGCGCGGCGGCATCGGAAATGATCCGGTGCAGGCCGATGCGCAGGACGGAAGCGGGACAGACAACGCGAACTTTTCCACTCCGTCGGATGGCTCGTCAGGGCGGATGCAGATGTTTTTGTGGACGGGCGCGACTCCGGCCCGAGATGCCGATTTTGATGCGGAGGTTGTCTTGCACGAATACACCCACGGCTTGAGCAACCGGCTTGTAGGCGGAGGCGTCGGCATCAGCGCGAACGTCACACGCGGCATGGGCGAAGGCTGGTCCGATTTTTACGGCATCACGCTGCTGACTCAGGCGGGCGACGACATCAATGGCAACTGGGCGCGCGGCGGCTACTCGCGGTATCACTACGGCGGGACGTTTGATCAAAACTACTACTTCGGCGGGCGGCGCTATCCCTACTCGACGAACATGTCGAAAAATCCGCTCACGTTTAAAGACATTGATCCGGCGCAGGCGAGCGCGCACGGCGGCATCCCGGTCAGCCCGATCGTCGGCAGCACGGCGGATGAAGTCACAACATGGGCGAGGTCTGGTGCGTGACGCTGTGGGATGCGCGCGCAAATTTGATCAACAAATACGGATTCGCGATCGGCAATCAGCTCATCCTCCAGCTCGTGACCGATGGCATGAAGCTCTCGCCTGCGAATCCAAATTTCCTCCAGGCGCGTGATGCGATATTGCAGGCAGACCTTGTGGACAATGGCGGCGCAAACCGCGGCGAGCTTTGGTCGGCGTTTGCAAAACACGGCATGGGCGCGGGCGCAACCGCGCCGGCAAGCTCGACGACTGTGGGGCTGGTCGAGGCGTATGACATCCCGGACCCGCTCGGCGTTTCGCCAAACACCGCGTTGAATGCAACGGGCATGGTCGGCGGGCCGTTCACGCCTGCTACGACGGGTTATACGCTGATCAACAGCGGCAGTAGTGCGTTGAACTGGACGGCGTCGAACACGCAGCCGTGGCTGACGGTTTCACCATCGAGCGGCACGCTCGCAGCGAGCGGGACGGTAACTGTCACGGCTACGTTGAACGCGGCAGTGAATGCGCTCACGACAGGAACGTATTCGGACACGATCACCTTTCGAAACCTAACGAGCAATCTCGCGCAGCAGCGCTCCGCGCAGGCGCTGGTGGATCCGGTTACGATTCCAGTATTCAGCGAAAATTTTGAAAGCGGCAGCCTCAATCCGGCGTTCTGGACCTCCACCGGCACTTCCACTTTCCGCACGCTCGTCACGACCGCGAATACGCCGCACGCCGGCTCGTATCATCTCACGATGGACTCATCCGCGGACGGCACTTACGAGCGCAACGAAGTCACGCTCGCGCTCGACCTCACAGGGAAACAAAATTTGACGCTGAAATTCTGGGCGTGCGGTTACAGCGACGAGTCCGATGGGCCACCCGCGAGTCCATTTACAAACGGCGCGGATTTTGATGGCGTGGCGATCAGCCGCGACGGCGTGACGTGGCATGAAGTGCAAGGGCTGCGCGGTTTGACTACGAGTTATCAGCAGTTTGTCGTTGATCTTGATGCGGCGATCGGCGCGCATGGCTGGACCTATAACTCGACTTTCAAAATTCGGTTCAATCATTACGACAACTACGGCATCTCGACGGACGGGATCGCGATTGATGACATTTCGATTGTGGGAACCGTGGCGAATCGCATCACGGTGACTGCGCCCGCGACGACCACTGAGGGCGGCCCGGAGCTGACCGGCACGGTGAGCGTCGTGCCGACTCCGAGCGCGGATTTGAATGTGGCGCTCGCTTCGAGCGACACGGGCGCGCTCACGGTTCCCGCGACGGTGACCATCCCGGCGGGACAAACTTCGGCAACGATTCCCATCACCGTGCTGGATGACACCGCGCTCAATGGCTCGCGGATCGTCACTGTTTCGGGAAGTGCCTCGGGCTACGGGCCGGGCGCGGCGAGCATCACGGTAAATGACAACGAAACCGCCGCGCTTTCACTCGCTGTGCCGGCGAGCGCGACCGAAGGCGACGGAACGGCGCAGGGCACGGTCACACTCAGCGCAGCGCCGGCCAGCAATGTCGCCGTGAGTCTGCTTTCCAGCGATACGACTGCGGCAATTGTGCCAGCGACGGTTGTCCTTTCCGCCGGGAAAACCTCAACGACTTTTCCGATCACGATTGTGAACGACAACAAAATTGACGGCGCGCAATGGGCGACGCTCACGGCGCACGTGGCGAATTGGACCGACGGCTTGGCGAGCATCACCGTGCTCGATGACGAAACAAAAAATCTCACGCTGATCGTGCCCGCGAGCGCGCGCGAAGGCGATGGAACGAAAACGGGGACCGTCAGCCTTGCGGGAACGCTGACATCGGATTTTGTCGCGTCACTTTCATCCAACGACACGAGCGAAGTCACCGTGCCCGCGAGCGTGACAATTCCCGCCGGTCAAATAAGCGCAAACTTTTCGTTAAACATCATTGATGACTCGGTTACTGACGGCTCGCAAAGCGCGACCATCGCCGCGAGCGCAGCGGGCTTCACGGGCGCCTCCGCGTCCATCACGGTCGCGGACAATGATGCGGATCACTTCGGTTTCGCGACGATCTCCAGCCCGCAAGTCCGCAACGCGCCATTCACCGTTTCCGTGATCGCGCATGATCAAAGCAACGCGGTGATCACCAACTACTCCAGCGCGCTCGTTTTCAGCGGGAGCAGCTCCGCGGGCGCGGCACCGGTGACTTCCGGCAGCGGCGGCGGTTTCGTTAATGGCGTGTGGACTGGCACGGTCAAAGTCGATGCTTCGGATGCGAGCGTCGTCCTCACTGCGAGCGATGGGAACGGGCACAGCGGCACGAGCAATACGTTCGGCGTCGGCACCGGCGCGCTGGATCATTTCGCGTGGAGCGCCATCGCGTCTCCGCAGACTGCGGACAATCCATTTGTCGCCACGCTGACGGCGGTGGATGTCGGCGGCAACCCGGTTGCATTCACCGGCACGGCGAATTTTGCGGCGACTGTCTCCGGCTCAAACGCGCTCATTGCCAGCGGCAGCGCAACGTGGAGCTATCCGCTCTACACTTTTTACCACGATGCGCGAACGCAGGTGATTTACCTCGCGAGCGAGATCGGACGGGCGGGCCGGATCAACGCGCTGGCGCTCAATGTCAGCACGCTGCCCGGGCAGACGATGAACAATTTCACGATCCGCATGAAACACGCTTCGCAGAGCAGCGTCTCCAGCGCGTGGGATAACACCGGCTGGATGCAGGTGTATCGCGCGAACCAGACTGTGAGCGCAACCGGATGGGTAACGTTCACGTTCACAACGCCGTTTGAATACGACGGCACCAGCAACCTGATGGTGGATTTTTCCTTCGATAATTCCTCTTACACTTCCGCCGGGAACTGTGTCGCGACGATCGCGAGTGCCTATCGCTCGCTGGATGGCTACAGCGACAGCGGTTACGGCGACCCGCTAACCTGGTCGGGCAGTTCGCCGAGTCCATCGCTGAGCACCTATGTGCCGAACGTGCAATTGAGCTTCGGCGCGCGCAGCGCGCCGATTACTCCCGCGAGCGCATCGGGATTTGTGGGAGGCATTTGGAATGGGATCATCAATATGCCGTTTGCGGCATCCAATGTGAGCATCGTGGCAAGCGACGCGGCTGCGCATTCGGGACAAAGCAATAGTTTTAATGTCGCGCTGCCGGTCACAACTGGGACGAATGCGCCGAATGCAATCGCGGTGAATATTCCGTCGCAAATCAGCGAGGGCGCAAGTGTCGTGAGCGGAACGGTCACGCTGCCGAGCGTTGCGAGCGCAGACGTGGCCGTCAGTTTGAGCGCGAACGCGCCCGCGAAAATCAGTGTTCCAGCGAACGTGACGATTCACGCGGGGCAAAGCTCGGCTGGTTTTTCATTCAACGCGCCGGATGACGCGGTGCTTGACGGCGACAAAACAGTTTCCATCACAGCGTCGGCGAGCGGCTTCATCACCGGCTCGACGACGATCAAAGTGCTCGACAATGAAACCGCCTCGCTCACGCTTTCCGTGCCGTCGAGCACGACTGAGGGCGCGGGCAGCGTGACGGGCACGGTGACGTTGAGCACGGTGTCTTCGGGCGCGCTGCAGGTCAATCTCTTGTCGAGTGACACGACGGCGGTAATCGTTCCTGCGACGGTGACATTCCAGCCAGGGCAAAGCTCAGCAGCTTTCAGCATCACGGTCGTGGACGACACAAAAATTGACGGGACGCAAACGGCGACGATCACCGCCAGCAGCGGCACGTGGACTCCGGCGAGCGCAACGATCAGCGTTGCTGACAATGAGAACACCAATCTCACGTTGTCGGTTCCGACGCCTGCGACCGAAGGAAATGGACAGGTGACCGGCACGGTTTACATCAATGGCACTCTGCCAACCGATCTTGTCGTCGCGCTTGCGTCGAGCGATACGACCGAGGTCACAGTTCCTTCGACCGTGACGATTCCTGCCGGCATGATCTCAGCGACCTTCTGGATCACCCCCGTGGACGACACGATCAGCGACGGCACGCAGACCGCCACGATCACGGCTAGCGCAAACGGTTTCACCAGCGCGACGGCCACAATGACGATTTACGATAACGAGCTGGATCACTACTCGATCAGCACCATTGCAAGCCCGCAGGTGCGCAACGCGCCGTTCTACGTCGTGATTTCCGCCAAAGACATCAGCAACGTCTCCATCGCGAATTTCACCGGCGCGCTCACGCTCACAGCCAGCGGCGCATCCGGCAGCGTGCCGATCACGCCGGCCACCGTGACGCTTTACAGCGGGACTTGGTCGGGCAACGTGACCATCGGAGCGTTCGACAGCAGCCTAAAAATCACGGCCGCTGACAGCACGGGCCGTAGCGCCACAAGCAACAGCTTTGTCGTCGGCATCGGCGCGCTGCATCATTTTGGCCTCAGCAGCGTGGCCTCGCCGCAGGGCGCGAGCGTTGGCTTCCCGCTCATGATCACCGCGCAAGACACCGGCAACAATACCGTGCTGGGTTACACCGGCACGGTTTCGCTCAGCGCCAGCACACCGATGAGTCCGGTAACTACGGGATCGGGCACCGCCACTTGGCCCAATCCGCTATACGCAGCCAGTCCCACTTCGCGCACACAGGTGATCTATCCCGCGAGTGAACTTGGTGGGGCAGCGCGGCTCACCGGCTTGTCGCTGTATCTGTCATCTTTTTATTCATCGCTTTCGTCGAGTTTTGCGATTCGCATTAAAACAACCACGCTTTCTAGCTATAGCAGCGCCGCGTGGGACACGACCGGCTGGACGACTGTCTATCAGCAGTCCACCGCCTTTAACGCGCCCGGGTGGGTGACGTTCACTTTCTCGACGCCATTTGACTACGATGGAAAGAGCAACCTGATTGTGGATTTCACGCTGACGAACACCTCCCCGCGTTCGCCAACTTATGTGCGCTACACGAGCCGGACGGGATCCCGCACGCTTTACGCCAATGCCGATTATCCAAATCCGCTGGCGTGGGGCCAGTCGGGCGTCAGTTCGCCGATACCGGCTTTGTCCAGCATCGTGCCGAACATCCAGTTCACCGAGGAAAAAGTGCTGAGCGTCTCGCCTGTCACCACGGGCAGCTTTGCGGGCGGGTTGTCGAATGGCGGCGTCTCCATCGCCACCACGAGCACCGGCACGAAAATCACCGCCAGCGATACAAGCAGCCATAAGGGAACCAGCAACACTTT
>JAXDQV010000071.1:0-4357 GCA_034667645.1 Chthoniobacter sp.
TTTGGACTCGAAATCGGCGCGCAGTTTTTCGATCTCGTCCGGTTTTTCGCTCATCAAAAGCCGGATCATCTGCTCCAGGAAAGCGCGCTGGAATTTCTCGAGCCCGCGCGACTTCAGGGCGCCGCCACGAAGCGTGAGCTCGTCGCCCGCGAGCAGCGCGTAGTTTTTCGCTTTGTAGGAAAACATCGCGTCGTAGTGCTCATCGAATTCGATCTCGATGCCGCTCGGCAGAACGCCCTCCAGTCCGCGCTGCAGCTGGTCGAGTGGGCCATCCGGCGGGACGAAATAGATGCCGTCGGTGTCGATCTCGATGACTTGCGCGCCGAGTTCCTGCAGCCGCGCCACCATCTGTTTAAGTAGATCGCGGCCGATCTGGGTGACGCGAGCGGCGGCGTCGAAATCGGCGAAATGCGCCTGCGCAAAACCGAGGTAGCCGTAAAAACTGTTGATCAGGATTTTAAACGTGGTTTGCAGCGCGTTGAAACCCGAGCGCTCATTGCCAGCCGCCGCGCCGCGCATGGCGGACTTGGCCTCGAGCCGGAATTTCCGCAGATCGGTCAGCAGGCCGCGAAAGATTTGCAGCCGGTCCTGCGCCGGGAAGCAGTCGAAGCGCAGCATCACGCTCGGATAAAGTGAGGCGACATCGCAGTGCCAGACGTTGCGCGCGACGCCGGTGAAAAAGATGTCGGTGTAGCCGCCCTCGAACGCGCGCGATTCGGGCAGATCGGGAATCGAATGGCCGCGCCGGAAGTATTCGCGCAGCAGCAGCGCATCAATCTTCGTGGCATTCCCGCGCACGACGACGTCCTGGTAATTGTAGGGAAAAATCTTCGCCTGCACGAAGTAGCTCGCGCTGAGCATCGTCGCGAGTTCGCGTGTTTGGGCGGCGGGAGTTTTTCCAGCGCAATGGCACTGCGCGGCGACATCGGCGAGCTCAAAGCTCTCGAGAGCGCGCGAGCTCACGTCGTAAAACTGCGCGAGCAAAAAGGTGTCCACGAAGTGCCGGCCATGCACTTCGAACTTCGGATAGTTGATCGTTTTTTCCGCGACTTGGATCCGCGAAGCGCGGCTCTCGATCACGCTTTCGTCGCGTCCCCACGCGAGTTGCACTTTCGAGTTTTTCGCGCGCGCGTTGAGGGCGGGAAGAATCTTTTTGAAAAGATCGTGTCCCTCGATGACATCGGGATCGCGCTCGCGGATGATCTGGGTGAGCCGTTTGGCCACGTCGTGCTCAATCACTTCCTCCCAACCCGTTGCATCCGCCACGGTGAGGACGCTCCCGTCGAGCGCGAGCTGCAGGCGCCGCAGGTCCGCGAACTCCATTCCCTTGAAAAGCGTCATGCCGCTGGCGAGTAAGAATTGCTGCACTGGGTCGCCGAGCATGAAGGTTTTCACGCCGGAGCCACGGGTTGCGGCGCGCAGCTTCGAAAATTCGCTCCACGTGTCGCTCTCGACCAAAAACCGCAACGGCAAATCTCCGTCGAGTTGGCGATTGCTCGCACCCGTGATCTCGGTGTCGCTCCAAAAAAACGGCTTAAAAACAGCGCGTCGTGATTCGACGACTCCGCCGGCGCCATGGCTGAGAATCTGGAAGGTGCTCTCGCCATCGGACTCCACGGCGACAATGCGTTCCGTGTCGTCGTGACCGAAGAGCGCCTTGTTTTCCTCAAATGCCATGCGCGCAATCCTGCGGCGCAAGAAGCGCAAATGCGAGTCCCAGCCTCGCTTTGGAAAAAAAGAAAAACTGCAGCCGCGCAAATTTTGGCGCGCGGCGATTTCAAGCAGGTATGAACAAGATCATCAAAACCATTGCCAGCCTCGCGTTGGTCACATCACTCGTGGCGTGCAGCAGCAGCTCCTCGCAGCAGACGACTTCTCCGAGTGGGTCCAACGGGACGACGCACGGGGCGCCGAAGTCGGGGATGAAAAGCGGCTCGGACTCTGCGCTGCGGCAGTAGGGTCGCCTCCCGGCTGGATCCGAAGACCGGCAGAGCCGATTAGCACCGTTCAACCGATTCGATTTTGAAGCGCCGAAGGTATGTCGCAACCCGCGCACATTTCGGCGTTTCAGAACTCGAAACTTATGAACCTGAAAAACGAATTCAATCGACTGAGTGGGTATTTCGGGAACGGCATGGAAAAGATGCACGAGGTCGGCGACGGGTTCGGCGAGCGTCTTCGTGATCGCGCGGAGTGCGTCGCCAAAGGCGCCCGCCGGCAACTGTCGAGAGGCGCGTTTGAAGATGCAGAAGAAATGCTCGAGAGCCACCTGCGGGAGCACTCGACGCTCTACGTGGTTGTAGGCCTGGCACTGCTCGGCCTCATCGTGGCGCGCATCATGAGCTACTCGCGCCCGCCTTTGCGGCGCGAGTGGTGACCGGCGAACGCGCGGACATCCATTCGATCACATCGCGCAACACAGTGGCGCGGTCTAGATCGTTGTGCGTTTCGTGCAGTCCGCCCGGATAAATGCGGAGCGTTTTGTCCGGACAGGTCAGTTTCTCAAAAAAAGCCCGGCTCGCGACAGCCGAGGTAATCGGATCGCTGTCACCGTGGAGGAGCATCAAGGGAACGGGGAATTCGGTCACGAAAGTCCGCAAATGCGAGGCCGCCCCGCTGAGATGGGCATACATCCGCGCCGAGATGCGGTGGTGAACGAGATCCGCATCCGCGAGCGAGCGGAGAAAATCTTGATCGCGTGAAAGACGCTCGGGAACCACATCGGTTTCCTGAGTGAAGCGCGGGCGAATGCGAACGGCTGCCCGCGCGAGCCACAGTTTCCAGCGCGGTGGCGCGAACGCGAGGTCGAGCCACGGCGACGCGGAGATGACGCCCGCCACCCTAGGCGACCGCTGCAAGAGGAAATGGAGCGCAAGCTGCCCACCGAGGCTGTGACCATAGATAAAGATCGGGGCGTCCGCGGTTTCAAACTGGGAAAAGACCCGCGACAGATCGTCCAGGAGCGCGCCGTAACTTTCCACGTCGCCCCGGGCTCCTCCCGACCGTCCGTGCCCCCGCAAGTCGCAAGCGCAGACGTCGAAGCCGTGGGCGATCAGCGTCTCGGCAACATGCAGGTAGCGCGAGGAGTGTTCCCCGAGACCGTGGACCAGCATGACGCGCCCCCGGACTGGGGCATCGGCAAAAAAGGTTCGGACAAAAAGACGGGTGCCGTCCTGCGCCTTGATCCAATTTTCGTCGCAACCGCAGCCGCTTTTCACAATGCCGTTATCGCACGGCTCCGGAGGTTGCGACAGAAAATCCATTGTTTTCGTGCGCGCGTTGGATAAGGTTTCAGGCATGAATTTCCCCCACTTCCGCCGCGCGTTTACGCTCATCGAATTGCTCACTGTGATTGCGATCATCGCGGTGCTGATGGGGTTGCTGTTCCCTGCGATGAATTCCGTCAAGGAAGCCGCACGAAAGACGCAGGCGCGCAACGACATTTCCCAGCTCGTCGCCTCGGTGAAAACCTATTACACGGAATACAACCGTTACCCGGTCGACACGAAGATCACCACTGACACCGAATACGGCGGTCCCGCGGGAAAGTTCAAGAATGCAGACATGATGAATGTGCTGCGGGCGATTGCGAAAGCGCCGAATACCACCGACACCCTCAATCCGCGGAAAGTCGTCTTTTTCGAAGGAAACAACGTGAAGGATGAGACGAGCCCGAAGGCGGGCTTCGATGCTCTGGGCGAATTCTACGATCCATGGGGCGGCAGTTACATCATTGCGGTGGATGCGAATTACGACAACGTCACCTTGGTCTCCACGACGCTGACCTATACCGATGTAAAGTATGACACGAGCGCGGGAGGAAATGGCATTCGCACCGGCGTCATTGCCGGGACTCTGGGCAAGGACAAGAAGAAATCGACGACGGGGAAACTGGCTGACTCGGACGACATTGTTTCCTGGCAATAAGCTGAAGCGCTTTCAGTTTGCGGGTGTAGTTCAATGGTAGAACGCCAGCTTCCCAAGCTGGACACGAGGGTTCGATTCCCTTCACCCGCTCTCTCGCTAATTTACTCTGGAGAAGCCCTCATTCAGGCGGGTTCAAGTCGAAAGTCATAACGATTTGTCATAACGTTTATGGTGTAATCCGGTGATGTCTGCCAACGTTGAGATGCGTCCTGGGCGGGTGCGCTGAGCGTTGCTTTAGAGCTGCATCATCCGATCGGAGACCGGTTGCGCCGTGCCACGATACGCGGTTTCGTCGATCAGTGGAACTCTCCAGCCCTGATCAACTGATCCAAAACCCCGATGTGGCAGGGGATCAGGGCATCAGTGCTTCACTGAAACTCGCCTGGCTTAGAAGAGAGCGCTTGCCGGTTGATCTGGATTCCCAAGGCAC
>JAXDQV010000072.1:0-3218 GCA_034667645.1 Chthoniobacter sp.
GCGGGTGATCTCACGCTGCGGCCCGAGGTGCAAAAACTCCTTGCCGCCATGCGGGGCCGGCCGGAGGAGCACGCCATCAAGATTGCGTTTTTAAAGAGTCTCAAGCGCGCCGCTTACGACACCAACCCGCTCGGTCACTACGGGCTCGCGAAGGTGAACTACACGCACTTCACGAGCCCCATCCGGCGTTATGCGGATTTGATCGTGCACCGAATCCTCGGGCAGATTTCGGCGCGCGAACAGACGAAGCAATTCCGCCCCTCGGTCGTTGATCTCGGAAATGCGGCGAAGCACATCTCGACGACGGAACGCACCGCCGCGGACGCGGAAAAAGAATCCGTGAAAATGAAGAAAATCGAGTATCTGCAAAACCAGCTTCGTTCGCGGAAGCCGGATGCTTTCAAGGCGATCATCGTCGATGTGCGGAACTTCGGAATGCTCGTCGAACTGCCGGACATCCTGCTGACCGGGCTGGTGCACGTCTCCGCACTGCAAGGCGATTTTTTCGTTTTCGATCAAACGCGGCTGCGGTTTGTTGGACGCAGCACGCGCAAAACCTACGCGCTCGGCGATGTGATCTCGGTGATCGTTTCCCGCGTAGATGTCTTCAAGCAACAGATCGATTTCACACCGGTCTGAGGCAGCGTGATTTTCCGGGGCCGCCTCGCGTGGTTGCGCCATTTCAGCGCCCGCGATTTCCGGTTTGCCCGGCAGCTCTTCGGAGACCGCCGCCGGCTGATCGTGCCGGCGCCGCATCATCCGGAGCCGCGCGCGTGGCCCGATGACGCGCTGACGTGCGCCTGGCTTGGGCATGCCACGGTGCTCATCAATTTCTTCGGCGTGAAAATCCTGACCGATCCCGCGCTGGGTCGCCGCATTGGAATCCATTTTGGCGGCATGACGCTCGGCCCGAAGCGCTACATCGAGCCGGCGCTGACCTTACGTGAGATTCCACCACTGGACGTCGTGCTGCTCACGCACGCGCACATGGATCACCTCGACACGTGGACGTTAAAGCGGCTGCCGCGTGGCGCGGTCGCGATCACGGCGAAAGCGACGAGCGATTTGCTTCCGCGAAAGAATTTCACGGCGGTGCACGAGTTGCAGGGGGAGGAAACGCGTCAGATTCAAACCAGTGGCGGCGAGCTGCTCATCACGGCGTTTCGCGTCGCGCACTGGGGCGCACGAATGCGGCACGATCACCACCGCGGCTACAACGGCTACCTGCTCGAGCGCGCGGGCCGTCGGATCTGCGTTGCGGGCGACACGGCGTTCACCGATTTTTCACACGTCGCGCGCCCGGGCGGAATAGACGTGATGACGCTGCCGATCGGCGCGTATAACCCATGGATCGCCGCGCACTGCAATCCCGAGCAAGCAGTTGCGATGGCAGATCAGGCTGGTGCGAAATTCCTGCTGCCGATTCACCACCAGACTTTTAGATTGAGCGTCGAGCCAATGCTGGAGCCGATCGCGCGTTTCGCCGCCGCGCTCTCCGGCGAGCCAGAGCGCCTCGGCTGGCGCGAAGTCGGCGAGACTTTCAGGATGCCTTGAAGGAGCCCGCCTCGAAAATCTCCACGACCGCCTTTTCACGATAAGCAAAAATCGCTTCCAGCTGAGGCCGCACCACCGGCCGATGCAGAAGATCGCCGAACGGGCCGAAGGGGAGTGCGTAAGTCACGCGATCCCGAATCTCCACATTACTGCCCTCGAGCTCGGCGAAAAAATGTTCGTGATGCCAAAGGCGATACGGGCCGGTTCGCTGATCATCCACAAAATAATGCGGAGTCGCGACGTGAGCGATTTCGGTGAGCCATGTGATCGCGAATCCAAACAGCGGCCGCACCCGATATTGAATCAACAGGCCCGCATGGATTTTGGCCGGCAAAACCGAGAGCACGCGAAAGTCCAAAGCCGGCGGGGTGATGCGCGAGAGGTTGCGTGGATTGGAAAAGAAGCTCCAGCATTCTGCGAGTGTGGTGGCGACGACCTGGGTTCTTTCGAAGGTGTGAATTGCCATTTGTTTGTTGCGGATTACCTTCTGCGATCACTCATGGATTCGAGAAAACTCCTCGCCTTGCTCGCGTGCGCGACGCTGTTTACCTCCTGTGCCACACGTGATCGTGACCACCGCATGGTGATCAGCGTGCCGGAGCAGCGAATGGTGGTTTTTAAAAACAATGAGCCGATCGCGGAGTATCCAGTTTCCACGTCGAAGTTTTGCCTCAGCGACGCTCCGGGCAGTCGCGGCACGCCGCTCGGCGAGCTCGAGATCGCGAAGAAAATCGGGGCAAATGCGCCGCTCGGCATGAAGTTTCACAATCGCCGAGCGACGGGCGAGATCGTGGCACCGGACGCGCCGGGCCGCGACCCGATTGTCTCGCGAATCCTTTGGCTGCGCGGTTTGCAGCAGCAAAACCGCCACGCTTACGGGCGTTATATTTACATTCACGGAACGGCGGAGGAGGCGAAAATCGGCGAGCCGGCGAGCTTCGGGTGCATCCGCATGAAATCAACCGATGTGATTCAGTTGTTTAACACCGTCGGAATTGGCGCGCGGGTCGAGATCGTGAATCAGCCCTTCGCGCAGGCTGCGGCGGCGGCGGTCGCCACCGGCGGCTGATCAGTTCGTCGGCCGGTCTCGCGGATCACGGCCTTCATCGAGGTCGATGTAGTCGAACATCGTTTCGATGTCCGTCCGTTTTTCGAAACTGCCCTCGCGGAGGCGGCGCTCGAGGGTCGGTGTGACTTCATCCTTCCAGCCGCGTTTGCGCATGAACTCATTCCAGATTTCGATTTCCTCGTCAGTCGGTTTTCGGCCTTGGGAAAAGCACCAGTCGAGGATTTCCTCATCGCTCCCGCCTTCCTTCACGCGCTCCACCAGCGCCGGATACTCGATCCACAAAAAACTGACCGCCCGGCTGTCGAACCCGCCGCCAAGGTTCTTTTGATATTCCTCCGGCAGTTTTCCGGCGGCGTGCAGGCGGATCTTGTCGACCATCCGCGCGAGATAAACGATGTCACCGAGTTTTTCGTGAGGACTGCGCAGGCCGGGAATTTGCATGGGCGAATTTTAGGGTGCCGCTATTGAAATCTCAATGCGCGGCTACTCCCACTCGATGGTTGCCGGAGGTTTGCTGGAAACGTCGTAGCACACGCGGTTGACCCCTTTTACTTCGTTGATGATCCGCGTGCTGATTTTTCCCAGCAGATCATAC
>JAXDQV010000073.1:0-13160 GCA_034667645.1 Chthoniobacter sp.
GGACCGCGGGTCGCGCGACGACGGCTTTCATGAGCAGTAATTTATCCCCCGCCTGCACATAGGTTAAAGTCGCCGTCGCGTGCCCTTCGTTGTCGAAGAACTTAGTCTGCTCGTTGTAGGTATAACTGATCGGGCTCGTGCTTCCCTCAGCGCTCACCGACATGGTAAAAAGTGTCGGGTCCACACCCGAGAGCTTGCCCACGGACACGCGGGTATGTTCCAGCGTCTCGGTCACCACCGGCGCCGGTTTACTCACCGTTTCGTGCGCGGTGGTTGTTTGTTGCGTTTGCGCCCCGGCCTTGAGGGAGAACACGAGCATCGCTACCGTGAGCGAAGGACGACGAACGAGTGGGAGTGTGAGGAGAGATTTCATTTCACTTCCAATCGGGGCATCCACGAGTCCCGGCCCCTTCCGGCAAAGATACGTGCTGCGTAGTTGGGGTAATCTCTATTCACGTCTATGCCCTTCCGTTCTACTTCCCGGCTTGCGAGCTTTCCGAGGCAGTCTCCGAGAGGTCGAAGACGGCGGTGAGCCGAAGGTCGCGCGAAGAGCTGCCGATGAGAATTTTGAAAGCCCCGCGCTCGGCAACCCATGTCTTTTTATCGGGATCGTAAAACGCGAACGATCGGAGGTTGAGCGGGATACTGACTTTTTGTTTCGCTCCTGGTTCGAGCCGGACTTTGGCGAAGCCTTTGAGCTCCTTGAGTGGACGCAAGACACTCGGTTTAATGGGCTCTACATAGACCTGCGCAATATCGGATCCTGCGCGCGCGCCCGTGTTCGTAATCTCGCACTCCACGACGACATCCGTCGGCGCACCGCCGCTTCGTTTTGAAATCTGCAATCCCGAATACTCAAACGCCGTGTAGGAAAGACCGTGGCCGAATGGAAAAAGCGGCTCGACGTTTTTCGCATCGAACCAGCGGTAGCCGACCAGCAGTCCTTCTTCGTAGCGGACAGTGCCGTTCGCGCCGGGGTAAGCGTCGAGCGCGTGCGCTGGCGAATCGGCGAGTTGCTTCGGGAAAGTGAACGGCAGTTTTCCCGAGGGATTCACGTCGCCGAAAAGTGTGCCCGCGAGGGCCGTGCCGTCCTCGGTGCCGAGATACCACGCCTGTAAAACCGCGGGAGCTTTAGCCAGCCATGGCTCCATCTCCACCGGCGCCCCGGACACGAGCACGACGATCGTGCGCGGATTCGCGCCGGCGACGCGCGCGAGAAGCTCGTCTTGATGCGACGGCAGCTTTAAGTCGAAACGATCCGAGCCTTCGGCATCGAAGTTCCGCTGATGGTTCAGGCCTGCGACGAAGATTACGACGTCCGCTGCCTTTGCCGCCTGAACTGCTTCATCTGCGAGCGCCTTCACTTCTTCCGGACTGGAAACCGTGATCTCGCTCGACTGTCGCACCCCGGCTGGATCTGGTGCGCCCCACGGGTTGCGGATCGGCTGGCGATAGCCTTGAGAAAACGTGACCTTTATCTCGTTCCCGACTCGCGCGACGATCCCATCGAGCGGCGTGATTTCATATAAGGCCTTCAACCCAGCCGAGCCGCCGCCGCCCGCAAACTTCGTGACCGCATTGTCGCCGATCACGGCAATCGTTTTGAGCTTCGCTGAATCGAGCGGGAGAATCCCGCCGTCGTTTTTTAACAAGACGATCCCCTCCTCCGCGACGCGTCTGGCGAGTTGCTGGTGCGCCGGTGTGTTGATCGCGCCGGGCTTGCGACCGCCAGTGGCCTTGACGGAAAAAAGCACGCGCAGATTGCGTCGGACTTTGTCATCGAGAAGCGCCATGGGATACTCCCCGCTCTCCAGAGCCTCGCGAAAAGGTCGCGCGAGATAGTTGTCGGCGTTAGCGCCTTTGGTTCCCATTTCGAGATCGAGGCCATTGAAAGCCGCCTCACGTCCGTCATGCGTGCCGTCCCAATCGGACATGACGAGTCCTTTGAATCCCCATTCCTTTTTCAACACTTGATTAAGCAGGTAATCATTGTGACAGCAGTGCTGGCCGCGAAATTTATTGTAAGCGCCCATGACCGACCAGACGCCGGCCTCTTGCACCGCGGCTTCAAAAGCCGGCAGATAAATCTCACGCAAGGTGCGCTCGTCCATTTCCACGTTGATGGAACCGCGCTGTTCCTCCTGATTGTTCGCGGCGAAATGCTTGACGCAGGCTGCGACGTCGACCGCTTGCATCCCGCGAATGTAGTTCACCGCCATGCGCGAGGTAAGCCACGGGTCTTCGCCCATGTATTCAAAATTCCGCCCGCAAAGTGGCGTGCGCATGATGTTCACCGCGGGTCCGAGCATGACGTGCTTGTTGCGGTGCAACGCTTCCTCGCCAATCTCCCGTCCATATTCGAGCGCGAGCTCGACGTTCCATGTTGCCGCCAGCGCGGTGGCGATTGGCAACGCCGTCGCGTAATCGTTGGTCCAACCGGCAGGATCCCAAGTGTCCGGCCCGATTTCCTCGCGCACTCCGTGAGGACCGTCGGACATCCAGAGTTTTGGAATCCCGAGCCGGTCCACACCACCGCTGCTAAACTTTGAATTCGCATGCACGAACCCGATCTTCTCCTCCAGGGTCAGCCGGGGCATGAGATCATCAATGCGCGCCTCGATCGGCGCGGCAGGATCGAGATAGAGCGGCTTTTCGTCTGCATCTGCAGTGGAAAAAAAAGACATCGCGAGGATTGGGGCGCAGAAAAAGGTGGAGGGAAGTTTCATGAAACGAATTGCGTCCGATCAGTCTGCCGACCGGATAGGGACCGTTCGGACAAGCCTTACGCTTTTGGTGCGGGATGCGAAAACTCTTTTGTTTTGAGAACTCGACGAAGCATTTCACTTGGACATAGGTTTCCTGCGTTGGCCTCACTTCTCCAGATGTCTCTCTCCGTGCCCATGCGCTGTTTGCTGGCTGGCGTTGGTTTGCTCCTTATCCGTTTTGCCGCGGATGCAGCGGAAGAGCCGCAAAGGAAGTTTCATCAATGGGCTTTGACGCCTCCGATGGGCTGGAATAGCTGGGACTGCTTTGCAACCACAGTGACCGAGGCCCAGACGAAGGAGCAGGCTGACTTCATGGCGGCAAAGTTAAAGGGTTACGGCTGGGAATACATCGTGGTGGATATCCAATGGTATGAACCGGAGGCGAAGAGCTTTAATTACCGAAAGAACGCAAAACTGGTTACCGACGAATGGGGCCGCCTTCTGCCTGCGGAGAACCGTTTCCCGTCTTCGGCGAACGGCGCCGGATTCAAAGCTCTCGCCGCTTACGTGCACGGCAAAGGCCTTAAGTTTGGCATCCACCTTTTGCGCGGCATTCCGCGGCAGGCGATCGAACAGAACAACCCGATCAAAGGAACTTCCATTCACGCTGCAGACATCGCCGACAAGGCTGATGTATGTAAGTGGAACGGCGACATGTATGGCGTGGATATGTCGAAACCCGGCGCACAGGATTACTATGACTCTGTCTTCGACTTGGTCGCGCAGTGGGACGTCGACTTCGTAAAGGTGGACGATCTAAGCCGGCCCTACCACAAGGCGGAGATCGAAGGCATTCGCAAGGCGATCGATCGAACCGGCCGCCCGATGGTGCTTAGTCTTTCGCCGGGCGAAACTCCGGTGGCCGAAGGTTCACACGTAAGGGAGCAGGCAAACATGTGGCGAATCAGCGATGACTTTTGGGACCAATGGAAGGTGCTGCTGGAGCAGTTCGAGCGCTGCGAAAAGTGGGCGCCGGGGATTGGCGCCGGCCATTTTCCTGACGCCGATATGCTGCCGCTCGGTGTAATCCGCTTCAAGGAGCACACGCGCTTCACGGAAGATGAGCAACGGACCATGATGACCTTGTGGTGCATCTTCCGCTCGCCCCTGATCCTGGGCTGTGACATGACGAAAATGGACGATCAGACCCTTTCGTTGGTCACCAATGACGAAGTCCTCGCAGTGGATCAAAAGAGCATGAACAACCATCAGCTCTTTCGAAAAGACGGACTGATTGTCTGGATCGCCGATGCTCCTGATTCTTCTGCAAAATACGTTGCTGTCTTCAATACACGTGACAAACAAGGCAGCGAATCGAGAGCCAAGGTTCCGACCTCACTGGAAGCCGTTTCCATGCGCGGCTCGGCGATGGTTCGTGATCTTTGGGCGAAAAAGGACATCGGTGTCTTTAGCGGGGAATTCGCTCCCGACATCCCATGGCATGGCGCAGGCCTTTACCGAATTTCCATGCCTAACATGTAGTTACCCTATGTTTAACGACCATCGTTTCGCTTCGTTGCCATGTTACCTCCTCACCGCCTGGTTGACAGCACTTGCTCCACTTTCTCTTTACTCCGCCGAACCGAATACATGGTCCAACCCGCTGGTGCAGCAGCGCGCCGACCCCTCGGTTTACCTGCATTCGGATGGCTATTACTACTTCACGGCCACCGTCCCGGAATATGACCGGATCGAACTGCGGCGTGCAAAAACCCTTGGCGAGCTGGGAACGGCAGAGGCGAAGGTAGTCTGGCGCAAACACGAGACCGGCCCGATGGGCTCCCATATTTGGGCGCCGGAAATCCATTTCCTCGATGGCAAATGGTATCTCTATTTTACCGCAGGCGATGCCAAGAATGTCTGGGAAATCCGGCTTTACGTTCTTGAGAACTCATTGCCGAATCCCTTGGACGGACCATGGGTGGAAAAGGGGAAACTGGAGACCAACTGGGAGTCATTCACCCTGGACGCCACCACCTTCGATCATCGGGGAACACGCTACCTCGCATGGGCCCAAAAGGATCCCAAGCTGAAAGGTAATACGAACCTTTACATCGCAAAGATGGATACTCCCTGGTCGATCACGGGCAAACAAGCGATGCTTTCAACACCCGAGTATCCGTGGGAGCAGGTGCAGTATCTCGTCAACGAAGGCCCCGCCGTATTAATCAAGAATGGACGCGTGTTTATGACTTACTCGGCAAGCGCAACGGACTGGCACTACTGCATCGGACTACTCACCGCGAAAGAAGATGCGGACCTTCTCGATCCGAAATCATGGACCAAGTCGCCGTCGCCGGTTTTCGTGACGAATGAGGCGGCGGGCCAATACGGTCCCGGGCATAATTGCTTTACGACTTTGCCCGATGGCAAAACCGATGTGCTGGTTTATCACGCGCGAAATTACCGCGAGATAAAAGGCGATCCGCTGCACGATCCCAACCGTCATACCCGCGCGCAGCTGCTCGGCTGGAAGCCGGATGGCAGCCCCGATTTTGGCGTGCCGCTTGCGGACGGTCCGCTGCCCTGAATTCGACACTTGCAGAAGCAGAAACTTCTGCGGTATCCCAACTCCGTTCTGGGGCGACTGCGGTAGTTATCAAACCCCGGCACAAACTCCTCCCCATGCATAAATCCCTCCTTACGACTCTCACGCTCACCGTCTTGTTCTACGCCGGTTGCGGCCAAAAAACGGAAGAAGGTGCAACTCCGGCGGGGGGAGCGAAAAAGGCAAAAGTCGGTTTTTCACAAATCGGCGCCGAGAGCGCGTGGCGCACGGCGAATACACAGTCGATCAAAGACGAGGCGCAGAAGCGCGGGGTCGATCTCGTGTTTTCTGACGCACAACAGAAGCAGGAAAACCAAATCAAGGCGCTGCGATCCTTCATCGCACAAGGCGTGGACGTGATCGCGTTTTCGCCTGTAGTCGAGACGGGCTGGGAGCCGGTGATGCAGGAAATCAAGCAGGCAGGCATTCCCGTGGTGCTGACTGATCGCGCGGTGGATGTGAGCGACAAGTCTCTTTACGTCACGTTTATCGGCTCGGACTTTGTGGAGGAAGGTCGTCAGGCTGGCAAATGGCTTGCGGAAAAAACGGGCGGCAAAGCAGTCATCGCGGAGCTGGTCGGGACTCCCGGGTCAGCTCCGGCCAACGACCGCAAAAAAGGCTTCGAGGAAGCGATATCCAAATTTCCCGACATGAAGATCGTGAAATCGCAGAGCGGCGATTTCACCCGCGCAAAAGGAAAGGAAGTCATGGAGTCGTTTCTCAAGGCGTCCGACGCAAAGGAGATCACGGCGCTTTTTGCGCATAACGACGACATGGCACTCGGCGCGATCCAGGCGATGGAAGAAGCGGGAATCCAGCCGGGCAAAGACATCACGATTGTTTCCATCGACGGCGTGAAGGCCGCCTTCGAGGCAATGAGCGCCGGCAAACTTAACTGCACGGTGGAGTGCAACCCGCTCATCGGTGCGCAATTGTTCGACGCGGTGGAATCGGTGATCGCGAAGAAGGAATTGCCGAAACGCATCGTGGTGGAGGAAGGCGTGTTCGACCAATCCAAGGCCGCAGCCGAACTGCCGAATCGCAAATACTAACGCAGCAAACCGAACCGCCGGTGCTGCCTTTTTCGTCATGAACGCGAGCGGGAAACCTCTGCTCGAGGTCCGGGGACTGACCAAAGGCTTTCCTGGCGTGCGCGCGCTCGACGGCGTGGATTTCACCGTGCGCTCAGGCGAGATTCATGCGCTGATGGGCGAGAACGGCGCCGGCAAAAGCACGCTCATCAAAGTGCTCACGGGTGTTTACGAGCGCGACTCCGGCGACGCGCTGCTCGACGGCTTGTCGATCCATCCCCGCTCGCCACGCGAGGCCGAGGAATGCGGCATCAGCACAGTTTATCAGGAGGTGAATCTCGTCCCGCACTTGTCAGTCGCGGAGAACATTTGCCTCGGCCGGCAGCCGACACGATTCGGCGCGATTCTCTGGGGCGCGATCGCGGACCGCGCGCGGCGGGCGCTGGCCCGGCTCGACTTAAAGCTCGATGTCTCGCGGCAGCTTTCGTCCTGCTCGATTGCCATCCAGCAAATGGTCGCGCTGGCCCGTGCGCTCGACGTTTCCGCGCGGCTGCTGATTCTCGACGAGCCCACCTCGAGCCTCGACGAACGCGAAGTGGCGGAGCTTTTCAAAGTAATGCGCAAGCTGCGCGACGAAGGCATGGGCATCGTCTTCGTCACGCATTTCATGGATCAGGTTTACAGCGTGAGCGATCGCATCACGGTGCTCCGCAACGGCCAGCTCGTGGGCGAATTTCCGACCGCCGAACTGCCGCGCCTGCAGCTGATCGCGCGGATGATTGGCAAGGACATCAAGGAAGTCGAAGCCCTCTCGCAGCATCATCCCGACGCCGAGAGCATCCGCGAGAGCGAGCCGTTTTTGCAGGTGAAAAATTTCGGCCGCAAGGGCTCGATCGCGCCGATTGACCTGAGCATTCACGCGGGCGAAGTCGTGGGCCTGGCCGGCTTGCTCGGCTCCGGCCGGACCGAAGTTGCACGGTTGATTTTTGGCGTGGACCGAGCCGACTCGGGTGAAATGAAGATCGGCGGGGAAACCGTGAGCGTTCACTCGCCGCGAGCCGCGATGAAACATCGGATCGCGTTCACGACCGAGGATCGCAAGGCCGAGGGCATCATCCCGAATCTCTCCATCCGCGAAAATATCGTTCTCGCGTTGCAAGCCAGCCGCGGACCGTGGCGGAAGCTCTCACGCGCAAAGCAGGATGAACTGGCGGACCGCTTCATCAAGGCGCTCGCGATCAAAACGCCGGGGCCTGAGCAACTCATCAAGAACCTCAGCGGCGGCAATCAGCAAAAAGTTTTACTCGGCCGCTGGCTGGCCACGGAGCCGCGGCTCCTGATCCTCGACGAGCCGACGCGCGGGATCGATGTCGGCGCAAAGGCGGAGATCGAAAAACTCATCGCATCGCTGCGAAAGGATGGACTGGCGATCTTGTTCATCTCCTCGGAACTGGAGGAAGTCGTGCGCGACAGCCAGCGCGTCGTCATCTTGCGGGATCGCAAAAAGGTGGGCGAGCTCTCGGGCGCGCAGATCACGGAGGACGCCATCATGCACACCATTGCCGCGCCGACGGCTGAGTCGGCGTCCGCTCTTTCATGAGTCTCGCCGGCAACCTCGTTTTCTGGGCGGTGTATGCAGCGATCCTTTTCGCGACACGGCGTCAGCGCATCTTCTGGCCGCTGGTGGCGCTCGCCCTGTTGCTCTTGTTTAACCAACTGTTTACGCCCGGCTTCTTTGATCTGGATGTCCGCGACGGCCATCTTTACGGCGCGCGCATCGACATCCTCCATCGCGGCGCGGCGGTGATGATGCTGGCGCTTGGGATGACGCTCGTGATCGCCACCGGCGGCGTCGATCTTTCCGTCGGCGCGATCATGGCCATCGCCGGTGCGGTGATGGCGCAAATCGCCGTTGCGCACGGACAATCCGCACCGGTTGCCATTACGGGCGCGCTTGCAGTGGCGTTGTTGGCGGGGGCGTGGAACGGTTTACTGGTCGCCGGATTCGGCATTCAGCCGATTGTCGCGACGCTCATCCTGATGGTCGCAGGACGCGGCATCGCCCAACTCGTCAGCGAAGGACAGATCATCAATTTCACTGAGCCCGCGCTCGTGTTTATGGGCAACGGACACTTCCTCGGCCTGCCGTTCACGCTCACGCTCGTGCTGATCCTGCTCGCCGGTTTTTGCGCGCTCACTCGCGGGACGGCCCTCGGTTTGTTCATCGAGTCCGTCGGCGACAACGACACGGCGAGCCGCTACTCGGGCGTGAATGCGAGGCTCGTGAAATTTCTCGCCTATTTGCTGACGGGACTTTGCGCGGGCATTGCGGGTTTGGTGGCGGCGTCGAACATCAAAGGGGCGGATGCGAATCACGCCGGTCTGTATTTTGAACTCGACGCGATTCTCGCGGTGGTCGTCGGCGGGACAGCGCTCACTGGCGGACGGTTTTACCTCGTCGGCTCGATGGTCGGCGCGCTGCTGATTCAAACGCTCACGACCACGATGTATGCCCGCAATATCAGCGCTGACATCGCGCCGGTGCCGAAGGCGCTCGTAATCATCGGGGTTTGCCTGCTGCAGAGTGAAAAGGCGCGGCGCACCTTCGCGCGCTTTCTGCCGAAACGCCGGATCCCCGCATGAACCGCGTGAATCCAAAATACATTCCGATCGCCGCCACGGCGCTCGTGCTGCTCGCGTTGTATGTGGTCGGTTGCGTCGCGTTCCCAAATTTTAGCTCCTTGCGCGTGCTCGTGAATTTGTTCGGCGACAATGCGTTCCTCGGCATCGCCGCCGTCGGCGCGACCTTCGTGATTCTTGCCGGCGGGATCGATCTGTCCGTGGGCTCGGTGATTGCGTTTACCAGTATTCTGGTCGCGGCGCTGATCGGGCATGGCACCGGCCCGGCGGTCGCAATCCCGATTGCGCTCACAGTCGGCTTGCTGTTCGGCGCGGCGATGGGATGCCTGATCCATTTTTTCGATCTTCCACCGTTTCTCGTGACGCTCGGCGGCATGTTTTTAATGCGAGGAATGAGCTTCGTGGTGAGCCCGGAATCCATGGCGATCCGGCACGCGTTTTACTCGCGGACCCTGCGCGATCTCGTCATCCAGCTTGCACCGCGTGTGTCGATTCCCTTCACCGCGATCTGCTTCATCGTCGTCGTGCTCATCGGCACCTACGTGAGCGTTTGGACCAGATTCGGCCGGAGCGTTTATGCACTCGGGTCGAGTGAAAACTCCGCTCGCTTGATGGGGGTCCCGATTGGAAGCACGAAGATCGGAATCTACGGCCTCGCCGGATTTTTCTCCGCGCTCGGCGGCTGCGTCGCGACGTTTTACATGCAGTCGGGAAATCCCGCGTCGTTCGTCGGGCTAGAACTCGACGCGATCGCCGCCGTCGTCATCGGCGGCACGCTGCTCACCGGCGGCGTCGGCTTCATTCCGGGCACGATGATCGGGGTGCTGATTCTCGGCATCATCCAGACGCTGATTACCTTTCAAGGAAATCTGAACACATGGTGGACGCGCATCGCCGTCGGTTTTCTCCTGCTCGTTTTCATTCTGCTGCAAAAGGCGATCGGACGTCACGGGCTGCGTTGATGGCGAAAACACTCGACCGGGGGTTATTGCGCCGTGAAAGCTTTCCCGGCACGAATCTTGCACTCCCACTCCGCACTTCGTTTATGAAAAACACCCTGTTCGCATTCTGCTCGGCCATTTTGCTCACCTCGTGCGCCGGCGTAAAAGTTACTCACACCGATGTCGCAACCGGCGCGACCAATCCGCGTTCGATTTACATTCGCCCCTTCGACGTGGCGGAATTCCGCGGACGCCATCACAGCCAAGGCGAGCGGCCCATTCGTCGCTCCCTCGCGCCCGCCGAGTTTTCGGACATCTTGAAACAAGAACTGGAAAAAATCGCCCCCGCGATGGTGCTGGCGGATGACCAGGTGCCGCAGCATGGCTGGCTGGTGGAAGGCGAACTCGACCTCGTCAATGCCGGCAGTCCGATCGGCCGAGCCTTGCCCGGCAATCTGATTGGCCTTGGCTCCTCGAAAATCATGGTGCATGTCCGCGTGATCGACCTCGACGCACGCGGCACCGTTACGGATTCGAAGGATAAGGAAACGGGCGCAACCGCTCACGCTGTTTCCACATCGCGTGGTGCGATCGTTTATGAATTTGACGTAGCAGGCGGCTCGCGTGCGACCGGTAAATTCGGTTCAGTGACTGCGCCCGGTCTCGGATACGCGGTGACGTTCGACTACCGCAACGCGGCGGAACGGATTTACGAGGCCATCTCGCCCGATCCACACCGCTACGGCGTCCGGACTTCTCCGTCCATCCGCTGATTTTTCCTGCCTCACGCAGCGCGAAGAGCCCGAGCAATCGGGCTCTTTTGCGTTTTGCGTGTTGCCATCTGGCGTCGCGACGATACCCTCCGCGTTCGTCAAAAAATGAAGCCGGCTTGCCAATGTGTCCGCGCCGCAGCCCTGCTTGCGTTCGCCATTCTCCTGAACTTTTCCCAGCGCGCGAGCGCACAGGAGGCGGCCGCCTTTGTCGTCACTGACAGCACCACCGGGCATATCCTGCTCAGTTCGAATTCCGGCAAAAAGCTCCAGATCGGATCGCTCACGAAAATCGCGACGGCCGTGGTGGTGCTCGATTGGCTGGAGCAACGCAAGGGGGACATCAGCCAGCCGGCGACGGTCCCACCGGAGACGCCGCAGGTGGCTGGGCAAAATCCAATCGGGTTTGAGCCCGGCGACATGGTCTCGGTGAGAGATCTTCTTTACGCGGCGCTGATGCAAAGCGACAACGCCGCCGCGCTCACGCTGGCGGACCACGTCGGACGCTCCCTGACCACTGGGAAAGGCGGCGAAGTTCCTCCGGTTACTCTCTTCGTTGCGCAGATGAATGCCCTCGCGCGCCGGCTCGAGATGAAAAACACGCTTTTCGTGAATCCGCATGGAATCGACGCGAACGAGCGCAAACTCCCCTACTCCACTGCTGCCGATCTCGCAAAATTGACTGCTTACGCGATGGCAAAACCCGCGTTTCGCTTTTGCGTTTCGCAGAAGGAGCGCACCATCGGCGTCCGTCACGCCGGCGGCGCAGAAGCCCATTACATGTTGCGGAACACCAACGAACTGCTCGGCACCGAGGGCATCGACGGAGTTAAAACCGGCACGACGCAGCGCGCCGGTGAATGTGTCATTCTCTCCTCCTCGCGGTCTCCCGAATCGATCCAGGAAGGAACAAAATATACGATCACACCGCGCCGGCTCGTGGTGGTGGTGCTCGGATCCAGCGCGCGCTTCCAGACGGGAGCCTCGCTTTTACACCAAGGCTGGGGCGCATACGACCAGTGGACGGCAGCGGGACGCCCGCTCGAACGCAGCAGCAGTAGATAACCAAATAAAATGGAACGCAGACGAATCGGAGTTCTCACCAGCGGCGGCGATTGCCCCGGACTAAACGCAGTTTTACGCGGTGTCGTTCGCGCCGCGCAGGCACTGGGCTGGGAGGTTGTCGGATTTAAAGAGGGCTTCGAGGGCCTGCTCTCGCCCGGCCATTACATCATGCTGGATCGGCACAAGACGGCCGGCATCATGCCGCTCGGCGGGACGATCATCGGCACCACCAACAAAGGCCATTTCATTGCCAAGGTGGGCGCCGGGCAAAAGGCCGTGATTGCAGAGGACATTATCGAGGATACGCGCCGGGTGCTTTCCAGCCTGCGTGTGGAAGGGTTGATCGTAATCGGCGGTGACGGGTCGCTCACGACCGCGCTGCAACTTCAGGAAGCCGGCATTCCAACCGTCGGCGTGCCGAAAACGATCGACAACGATTTGGAAGCGACTGCGATGACTTTCGGATTCGACTCCGCGGTCGCATGCGTGGCGGACGCGCTCGACCGACTCCACACGACGGCAAGCAGTCATCGGCGCGCGATGGTGATCGAGGTCATGGGCCGGCACGCGGGCTGGATCGCGCTCTACGGTGGACTCGCCGGTGGCGGGGACATCATTTTGATTCCGGAGATTCCGTTCGATTACGAAAAAGTCGCCCAAGCCGTGCGCCAGCGCGATCAGGACGGTTGCCTGAGCACGTTGATCGTCGTCGCCGAAGGGGCTCGACCCAAAAATGGCTCAGAGCTGATTCACGAAACTGCGAGCGGCGAGTATAAACTCGGCGGCATCGGAGAAGTGGTCGCGCGCGAAGTCGCGGCCCGAACGGGCAAGGAAACGCGCACCTGTGTTCTCGGCCATCTGCAACGCGGTGGCGCGCCCACTACGCTGGATCGCATTCTCGGCACCCGCTTCGGCGTTCACGCGGTGGAAATGATCAACCAGGGCCAATACGGGTGCATGGTTTCCTATCAAAACTATCAGGTGACGGCGGTCCCGATCGCCGAGGCCGTCAATCGCCTCCGCCTCGTGCAGCCGGACAGCCAGATGGTTCAGACGGCGCGAGCGGTCGAGATCTCTTTCGGAGATTAAGCCAGACGCAGCGTAAAGTTTAGTGCAAGTCCCCACGCCGCAGGGCGGGTTTTACCCCGCCCCGCAGCCACGCCACACTTTTGGACCCAGGGATTCTCGCGTCCGCTTCCCCTCCACCCGCCGAGAGTTTCATCGCGGCCTCCTCCAGCCACCGAACGCGAGAACGAGCCTCACATCCATGTCCACAGCGTCTGCGCCCGCCGGTTACCAATAATGTTGATTTTTTCCCGCGACCCTTCGACGCCGCTCAATGCCGATCGCTTTCCCCTGCCCCCAGACAGCCGCCTTTTCCTGCCCCCGCGGAGTCACCG
>JAXDQV010000074.1:0-9071 GCA_034667645.1 Chthoniobacter sp.
GTGCCGAAGCGCTTCGTCAGCCCGTTGCATTCGATCATCGTCTCCCTCATCTCTGGGGAGTGGGGACGTTGGAAAATACCACATCCGCCGACATCCCCGCGCGTAACTTGTCATCAGGGTTTGCGAGCCGGATTTTCACGCCGAAAACCTGCTTGATTCGGTCTTCCACCGTCTGCACATTGCGCGGAGTAAACTCCGCGCTGCGGTTGATCTGCTCCACACTGCCGGCAAAATATTGTTCCTTCCACGAGTCCACCCGAACTCGCACCTGCTGGCCGACTTTGATGAAACCAAGCCACGGCTCCGGCACGTAAACGCGAAGCCACAGGTGCTGCGGCAGGATAAGCGTGGCAATTTCCCGGTTGGGGGCGAGAACGTCGCCGATCTTTACGTTGAGCACTTCGACGACACAGTCGCCGGGTGCCGTAATGCGCATTTCGCGGAGTTGGGCATTCACTTCTGCCAGTTGCGCGCGCGCCTGATCGAGCCGTTCCGGTCGCGTGCCGATACGCAGTTGTTCATACCGTTGCTGCGCCGCCGCCATGTTTTTCTCCAACGCAGTGGCGCTGCTCACCGCCTTCTCCGCTTCGTTCGGCGAAACTGTTTTCGAGCGGAGCAAATCCTGGGCGCGCTGTGCATCGGCACGCGCAAATTCGAGCTGAGCCTTGACCGATTCCCACTCCTGCCTTGCCGCTTCCACTTCTTCGGAGCGCGGTCCGTTTTCGAGCTCGGCCAGTTGCGCGGCGATCATGTCGCGGCGCGCCTGCAGTTCCGACCCGTCGAGTTCCACGATCGGATCGCCTTCGTGCAGCGTGTCGCCCTCCTGCACGAAAAGTTTCGACACGCGCCCTCCGTATCGGGAAGCCACATGCGCCTCGTCCACCTCGATCGTGCCCGACACCGGCTCGGCAGCGGGATGGCGCTGCCGGATCATCCACATGGCTGCGGCAGCGAGGATCAAGATCGCCGCGCCCAGTGCAAAGGGTTTCAAGTTAGCCCGCATCTTTTTTCGACGCCTCGGTCTCCACAAAACGTGCGTAAAGCCAGCACAGGTCGGACAGACGGTTGAGGTAGCGGATCGTCTCCGGATTCACGTGCGCGGCGGTCGAAAGCTCGATCACGCGCCGCTCGGCGCGGCGGCAGGCGGTGCGTGCGAGATCCAACGCCGCGCTGTCCAGCGTTTCACCCGGCGTCGCCCAGCCCTCGTAAGTGATGTGATGGTTCCGTTCCAGATCCTCAACGAGTGTAGTCAATCGCTGGACCATCTCGCCGGTGGCAGGTTGATATCCCTTTTCCAAATAACGCTCGCGATCCGCGTCGGTGACGGCGAGTTCGCCCATCACGATTACCAGCTCCTTTTGAATTTTGAAAATCGGGCCGGTGATGAATTCGTCGTGGCAGGTTGCGCGAACCATACCGAGAGCGGCATTCAGTTCGTCAATGCTGCCACACGCCTCGATGCGCGGATCGGTCTTCAAGACACGCCGTCCGAACATCAAGGCCGTCGTGCCGTCGTCGCCTGTCTTGGTGGCTATCGACATTTGATTCGGTTTCTCAAAGGCCGCGCATCGAGACCAAATAGCGAAGGGCGCAGCCGAAGTGATTCCTTCGTGCTGCGCCCACAATTTCGCGGTTTCTGCGATTCCTATCCGAGTGCCGGTTCGGGCTCTTCGCCCACAGGCGCGCCAATCGCTTCGCCGAGTTGCACGACGTTGATCGCTCGATGTGTGCTGAAGCCGGTTCCCGCCGGAATCAAGTGTCCCATGATGACGTTTTCCTTGAATCCGCGCAGGTGATCGACCTTGCCGAGCGTGGCGGCTTCGGTGAGGACGCGGGTGGTGTCCTGGAAAGAGGCCGCTGAAATGAACGAGTCGGTTTCGAGCGACGCCTTGGTGATGCCGAGCAACACTGGAGAGGCTTCGGCGGGTTTGCCGCCCTTTTCCACGACGCGCGCATTTTCCGCTTCAAATTCCAGCCGGTCAATCTGGTCGCCCCACAGCAGGGTCGAGTCACCTGGGTCGGTGATCTTCACCTTGCGCAACATCTGCCGCACGATGATCTCGATGTGCTTGTCGTTAATTTCGACGCCCTGCAGGCGATAAACTTCCTGCACTTCGTTGACCATGTGCTCCTGCAGTTCCTGCGGACCGCAGACGTCGAGGATCTCGTGCGGAACGACCGAGCCGTCCGTGAGCTGCGAGCCTTTCTTCACGAAGTCGCCTTTGAAAACAATGATGTGCTTGTTCAGTGGCACGAGATGCTCCTCCTCGCCTCCCGTCGCTTCGTCTTTCAAAATGACCCGGCGCTTACCGCGAACGGTGCCGCCAATTTCCACCACGCCATCAATCTTTGCGATCTCCGCCGCGTCTTTCGGACGCCGCGCCTCGAAGAGTTCGGCCACACGCGGCAGACCGCCGGTGATGTCCTTGGTCTTCGCGATTTTGCGCGGAGTTTTTGCGAGCAACTGGCCTGCAGAAACCTTTTTGCCCTCCTGCACGCTGACGTGCGCACCGGCGGGAATCGAGTAGCTCGCGAGCACGTCGTGCGATTTGTCGTCCACCACAACGATCTGCGGATGGAGATCCTCCTTGTGCTCGATGACCACGGTGCCCATGACGCCGGTCGCCTCATCGACTTCTTTTTTAATCGTGACGCCGGCGATCATGTCGCGGAATTCGATCTTGCCCGCCTTCTCCGTGAGGATCGGGACGTTGTAAGGATCCCACTGCACGAACGTGTCTCCCTTTTTCACGTGCGCGCCATCGGCCACGGAAATGACCGAGCCGATGACGATGTTGTAGCGCTCGAGCTCGCGGCCATCCTTGCTGTGCACGCCGACGGAGCCGTTCTTGTTGAGCACAATCCAGTTGCCATCCAGCGACTCGACGACGCGCAGATCGTTGTAGCGGACATCGCCGTCGTTTTTCGCCTTGATGATCGGTTGTTTAAACGTCTGCGATGCCGTGCCGCCGATGTGGAACGTGCGCATGGTCAACTGCGTGCCGGGCTCGCCGATGGATTGCGCGGCGATGATGCCGACCGCTTCGCCGAGCTTCACCATCTGGCCGGTGGCCAGATTGCGTCCGTAGCATTTTGCGCAAACGCCGCGACCGGATTCGCACGTCAGCACCGAGCGAATCTTGAGCTGTTCGTGGCCGATTTTTTCGATCGAAGCAGCGACGAGCTCGTCGATGAGATGATCTTTGCGGATGATCGCTTTCCCGCTCACCGGATCTTTCACCGTCTCGCAGCTTACGCGGCCGACGATGCGCGTCGGCAGATCAACGACCTCTTCGTCGCCTTCGTAGATGGCGCGCACCACGATGCCGTTGACCGTGCCGCAGTCGTCCTCGTTGATGATCACGTCCTGCGACGCGTCGACGAGCTTGCGGGTGAGATAACCGGAGTCCGCGGTTTTGAGCGCGGTATCGGCGAGCCCTTTGCGCGCGCCGTGCGTGGAGATGAAATACTCGAGAACCGTGAGGCCTTCACGGAAGTTTGAGGTGATCGGGCGCTCGATGATTTCGCCGCTCGGCTTGGCCATCAATCCGCGCATGCCGGCGAGCTGCTTCACCTGCTGGCGGTTGCCGCGCGCGCCGGAATCGACCATCAGATAAACTGGATTCAGTTCCTTGCGCCCCTCGTTGTGCTCGAGAGTGCGGAACATGACATTCGAAATTTCCTCACCCGCGTGAGTCCAGATATCGATGATCTTATTGTAGCGCTCGCCGTCGGTGATGATGCCGCGTTTGTATTGCTTATCGACTTCGCCAATCTGCTTGTAAGCCGCATCGAGCTCCGTCTGTTTCTCTTTCGGAATGATCATGTCGGCGATGCCGATGGAGATTCCGGCCTTGGTCGCCCACGTGAAACCGAGCTCCTTGAGCTTGTCGAGCGTGATCACGGTCCCGGCCTGCCCGGAGGCTTGATAGCAGCGCCAGATGACATCGGAAATTTGCTTCTTGCCGCAGGCGCGATTGAAGAAGCCGATTTCTTTTGGCCAGATCTCGTTGAAAATCACGCGGCCCGCCGTGGTCTCGATGACCTTTGTTTCGGCATCGCCGTAGATGGTTTTCTTGCCGAAATCGGGATTTTTAAAACGAATCCGGTCGTGCGTTTTCACGTTGCCTTCCGACAGTGCGAACTCGACTTCAACCGCGTTTTCAAAAAGCGACAAGCGCTCGCCTTCCTTCTGCGCCGCCTTGCGGGGATTCTGCGTGAGATAATAGCAGCCAAGCACGATGTCCTGCGATGGCGTGGTGATCGGCTTTCCGCTCGAGGGCGAGAAGATGTTGTTTGGCGCCAGCATCAGCATGCGCGCTTCCATTTGCGCTTCCACGGAAAGGGGGACGTGGACCGCCATTTGATCGCCGTCGAAGTCCGCGTTGTAAGCGGTGCAGACGAGCGGATGAATGCGGATCGCTTCGCCCTCGATGAGGATCGGCTCAAAAGCCTGGATCGAGAGGCGATGCAGTGTTGGCGCGCGGTTGAGGAGGACCGGATGTCCTTTGGTGACTTCGTCGAGAATGTCCCAGACTTCAGGCGTCTGACGCTCGATCATTTTTTTCGCACTGCGAACGGTGTGGACGTAGCCGCGCTCCTTGAGCACGCGAATGATGAACGGCTCAAACAAAACGAGCGCCATTTTCTTCGGCAGACCGCACTGGTGCAGCTTGAGCTCGGGCCCGATGACGATGACCGACCGTCCCGAGTAGTCCACGCGTTTGCCGAGCAGGTTCTGCCGAAAACGTCCGCCTTTGCCCTTGAGCATGTCGCTCAATGATTTGAGTGGGCGATTGCCGGCGCCGGTGACCGCGCGACCGTGGCGGCCGTTGTCGAAAAGCGCATCGACTGCTTCCTGCAGCATGCGTTTTTCGTTCCGAATAATGACGTCCGGTGTCTTGAGCTGAAGCAGGTTTTTAAGCCGGTTGTTGCGGTTGATGACGCGGCGGTAGAGATCGTTGAGATCGCTGGTCGCAAACCGTCCGCCCTCGAGCGGCACCAGCGGACGCAGGTCCGGCGGAATCACCGGGAGCACCTCGAGAATCATCCACTCCGGCCGCGTGTGCGAGCTGGCGAAACCGCCGACGAGCTTCAAACGCTTCGCCAGCTTTTTGCGAATCTGCTTTGAGCGCGTCGTAGTCATTTGCTCTTCGAGCTCTTTGTTGAGCTTCGCGAGTTCGGTCGAGCGCAGCATCGTCATGATGGCTTCCGCACCCATGCCAGCCGTGAAGCTTTCGCCGTATTGGTCCACGGCTTCGCGATACTCGGTTTCGGTCAAAAGTTGGCAGCGCGTCAACGGCGTCTGACCCGGATCGATCACGACGTAATCCTCGTAATAAATCACGCGCTCGAGATGGCGCGAGGTCATGTCAAGCATCAGGCCGATGCGCGACGGCATGCATTTGTAAAACCAGATATGCGAGACCGGCACGGCGAGCTCGATGTGGCCCATGCGCTCCCGACGGACGCGCGAGAGCGTGACTTCCACGCCGCAACGGTCGCAGATCACGCCTTTGTGCTTGATGCGTTTGTATTTTCCGCATGAGCACTCCCAGTCGCGCGTGGGGCCGAAAATCCGCTCACAAAACAAGCCGCCCTTTTCGGGCTTGAAGGTGCGGTAGTTGATCGTCTCCGGATTTTTTACTTCGCCCTTGGACCAGGCGCGGATGCTGTCCGGCGACGCTACCGTGATACCGACTTGATCGAAGCCGACGCCCCGCTCTTCCCCGAAAATTTCGCGAATGTTTGATTCCGACATAATTTTAAAGCTGTCGTCGCGCTGGCCGCGACGACATGGGTGCCTGTTTGCTGTTGTTAAACGCTGAGTTAAATTTCGTTACATCACGCCGCTCTCGAGAACGGGCGCTTTTCCGCCGACTTTCACGTCGAGGCAGAGGCTCTTCATTTCCTTGATGAGCACGTTGAATGACTCTGGTGTTCCCGCTTCCAGAGAGTTGTCGCCCTTGACGATCGACTCGTAGATGCGGGTGCGGCCTTGCACGTCGTCGGATTTCACCGTGAGCAATTCCTGCAAGGTGTAGGCCGCGCCGTATGCCTCGAGCGCCCAGACTTCCATCTCGCCGAAACGCTGGCCGCCGTATTGCGCCTTGCCGCCGAGCGGCTGCTGCGTGACGAGCGAGTAAGGCCCGACCGCGCGCGCATGGATTTTGTCCGCGACCAAGTGGCCGAGTTTCAACATGTAAATGTAACCAACGACGACCTGCTGATCGAACTGATCGCCAGTGCGTCCGTCATAAACGGTGGCTTTGCCGTCTTCGTTAATCCAAGTGTAACCCTCGACCTTCTTCGCCTGTTTTAAATACTCACGGATTTGTGACTCCTGGATGCCGTCGAAGACGGGCGTCGCGACCTTGAATCCAAGCGCTTTCGCCGCCACACCGAGGTGCGTTTCGAGCACCTGGCCCACGTTCATGCGGCTCGGCACACCGAGCGGATTGAGGCAAATCTCGACCGGCGTTCCATCAGCAAGATATGGCATATCTTCTTCCGGCACGATGCGGGCGACCACACCCTTGTTGCCGTGCCGGCCGGCCATTTTGTCGCCGACGCTGAGCTTGCGCTTGCTGGCGACGAAAACTTTGACCTGCTTGATAATGCCGGGATCGACGTCATCGCCGCTCTCAACTTTATCCATCGAGCGCTCATGCTCTAGTTCGAGCTCGGCGAATTTGTGTTCGAAATGCCCGATGATCTCGCGGATTTTGTTCCGGATCGGCGACGGATCGATATCCACGTGATCGTAAACGCCCGCCAGTTTGCGCAGCAGGGTTTTGGTGATCTTGCGATTGGCCGGAATGATGATCTCGCCGGTTTGCGCATTGACCACATCCAGCGGGATTTTCTCGCCCAGCAGGATGTTCGAGAGCGCTTCGGTCAGTTGCTCGTGCAACTCGTCTTTTTTCTTCTGGTATTCGTCCTGGATCTGTTTCGCCTGCCGCTTCGACTCGGTCGGCGAGAGTTTCTGCCGCGCGATTTCTTTGCGCGACGAGACTTTCACATCCATCACGATCCCGTAAGTGCCGCTCGGAACGGTCAGCGACGTGTCTTTCACGTCGGCTGCTTTTTCGCCGAAAATCGCACGCAGCAGCCTCTCTTCCGGAGCGAGTTCGGTCTCGGATTTCGGTGTGATTTTGCCGACGAGGATATCGCCGGGCTTCACTTCCGCGCCGATGCGGATGACGCCGTCGATGCCGAGATTGCGCAATGCTTCTTCGCTGACATTCGGAATGTCGCGCGTGATTTCCTCCGGCCCCAGCTTGGTGTCGCGCGCGCCGATCTCAAATTCATCGATGTGTATCGACGTGTAGATGTCTTCTTTCACGACCTTCTCCGAGATCATGATCGCGTCCTCGAAGTTGTAGCCATTCCACGGCATGAACGCGACGAGCACATTGCGCCCGAGGGCGAGTTCGCCATTCTCGGTGTTCGGTCCGTCGGCGATGACGTCGCCTTTGTGGACGGCCTGACCTTTTTTCACGATCGGCTTTTGGTTTACGCATGTGCCCGCATTCGAGCGCATGAATTTCCGCAATTCATAAACATAAACGTGCTCCTCGGGATCGTGTTTGATCTTCTTCCGGCCTTCGGGCATCGCGCCGTCCTTGGTCACGATAATCTGGTCGGCGGTGACGCTCGCCACTTTGCCGCTCGCTTCGGCGACAATGACAGCTTTCGAGTCGCGGGCGACCTTGCCTTCCATGCCGGTGCCGATCAACGGCGCATCGCTCTTTAGCAGCGGCACACCCTGTCGTTGCATGTTCGATCCCATCAGCGCGCGATTCGCATCGTCGTGTTCTAGGAATGGGATCAGGCCGGCGGCGACCGAGACGAGCTGCTTTGGAGAGATGTCCATGTAGTGGACTTTGTCCGGCTCGACTTCCAAAAAGTCGCCGCGGTAGCGGACGGATATTTTTTCGCTCGTGAATTTCCCGTGGCTGTCCATCGGCGAATTCGCCTGCGCGACGAGAAACGCTTCTTCGCGGTCTCCGGTCAGGTAGTCGATCTGATCCGTCACGCGGCCTTTCTCGACTTTGCGATACGGAGTTTCGATGAAACCGAAATCGTTAATCCGCGCATAGGTGCTCATCGAGCTGATAAGCCCGATGTTCGGACCTTCCGGCGTTTCGATCGGACAAATCCGTCCGTAATGCGATGGGTGCACGTCCCGGACTTCAAAGCCGGCACGATCACGCGAAAGACCGCCTGGCCCGAGCGCGCTCAAGCGGCGCTTGTGCGTCAACTCCGCAAGCGGGTTGGTCTGATCCATAAACTGCGACAGCTGCGAGCGGCCAAAGAAGTCGCGAATCACCGCGCTCAGCGCCTTCGGATTGATCAGCTTCTGCGGCGTCATGCCTTCGATGTTCACGTCGAACAGGGTCATGCGTTCTTTGACCAGGCGCTCGGTCCGCGCGAGCCCGACGCGGCACTGGTTGGCGAGCAGTTCGCCGACCGTCCGCACCCGGCGCGAGCCGAGGTGATCGATGTCATCGAGCGTGCCTTCGCCGCGCAGCAGGCCGATGAGGTATTTCATCGCGGCGATGAAGTCCGCGTTCGTCATGACGCGCTCGCCGAGATCGACGTCGAGGGTGAGTTTCTGGTTGAGCTTGTAGCGGCCGACGCGACCGAGATCGTATTTTTTCGGATCAAAAAACAACCGCTTCAGCAGTCCGCGCGCGTTGGCAACCGTTGGCGGATCGCCAGGACGGAGACGGCGATAAATATCCTTCAGCGCTTCCTCTTCGTCGTGCGCAGGATCTTTTTTCAGCGACTTGATGACCGTGTCATCCTGTTTCGTATCGACGACTTTGACCGTGGTGACACCGAGCGTAAGAATCTGCCGCACGGTCGCCTGGGTCAGCGGCTCAAAAGCGCGAGCAACGGTGATTTCGCCATCGCGGACATCGCTGATGAGCACCTTGGTCGCGATCTCCTCTTCCTCCAGTTTGTCGCTGAGTTTGAGGTCTTCGATCGTGTAAAAAAGCTTGATGATTTCCTCGTCCGTGCCGTGGCCGAGGGCGCGCAAAAACGTGGTGGCGAGAAATTTTCGG
>JAXDQV010000075.1:0-3399 GCA_034667645.1 Chthoniobacter sp.
GAAACGCGCCGCAAAAACTCTTCGTCACCGCAAATTTCCGACGGTGCGATGCGCAGTTTTTTGAGTTTGTCGTCGATGAGCGTGTCGATGTAATTGCGCTCCGGCACGACGGGAAAAGTGAAGGCGAGGTTCTTCGGAACCACAATGACCTGCGACCCCACGGTGCTCGTCGCGAACCGGGCCATGACGAACGCCTCGCCGCGGCCCCCCGACGTGACGACACCGGCCGGGGAGATTTTGGCCGAGCCTTCGTTGTTGGTGAAAAAGACCGAGAGCGGCGTGACATCCCGGTTCGCGCCATTCGAGTAGTGCGCGGTGACGGTCATCTGCTTCGTGACGTTTTCGCCTTCGAGCAGGATCTGCTTTGGTGAAATATCGACGGAAACCGGAGTGGCGATCTCCGCCGGATCGCGCGGCGCGCCGGCATCGATCCAAGCCACGAGGGCGCGATAGAAATCACTCTTCTTGTCGATCCGTTTGCCCCCCGTGTGCGGCACGTTGCCGGTCGCTTTTTGCAACAAGAGGCTCTCCTCCGGCAGCGCGAGATTCACCCGCCGCGCGCCCATCTCGCGCGTGATGCGCTCGTAGTCACCCTCAGGGTCATAGCCGAAAAGCGAAAGATGAAACCCGTCCTGGCCATGCGCCGAACCGTGGCAGCCACCGGTATTGCAGCCGGCCTTGGTCAAAATCGGCATCACATCGTTTTTAAAACTGATCGGCTTGTTGAGCTGGATTGCTTCGGTGATTACCGGCGCGTCCGCGTAAATGCTCCATAGCGAGCTCGCGACGATCCCGGCACAAAGGGAGATGCTGAGCCATTTGGCGCTCATTTCGCGGCCACCTCTTTCGTCGGTTTGTCGATGCGGAGCACGCCACCCTGCGCGGTGTTTTCCACCAAAATCGCGCCCTCTTTTTCAAACGTGATCTGGCAGAACAGACCCTTGAATTGTCCGGCCGGACTCGTCACATCCGTGGTCACGTCAAACCGGATTTCCTGATCGGCGGAAGTGATTTCCACCTCTGGCGCGCTCGCCTTGTTCGGCAACCCCTGGAGTCGCGCTTTGGCTTTGCCGTCAAAGGGCGCGTTTTGTGTCAGCTTGCAGACGACCGTCGCGGGTTGCCCCTGCTCTGTGTTTGCGCGTTCGATGCGCCCGGTGACAAACGGTTTCACGATTTCCAACTCGGCGAGTTGCGAGGAAACCCAAACGTTTCCTTTGCCCGCATCGGCTGAACCGGTGACGGCGATTTTCCACGCGCGCGTTTTGGCCTCGGGGTTCGCGTTCAGGGGAATCGTGATCTCGTTTTTACCGGCCGGAATCGTCGCCGTCGCCTGGGCGCCAATCCCCGGCGGATTGTAGAGCATGGCGACATTGATGGGGCCGCTGAATCCTTCGGCGCGCGTCGCGGTGATCTTTAAATCTGCCGAGCCGCCCTGGAGCATCAGCGTTTTTGGTTGGGCGATTTGGAGCGTGATTGGAGCTTCCTCCGTAACGGCGACGGCAAGTTTCTCGACGGCGGTCTTGTAATAAACCGTGTTGTTCGGATTGCCCCGCACCAGCTCGACACTTTGCTCGTAACCGCCGGAAAGCGCCGTGCTCTCGCCGGATTTCGAGGCGTTGATTTTGCACAATGCTCCAGCCAGTGGCGCGTCCGCAGCGGCGTCAAAAACCACCGGCATCACGTCACCCGCGAGCGAGCCGGCGGCGAAGGTCGCGCCTTCCGGCAGATCCTTCGGATCGATCGCCAGCTCTCCGTCAAAATCCGAGCGCTTCGCGCGGAGCAGCGTGGCGTAATGATTCCCGCGGGCGACGACGACGGTCTGCCGCTCCTGCGAATCCTTCACGATCTCGGGAATCGCGAGCGCGATCTGCGCGTGAACCGGCGTCACTTCGACGCGATAGGTGAACGTGGCGCCGCCGCGTCCGAGCTGGTCGCGCACCGCGATGCAATACTCGCCATCGGCTGGAAACTTGAAGCGCTGGTAGCTGTCCGATCCCGCGGAATCGTCGTTATTCGCGAGGCGTTTGCCGTTCGCGTCGAAAATCTCAAGCACCGAGTCGAGTGGCGAGCGCAGGCGCCGTGCGTAAACATTGAAGTCCCACTGCTCGTCTTTCTTTGCGCGAAACTTAAAGAAATCGACGTCGCCGCGTTCGCCGATCACGCCGTTAAAAGCCAGCGGGAGCGCTCGATCAGTTGCAGTTGGTTGTTTAACAAAGTTGTTCGGCTCGGTTTCCAGCACGTTCGGAAACGGAGACACCCGGATGGCATTCGACGCGGGCGCAACCACGCCGTCCTGCTCCGCGAAAATCTCAAATTTCGGATCCTCGCTGGCCGGCAATCTCACGGTTTTCTCGATACTGCCCGAAACGTCGCCGAGCAGGGTCACCGGCACTTCTTCGCCCGTCTGTCCACCGGCCGGATACACCGCGAGTGGCTGGGGAAAATTGCCGACGTGCAGCCGATAGACGCTTTTGTCGCTGCCGCCCCACGTGCTCTCGCGAACCGCAATTAAATACGTCCCATCCTCCGGCGCGACGACTGAGGCGAGCGGATCCTGGAGAAAAAGCGGGCTGTCGTCGTTCGCGGCGAGTTGCCGGCCGTCTTTGGTCAGGATGGCGAGCCAGGCATCGAACATTGTGACCCCGAGCCGGATCGCCTCGACTTCGGCGGTGATCCGCTCCCCCTTTTTCGCCTCGATCGAAAAGTAGTCCACGTCCTCGTCCTTGATGAGTCCGTTGACCGTGCTGTTCATGCCAATCGGCTGCGCGTGCGGGACATCGTTGTTCGGCTCACGCTCCGGGATATTTGAAAATGGCCCGACGAAAAACGTGCCCAACTCCGTGAGGCCGCTCGCCGTCCAGACGCGAACCGAGTGCGCCCCGAGCGCACAATCCGCGGCAATTTTCAGCTTCGCTGTAAACTTACCGCCATCCACCGGCGAGACATTTTCCACCTCGATGCCCGGCGAATAAAAAAGCAGTCCTTTCGCGTCCGCCAATCGCTGGCCGGCAACCGTGATCTCCAACTCTGAACCACGTTGCGCGCCGGGTGGATTGATGGCGCTGAGTTGCGGCGAGGCGGCCCGGAGAACCGTCGCGATCGCTAAAAACAGCGCGAGCGCAGCAAACCGCATCGGTTACGCGAGCAAGTCCGTGACGACCTGGCCTCCGCGGACGATGTCGATCGGGCGATTGCCGGGAGACATCAGTTTTTTCGCGCCGTCGATGCCGAGCTGTTTGTAAATCGTCATGGCGAAATCCTCGACCGAGAGTGGGTTTTCGTCGGGTTCTCCCCCGGTCGGATCGGACGAGCCGTAAACCGCGCCCCGCTTCACGCCGCCGCCCGCGAGAGCAATGGAAAAAACGCGCGGCCAGTGGTCGCGGCCGGCGTCCTTGTTGA